>CALMAQ010000083.1 GCA_937859745.1 uncultured Verrucomicrobiota bacterium | reverse complement strand
GGGCCACCCTCTAACCCCGCGCCCGCGAGAGCACCAACGCGCCCGTCGCGCGCGGACGGCTCTCGGTGAACATCATGCTCCAGGCGCGCACCGCCACGGACGCGCCGCCGCCCGCGCTCGATGTCGCCGCCGCGCGCTCGTACTACCAGGCGATGCTCGCGCTGCAACGGGAACTCGGCGCGGGCGGCGAGATCACCCTCGAAACCGTCCTGCGCGCGCCGGGCGTGCTGCGGCTCACGGAAGAAACCGTGTCGCCGGACGAAACGTGGCCTGGCGTCGAGGCGGCGTTGCGGCAGGCGTTGGCCGACCTCGTCGAGATGCGCTCGCGCGAGGGACGCCATCTCGCCGACGACCTGCATGGGCGGCTGGAGGACATGCGCGCCCGGCTCGCCGACATCCGCCGCCGCCAGCCCGACGCCACCGCGAACTATCGCGCCGCGCTCCACGAGCGGCTCCAGAAAGCCGGGATCGAACTCACCTTGGACGACGAACGCCTGTATAAAGAGGTCGTCCTGTTCGCGGACCGCTGCGACATCTCCGAGGAAGTCACGCGCCTGGAAAGCCACCTCGACCAGTTCATGGCCCTGCTGCCCAAGGACGAACCCGTTGGCCGCACGATGGATTTTCTCACCCAGGAAATGGCGCGCGAACTCAACACGCTCGGCGCGAAATCCAACGACCTCGCCATCAATCAGCTCGCGCTGGCGTGCAAGACCGAATTGGACAAAGTGCGCGAACAGGTGCAAAACATTGAATGAGCACCGCTCCCGCCCCCGGGCCCAAGAAAATCTTCCGGGCGGGCATCCTCTTCGTGGTGTCGGCTCCCTCGGGCGCGGGGAAATCGACGCTCTGCTCGGCGTTGCGTACCACGAAGGATTTCATCTACTCGGTGTCTTGCACCACGCGCCCGCCGCGCCCCGGCGAGTTTCACGGCGAGGACTACCACTTCCTTTCGGTGGAGGAGTTCCGGCGCAACGTCGAGGCGGGTGAATTCCTGGAATACGCGGAGGTCCACGGCAATTTCTACGGCACGTTGCGCGAGAACGTGCTGGTGCATCTGCGCGAGGGCGTGGACGTGCTCATCGACATCGACACGCAGGGCGCGGCGGCCATCCGTGCGAGCACCGATCCGACCATCCAGAATGCCCTGGCCGACGTGTTCATCATGCCGCCGGACATGGCCGAACTGCGCCGCCGCCTGGTCAAGCGCGGCACCGAGACTCCGGAGCAAATCGAGCGCCGCCTGGCCAACGCCGCGGGCGAGATGGCGCGCTGGCGCGACTATCAGTACGTCATCATCAGCGGCTCGGTGGAGGAGGACCTTTCCAAGTTCCGCGCGATCATGAAGGCCGAGCGGTATCTGAGCCGGCGGTTCTCGGACCTGATTTGAAGAAGTTTCAAGTTTCAAGCACCAGGCTCCAAACAAGATTCGAGGCACAAGGTTCAAGCCGGATTTATCCTGGTTTCTCTGCTTCTTGAACCTTCGGCCTTGTTTGGAGCTTGGTGCTTGAAACTTGAAACTTCTCCCCACCCATGTCTGACGCCTTCCCGAAAAAGAAAACGGTCGTCCTCGGCGTGACGGGCTCCATCGCGGCGTACCGCGCGGCGGATATCGCCAGCCAGCTCACCAAGCGCGACCGCGAGGTGCGCGTCGTTATGACCGCTGAGGCGCGGCACTTCATCACGCCGCTGACGCTCCAGACGCTCTCGCGTCAGCCCGTGGTGACGGACCTCTTCGACGAGAAGATCGGCTGGCACCCCGGCCACATCGAACTGGCCGACGATGCGGACTTGCTGCTCATCGCCCCTGCCACGGCGCAGATCGTGGCGGAACTCGCGTACGGCTTCGCCAACCACGCCCTGAGTGCCATCGCGCTGGCCACGCGCGCGCCGATCCTCCTGGCTCCCGCCATGAACGGCAAGATGTGGCTGCACCCGGCGACGCAGGCCAACGTCGAGACGTTGCGCGGGCGCGGCGCGGCGTTCATCGGGCCCGAGGAAGGACTCCTCGCCTGCGGCTACGAGGGCGTCGGGCGGCTCTGGCCCGTGGATGGGATCGTCGCGGAAGCGGAGCGGATTTTGGAAGGCGGAAGGCGGAAGGTGGAAGGCGGAAGGGCAGAAACGGCAGAGTCTGTTTCGCCGAGCGCCCCCCTTTCCTGATGGACCCCACAAATTTCTCTCCTTCCGCCTTCCGCCTTTGACATGCGTTTCCTCCTCACGGCCGGGCCGACGCGCGAGCCCATCGATCCGGTGCGCTACCTGAGCAACCGTTCCAGTGGCAAGATGGGATATGCCATCGCGCAGGCGGCGCTCGACGCGGGGCACGAGGTCGTGCTCGTCAGCGGGCCCGTCGCGCTCGCCGCGCCGGAGGGCGCGCGGCTGGAACCCGTCACCACCAGTGACGAAATGTACGACGCCATACACCGTTGGGTCGGGTGGGCGGACGTGTGCGTGCTGTGCGCGGCGGTGGCGGATTTCCGGCCCGTCAGAATTGAGGCGCAGAAAATCAAGAAAGGCGCGCGCGAAACCCTGACGCTCGAACTCGTGCCGACGCGCGACATCCTGCGCTCGTTGCGCGATCTCGCGCCCGCGCCGGGACGCAAGCGAGCCACGCGCGTGGTCGGCTTCGCGGCGGAGACGCACGACCTGGAGGCGCACGCGCGGCGCAAGCTCACCGAGAAAGGTTGCGCGCTCATCGTGGCCAACGATGTGAGCCGACCCGATATCGGGTTCGAGAGCGAGGACAACGCGCTCACGCTGTTTTTCGCGTCGGGTGAGAGATGCGAACTCGCACGGGCCAAAAAAAGCGTGTTGGCAACCGAATTGGTGAAGATTTTCGTAGAAATTGCGAAATAAATGTTGACGAATAGAGAGTGGATAGCTAACTGCTAGCTCATGTAGAGCGCACACGCGCACTATACAACATATAGCGCCGCCACTCGCGGCAGAAAGGGGTGAAAACATAGATGCCCACCAAGAAAGCGACTCCCGCAACCAAAACGACCAAGGCACCGGCAAAGAAGGCGGCACCGGCCAAGAAGGCTCCCGCCAAGAAGATGGCCGCCAAGAAGGCTCCTGCTGCGAAACCCGTGGCTGAGAAGAAGGCTGCCCCCGCCAAGAAAGCTCCCGCCAAGAAGAAGTAATTCTTGCGGGGGTTTTCGGTTTCAACCAACAATCACCTTCAACCGCTCAGGGGGAGAAGACTTCGGTTTTCTCTCCCTGATTTTTTGCGCCGAGGGCGCGACGCGGGACATGGGGCGCTATGCGCCGATGCAGGATGCAGGATGATCGGCTGGAACATGCTGTTTTCTACATCCTGTATCTTGCATCCTGCATCCTGCATCGGCGCATAGCGCCCCATCTCGACGCAGCGCGTTTTCTCTCTACATTTCCTCCATGTCCCTCTATCTAGATGCCGCCGTCGCCGCCGCGCGCGCCGCGGGCGGTCTCCTGCGCGAACACTTTGGCCGCACCCTCGACGTGAACGAGTTCCACGCGCACGACATCAAGCTCGCGCTCGACGTGGAAACCCAGGAACTCATCACCCGCCTGCTCCTGGAGCAGTTCCCCGACCACGCCATCTTTGGCGAGGAAGGCATCGGCGGCAACCAGGACAGTCCGTTCCAATGGATCGTCGATCCGATTGACGGCACCGTGAATTACTTCTACAGCATCCCGCACTTCTGCACGTCCATCGCCGTGCGCAGGGACGGGAAAATTTTGGCGGGCGTGATCTATGATCCGATGCGCGACGAACTCTTTGCCACCGCTCAAGGCGAGCCCGCCACGATGAACGGCCAACCGATGGCCGTCAGCCAGCGCACGAAGCTGGGCGACGCGATGATGTCCATCGGTTTGTCCAAGGTCACGGAAGCCATCAACACGAACCTGCCCGTGCTGGAAGACATGATCCATCGCGTCAGGAAAGCCCGGATGATGGGCAGCGCCGCGCTGGATTGCGCGTACGTCGCCAGCGGCCGGCTCGACGCCTACGTGGAAGCGGGCATCAGCATCTGGGACGTGGCGGCGGGGATGTTGCTGGTGGAGAACGCGGGCGGCAAGGTCGTGATGACCCCGCGCAAGGACAAGCCGGGCAAGTTCGCGATCATCGCCAGCAGCGGACACATCCCGGAGATCGAGGAGAAGGCGGCGGTGATTGCGAAGTAAGCGGCCATCCCGCTTTTATTCCCGAGCCGATTTAGCTTCGCCGACACAGACTCCAAAGCCCATGCCCCGCAGCACCTTCTCCGGTATCGGTTACGACGTTCACGCCCTCGTCGAAGGCAGGCCGCTGTGGCTGGGCGGCATTGAGATTCCGCACAGCAAAGGACTCGAAGGCCACTCGGACGCCGACGTGCTCATCCACGCCATCGCCGACGCGCTGCTGGGCACCGTCGCGTCCGCCGACATCGGCCACCACTTCCCAAATACGGACCCATCCATCAAAGGCATCGCCAGCACGGACATCCTCTCGCGCGTGGTGGGCATCCTCGACGGCCACGGAGCACGCATCATCAACGTCGATGCCACGCTCATTGCCGAAGCGCCCAAGATCGCGCCGCATTTGGATAGCATGCGCGCGCGGCTCGCGGAATGTCTGCGGCTGCCCGTCACCCGGGTCAGCGTCAAGGCGACCACCAACGAGAAGATGGGTTTCCTCGGTCGCGCAGAAGGCATCGCGGCGATGGCAGTCGCCAGCGTCGAGCGCGACGAGGCCGACGTGGAACAACCCACCGCGCCACCCGCTCCCCCACCCGGCCTCTGACGCCTCTCTCCCTATTTTTCTGCGCCTTTTGCGTATTTTCGCGGCTATTCTCCCGCCCACGCCCCATGGCCACCCGCCTCTTTAATACCTACAGCCGCCAGCTCGAAGAGTTCCAGCCGCTCGCCCCCGCGTCGCACGGCGTCAAGCTCTACACCTGCGGGCCCACCGTCTACAGCTACGCGCACATCGGCAACTTCCGCGCGTACCTCTTCGAGGACCTGCTCCAGCGCCACCTGGAGGCGCGCGGCTACCACGTCCACCGTGTGATGAACCTCACGGACGTGGACGACAAGACCATCCGCAACAGCCGCCAGCAAAACATGGCGCTGGCGGACTTCACCGCGCCGTTCAAGAAGGC
Source organism: uncultured Verrucomicrobiota bacterium (assembly GCA_937859745.1). Classification (GTDB taxonomy): domain Bacteria; phylum Verrucomicrobiota; class Verrucomicrobiia; order Chthoniobacterales; family SZAS-18; genus CAHJWO01. The sequence goes on along the minus strand of CALMAQ010000083.1, from coordinate 19,436 downwards.
GTTCTTCGAGGATCTGACGGTGCTGCGCATCAAGCCCGCCGCCGAGTTCCCCGAGGCGACCGCGCCGCAGTTCATCGCGCGCATGATCGAGATGATCGGCGTGCTGATCGAACGCAACTACGCCTACCAGGCCGAGGACGGCAGCGTGTACTACCGCATCAAGGAGTTCCCCAACTACGGCAAGTTGGCGCACCTGGACCTGGAAAACCTCCGCCCCACCGGGCGCATCCGCAACGACGAGTACGAGAAGGAAAACGTCGGCGACTTTGCCCTGTGGAAAGCCTGGGACGAGGCCGACGGCGACGTGGGCTGGGACTCTCCGTGGGGCCGGGGCCGCCCGGGCTGGCACATCGAGTGCAGCGCGATGGCGGGCGCGCTCCTGGGCGACGAGATCGACATCCATTGCGGCGGCGAGGACAACATCTTCCCGCACCACGAAGCCGAGATCGCCCAGAGCGAGGCCGTCACGGGCAAGCGGTTCGTGCGTTACTGGATGCACTGCAAGCACCTCATGGTGGACGGCCAGAAGATGAGCAAGTCGCTGGGCAACTTCTACACGTTGCGCGACGTGCTCGCCAAGGGCTACACGGGGCGCGAGGTGCGCTATGCCCTGCTGCGGGTCAACTACGGACTGCCGCTCAACTTTACCTTCGAGGGCATGGCCGACGCCCGCGCCTCGCTGCGACGGCTGGACGCCTGGGTGTCGCGCCTGACAGACCACGCCGCGCCCGCCCCCACAGGCGAGCCGCACGCACTGGCCGACCACGACCGCTTCGAGCAGGCGATGGACGACGACCTGAACATCTCCGGCGCACTGGGCCAGCTTTTTGAAATCGTGCGCGAGAGCAACCTGCTCTTGGACAAGGGCGAGCTTTCACCCGCGCACGCGCGGCAACTGCTCGGCTGGTGGAACCGCATCAACGCGACGCTCGCCGTCGAACCGGACGCCGAGGAGACTCCGGCCGAAGTCAGCCGCCTGCTGGACGAACGCGCCGGGGCCCGCAAAGACAAGGATTTCCGCCGCAGCGACGAATTGCGCGACGCCATCGCCGCGCTCGGCTGGGCGGTCAAGGACACCAAGGACGGCCAGAAGCTCACCAGACTCTAACCCCATGAGTTCCCCCACCCCGACGTTCCCGCCGCAGGATTACCTCGACCTCAACCAAACCGCGCACCGCGTCCTGTTCGAGCACGTCACGAACGTCTGGGAGGCGCTGGACAAGATCGCCGTCTATCTCCAGTTCAGCCTGCGCCCCGGGTGCCTGGCGGAACTGGTCGGCAAGCCGTACATCGGCGAGAACGTGTTCATCGGCGAGGGCACGGTCGTCGAGCACGGCGCGATGATCAAAGGCCCGGCGTGGATCGGCGCGAACTGTCACGTCCGCAACGGCTGCTACGTGCGCGAGAACGTCGTGGTGGGCGACAACGCCGTGCTGGGCAACTCGTGCGAATTCAAAAATTGTCTCCTGTTCAACGGCGTGCAGGTGCCGCACTTCAACTACGTGGGAGATTCCATCCTGGGCCACAAGAGCCACCTGGGCGCGGGCGTCATCCTGAGCAACGTGAAGCTGGACCACGGCGAAATCACCGTCGAGAACGCGGACGGCGGGCGCGTCGGCAGCGGCCTGCGGAAGTTCGGCGCGATCCTGGGCGACCACGCGGAGGTGGGCTGCAACGCGGTGCTCAACCCGGGCTCGGTGATCGGGCGCAACTCGATGGTGTACCCGGGCGCGCAGTGGCGCGGCGTGCTGCCCGCAGACAGCATCGCCAAGTTCCGCCAGAGCTTCAGCATCCTGGCGCGGCGGTCGTGACGCATCTCAGCGCACCGTCTTCCGGTGAATCCACACGCTCTGCACCAGCCCGAGGGCGAACATGATGATCATCACGAACGTGCCGCCGTAGCTGATGATCGGCAGCGGCAACCCGGCGATGGGCACCAGCGAGATCGTCATGCCCGCGTTCATGAAGATGTGCGTGAACAACAATCCCGAGACGCCGATGCACACCATCAGCCCGAGCTGGTCCTTGGCCTGGTACGCGCAGTAGAGCACCGTCACCAGCAGCATGGCCAGGAGCACCAGCACCGTCGCCCCGCCCACGAAGCCATAAGCCTCGCCGATGACCGAAAAGATGAAGTCCGTGTGCGCGATGTTCTTGGGCAGCAGGTCCTGCTCGACTAGCGTGCCGTGCGCCTTGAACCCCTTGCCGTGCCAGCCGCCGGAACCGATAGCCGTCATGGACTGGAGGATGTTCCAGCCCGCGCCGAGCGGGTCGGCGTCGGGATCAAGGAAGGTCGTCAGGCGCTTGTACTGGAATTCTTTGAGCAGGTGCGCGCCGATGGGCATCACGGCCACGGCCATCAGGATCACCGCGTAGAGGTAGCGCAGGGGGATGCCACCGACGAAGAGCATCGCCAGCATCACCGGCCCCCACACGATCACGCCGCCCAACTGCGGTTGCGCCGCCACGAGCAGGCAGGGCGGCCCGGCGATCAGACCGCAGAGCAGCAGCTTGAGCATCGGGTGCATCCGCCGGTATTCGCTGAGCAGCAGCGCGATGATCATGATGCCGCCCAAGATGGCCAGTTGCGAGGGTTGCAGGCTGACGCCGCCGAACTCCAGCCAGCTCTTGGCTCCGTAGTGGGTCTTGCCGATGAATTTGCAGAGCACCAGCAGCCCCACGCCCGCGGCGTACACGGGCAGCGCGCCCCACTTGATCCAGCGATAATCCACGAGGCTGGCCGCGATGAAGATCACCATGCTCGCCGCGATCCAGACCGTCTGCTTGCGCGCGGATTGCGCGAGGTAGGAGGAGGCATCGCGCATGAACGTCGCCGAGTAGATGGCGATGATGCTGACGACGCAGAGCGCCACCATGAGCGCGAGCAGCACCCAGTTTAAGCGGAACAATTTGCGGAGGTATGGATTCACGGGAGTGACGCGGGAGCGGAGGGCAGTTTACCCGGGGAGCGCGTGGGCTGCAATCGCTGAGAAGCAGGCAGGTGGGCGGCACGGGGAGGCTTGCACACAGAGGAGCACCAACGATCACAGAGGCAAACCGGAGGTCACGGTTCCATCTGGCATTCCCCTCCTACCTGTCTTTGTGCCCTTTGTATGCAAACCTCCCCGCGCCGTCCCCCCATCACCTTCAAAACACCAAATGCTCCAGATGGACGATGGCCGCGTTCCAACCGGCGGCGCAAAAATCCGGCGCGGCATACTGGTAATCGAACACCTTGTTGCCGTGGTTCAGGCCGAAGATCTCGGTGTGCAGGAAGGGACCGGCCGTCGCGTAGTCGATCAGGTAATTGTCCGGCTGGTCCATGTAGACGCTCGAACAAACCGGACTGAAGACACTCTCGTTATTAGGGTAATTCCACACTTCCGTGGCCAGGCCGCCCGCGGTGTCGATCTGGTACTTCCGCGGCGCGCTGTAGGAACGGGAATTGCCCGCCGGGGACTGGTTGATGCTCGGGTAGCCGTTGTCGAAGAGCATCAACCGGTCGCCGTCGAAGGAAAGCGCGTGCTGGCCAATGGGCGCGGTCGAGCCGGGCGCGAGCTGCAAGGCGTACCGTTCCAGCGTGGAATAATCGGCCCAGTGCTTTTCCGGGTCGCCCAGGATCCACCGGATCTCGCCGGAATCGTAATCCAGCGCGATGACGAAGTTCTCCCGGCTGGACACGAGCAGGGTGTCGTCCGACGCGCGGTAGGCCGTGGCGTTGTTGTGGAACCAGTCGCCGTAGCAGTAGTCCTGCACGAACCCCGAGGGATCGTCGCCGCCCTCGAACATGGTTTCCGCCAAGATCATGCCGAGATTCCACTGGCGCAGCACGTTGCCCTTGGCATCCACTTCCATGTTGACCGATTCGATGGCGAATGGCAGCGCCACGTCGAGGATCAGGCCGTCGCGGCCGAAATCGATGTTGTGGTGGAACCCGATGATCCCCGCCTCGGCCAGGTCGCGCCGCAGCGTGGTCTCGCCGTCGAGTTCGATCCGCAGGAGGCTCGTGCCGACGCCCAGGTAGATGCCGTTCTGGTAGAACGCCGCGGCTCCCTCGCCGCCGTCGGAGACCCCGGAAGTGCCCGCCCAGCGCAGTTCCCCGTCGGTGTCGATGATCAGGGGGGAGTTCACCGAGTCGTAGGTTTTGAGCAGGATGAAATCGTAGGAGAGCGCGGCACCCGACTTCCTGGCCTTGAGCACGTCGAACTTCGTGTGCGCGTCGTCGGAGGCCGTCGTGTGGATGGACAGGGTTTCCGTCTGCGACTCGCCGTTGTTAAAGCGGAAGAGCAGCTTGACGGTATTGCGACGGTTCTGGTAGAGGCCGAAAACCGGCAGGACGATCACCTGGGAATCTAGGTTCACGAAGCCGCGCGCCCGGAGCGCCGCGGCGGAGTACGTCGCCGAGACCGGTCGGGTGTCCGACCCTTTCTTGGGCTTCACGATGAACTGGTACGACGCGAGCGCGGCCGGGTTGGTCATCGTCACCGTGAAGAGGCTGATAAAGGGGGTCACGCCGGCCTCCTGCGAGACCACCGTCACAACGTGCTGGCCTGCCCGCGCGTTGGCGGACATGCCGCAGACCAGGACGGCCAGCAGGACAATGAGTGAGTGGAAGGAGCGAAATTGCACGATCACGGCTAAGGGGAAAGGACCTTGCGGATGCAACCATTTTTGCGCGCCAAAGTCGCCACAAAAACGGCGTGGAATCGTAAGGAGCGGCACCAAGCCGTGCCCACGGAACACATCCGTTCAGGCCGTCGCTGCGGCCAGCAGGCGTCGGGTGTACTCGTGCTGCGGCGCGCGGTAGATCGCCTCCGCGCTGGCGGCCTCGACGATCTTACCCCGGTAGAGGACGAGCACCTGATCGCTGAGGTGCTCGACCACGGCGAGGTCGTGCGCAATGAACAGGTACGTCAGCCCGAGTTGTTCCTGCAAATCCTGCAACAGGTTGACGATCTGCGCCTGCACGCTCACGTCCAGCGCGCTGACGGGTTCGTCACACACGATGAACTTCGGCCGCGCCGCCAGCGCCCGCGCGATGCCCACCCGCTGCCGCTGGCCGCCGCTGAACTCGTGCGGATAGCGCGTGGCGGCGTCAGCGGGCAGGCCGACCTGGGCGAGCAGTTCCGCCACCCGCGCGCGGCGGTCCGACTTGGACATCTCCCGGCAATGGATTTCCAGCGGCTCGGCGACGATGGACTCCACGCGCTGGCGCGGGTTGAGCGAATTGAACGGGTCTTGGAAGATCATCTGCACCTCGCGGCGCAGGGGGCGAAATTCCTTTTCGCGCAGGGACAGCACCTCGCGGCCCGCGTAGAGCGCCTCGCCGCTCACCGTCGCTGTAGATGGCGTCAGCTTGAGCAGCGCGCGGCCCACGGTCGTCTTGCCGCTGCCGCTCTCACCCACCAACCCGACGGTGGTTCCCTGCTCCACCGTAAAGCTCACGTCATCGACGGCCAAGATCGGGCCGTCCGGCGTCGGGAAGGTGACGTGGAGGTTGCGGACTTCCAACAGCGGCGGCACGGCGATCATTCAGCGACGGGCCACAACGTCCCGCGGACGTTTGAATGGCAGCCCCTTCGCCTTGAGCCACAACAGAGCCGACATCACCACCGTTGCCCCGAGTACGAGAACGATTCCCTCGGGATCGGTAATGCTGACCGGACGGTCGATCTTCTGCAAGGCACTTTTGCCGTTCACGGCGTTGCTGCGTTGGCTCATCGGCTTGTTTCCTTCCGCAAAAATCCCGTCAACGGACTCGTTGGGCTCGCCGTCAACCGCTGCTCGCCCAGCCCTACCTCGAACGCCTCGCGCCCGGCCTCCACGGCCTGCCGGAACGCCCGCGCCATCCGCACGGGATCGTACGCCACGGCAATCGCCGTGTTGACGAGCACGGCGTCCGCACCCATCTCCAACGCCTCCGCCGCCTGGCTCGGCGCGCCCAACCCAGCGTCCACCACCACGGGCACCGTCGCCTGCTCGATAATGATGGCGATCTGCGCGCGCGTCTCGATCCCCCGGTTGCTGCCGATGGGCGAGCCGAGCGGCATCACCGTCGCCGTGCCGATGTCCTGGAGCCGCTTGGCCAGCACGGGGTCCGCGTTGATGTAAGGCAGTACGACAAACCCATCCTTGACCAACTCCTGCGCCGCCTTGAACGTTTCCACCGGGTCGGGCAGCAGGTAGCGTGGGTCGGGATGGATCTCGACCTTCACCCAATCGGGCAGCCCGGCGCTGCGCGCGAGCCGCGCCAGGCGGACGGCCTCGGCGGCGTTCATCGCGCCGCTCGTGTTGGGCAGCAGCAGGTAACGCTGCGGGTCGATGAAGTCGAGGATGTTGGCGAACGGGTCCTTCTTGCCCGAGAGGTCCGCGCGCCGCAGCGCCACCGTGACCAGTTGGGTGCCGCTGGCGTCGAGCGCGCCGCGCATCCGCTCGTTGGAGGAAAATTTTCCCGTCCCGACGAGCAGCCGCGAGACGAACTCGCGTCCGGCGATGACGAGGGGGGCGGAGCCAGCGTGCATGGGTGCCGGTACAGTAGCGCCGGATCGGACCGCGGCAAGTCAGGGAACCGTTTCTGCAACGTTGCACGATCCAGCTTGCACAATGGAATACAGACAACTGGGTGGTTCGGGTTTCATGGTGCCGGTCCTGAGTCTCGGCACGGGCACCTTCGGCGGCGGCGGCGAGTTCTTCAAGGCCTGGGGGGAAACCGACGTGAAGGAGGCCACGCGCCTGGTGGACATCTGCCTGGAGGCGGGCCTGAACATGTTCGACTCCGCCGACGTGTACTCGGGCGGGGCGGCGGAAACGATCCTGGGCGAGGCCGTCAAGGGACGCCGCGACCAGGTCATCATCTCCACCAAGGCCACGTTCCCCGCTGGCGGCGGGCCGAACGACCAGGGCAGTTCGCGCTTTCACCTCACCCGCGCCGTGGACGCCGCCCTGCGGCGCTTGCAAACCGACTACATCGACCTGTTCCAGCTCCACGGCTTCGACGCCAAGACGCCCGTGGAGGAAGTGCTCAACACGCTGGACGACCTCGTGCGCGCGGGCAAAATCCGCTACCTCGGCTGCTCGAACTTCTCGGGCTGGCACCTGATGAAGGCGCTCGCCTACGCCGAGCGGTTCAACCTGACGCGCTACGTCGCGCACCAGGCGTACTATTCGCTCATCGGGCGCGAGTACGAGTGGGAGCTGATGCCGCTCGGGGTGGACCAGAAGGTCGGGGCCGTGGTGTGGAGCCCGCTGGGCTGGGGACGGCTGACGGGCAAGGTCCGGCGAGGCCAGCCGCTGCCCGCGCAGAGCCGCCTGCACAAGACCGCCGACAGGGGGCCGCAGGTGGCCGACGAGTACGTTTACAAAGTGGTCGATGCGCTCGATGCCGTGGCGGCGGAGACGGGCAAGAGCGTGCCGCAAGTGTCGCTCAACTGGCTGCTCCAGCGCCCGACGGTGGCCAACGTCATCATCGGGGCGCGCAACGAGGAGCAACTGCGCCAGAACCTCGCGGCGGTGGGTTGGAACCTCACGCCCGCGCAGGTGGCCATACTCGACGCCGCCAGCGCCGTGCCGAAGACCTATCCCTACTGGCACCAGGCGCAGTTCGCCGAACGCAATCCGTTCCCGACCTCCTGATGGGAGAGCGGGGAAGGACCGCGCAAAGAAAAACGCCGGTTCCCATGATAGGAACCGGCGTTGCTGCTTTTCCGCCCAAGCCGGGTAGCTCGGGCCGCGCTCAGGCGGCCTGCTTGGCAGTCTGCCGACCCCGCCGCACCGTGTAGCCGCCTGCCGCGAGCATCAGCACGCCCGCCGTCCAGGTGCTCGGCTCGGGCACCGTCACCGTGCCGTTGGTCAGGTACACGTAGTCCGTATCGTAGCTCAGCGTGTAACCTGTGGGCAGCGCCAGGGTGTTGTCGAACGTGCCTGTGATGCCCCCTGTCGCCGTCACCAGCGTGTACACCGCCGCGGTCGGCGTGCCCGCGAACGTGATCTGGTCGTTGACCGTGCTCAGGTTGAGCGTGCCGTTGATCTGCAACATGCTGCCGCTCGCCCCGTTGAAGCTGATCGCCAGGGTCGAAAGACTGCCGCTCGATCCGGTGAACGTCACGTTGCTCGTCAGGGTTAACACTCCTACTGCCCCGGCCGAAGCGCCCGGTGCAACCGTGCCCCCGCCGTTGACTGTCGTCGTGATGTTCTTGAGCGTGCCGTTGCCCGCCAACGTGCCGTTGTTGTTGACCACCAAGGCACCCGTGCCCAGTCCGTTGCCCGCCATGCCGTTGTTGACGTACACCGTGCCCACCGGCAGGGCCGCCAAAGTCGTACCTGCGGGCACCGTCGTGGAGGTGCCCGAGTTCGTATAGTACGTCCCCGGCATGTAGGTGCCGCCGTTGATCGTCGTCGTGCCCGAATAGCTGTTCGCCCCGGTGAACGTTGTCGTGCCCATGCCCGAGATCGTCAGGGCGCTGTTGCCCGCCGTGCCGTTGACGATGGGCGCACTGACCGTCAGGTTGCCGTTGTTGACGATCACCACCTCGTTGCCCGCGCCTGCCGCCAGGCTGCCCGTGCCCCCGGTGCTGGTGATCGACACCCCGTTGGCACCCGCCGTGGCCGAGGTGACCAGGATGCCGCCCGTGCTCACCGTGCTCGCCCCGCCCAGGTTCAGGTTCGTGCCCGCCGTGTTGAAGCGCAGCGTGTTGGTCGTGAACGCCGCCTGCGTGCCGCTCGCCACCACGTCCGTGTTGGCGTTGACGTAGTTGTTGGCCACGGAGGTCACCGGTGTGATGGAGAACAGCGAGCCGGCGGCCTGCGTGTTGCCCGCCCAGGTGGTGCCGCTCACCGTGGCAAATGCCGTGCCCGCCGCGCTTGTCAGCACGCCGCCGCCGTTGGTCGCGGTCGAAGTGGTCACCCCGTTGGTCGCGCTCTGCGCACCGTTTGGCAGCACGAAGTCGAGCGTTGATCCCGCGTTGCGCGTGAGCGCTCCCATGTTGAGCATCGCCGCTCCGCTACCGTTGTCGTTGACGTTGATCCCGGACGCGCCGCCCGTTACCGCCACGCCTGCCAGCGTCTGGCTGGTGTTCGCGCCCGCCAAAGCCTGGAAGGCGTAGGTTTGCGCCAGAGTAGTGTTGTTCGCGATTCCCGAGTTCGTGTTGAAGTAGACAACGTCGTTCACACGGTCCACGTAGGCCACGTAATACGCGGTGGCATTGTTGTTGATGATGACTGCCTGTCCAGCCTGGATGGTCGCCGCTTGCGCCGCCGTCACCGTGATGCCGTTGTTGCGACCGGTGAAGCCGGTCACGGTCAGTGTCTGTGCCGCCGCGTTGCCACGGCCCACTTCCTGGAACGTGCCACCGTTGAGCGTCAGCGTGCCCGTCGCCGCCAGGTAGTTGCTCGCCATCGGCGTCTGCGTGCTCGAGACCTGGCTGAAGTCCTCCGCCAAGCTGCCCACGCTCACCGTCGTGCCCCCCGTGTACGTGTTGACGCCCGCCAAAAGTTGCGTGCCCGAGCCGATCTTCGTCAACGCCAAGGTGCCCGTCGTGTTGCCAGCCGTCGCGTTGTTGCGCATCACGCCCAAAAAGTTGCCGTTGGCGTTGTTGTCGCCCAGCGCCAGCGCGCTTACCCCCGCCACCGTCGCCCCGTTCTGCACCACCGCCCCGGGCTCGTAGCCCCCGCCGTTCGTGCTCAGCCCGTTGATCGTGTCGTTAAAGTTGTTGAGCTGCAAAACGGTGTTGCCCGACGAGTAGTTGGCGTTGAGCTGAACGTTGCCCATCCCTGCCCCGTTGGGGATCACGTTGTTCGCCCCCAGCGCCAGGGTGTCCACCCCTGTCGGCGAGATGCCCATGTTGTTGAACACGATCGTGTTGCCCGCGTAGTTGTTGGCCGGGTTGCTGATCGTGACAAAGTTGCTCACGTTCTGTGCGTTCGAATCGAACTCGAAGTTGGTCGCTCCCGTGAGTTGGCCGGTGATCGTGAGAGCGGTGGCCCCCGATGTGTTGAAGCGCACGGTCGTGCCCGCCGCCCCCGTGCCCGTGATGGTGCCGGACAAGGTCGCCCCATTGGAGGCGTTGACCACCAAGCCGCCAGCCACGTTGAATGCGTTGGTGTACGTACCTGTCCCCGTCAGGTTAAGCGTACCCGCGTTGAACGTCACCGCCCCCGTGCCCAGAACACCGGCCGTTGGCGCGTTGAGCGTACCCGCGTTGATCGTCGTGCCACCGCTGTAGCTGTTGCTCGCGTTCGTCAAGGTCCATGCACCGACACCCGTCTTGGCCACGCTGGTCGCGCCGCCCCCGGTCGGATCCGCCAGCAGAGGCGCGAAGGTCGCGGCGGTGGTGTCCGATCCGCTGAACGTGAGGGTGCGCGCCCCGGCACCCGTCAGAGCCACCGCGCCCGTACCCGTGAAGTTGAACGCGTCGGCCCCGGTAGGCGAAGAACTGTCCAAGCCGCCCCCGTTTGCGGTCAGGGTGAACAAACGGTCCGTGTTCCCCACCCCGGAGGTGCCGGTGTATTGGAGCACACCGCCGTCCAGAATCAGGTTGGCCGCGGCGCTGCTCGACGCACCGATGAAGCTGCTGCTGCCGCCCACAGCCACGACGCCCGCCGCGCCGCTGCTGAGAATGCCTCCCCTGACCGTGGTAGCCCCCGTATACGTGCTCGGACCGGAGTTCGTCTGCGTGCCGGTGCCGACCTTCGTGAATTCACCCACACCGCTCATGATGCCGGCGTAGGTATTGGTCACGTTGTTGCCGCCCACGCTGATGGTCACGGCTGTCGAACCCGTATCCACCAACGCCAGGTTGGTCGAGCCACTCAGGCCGCCGATGTTGAATGTGCCGATGGAAGGTAAGAACGTCAGTGTGCCGGAGTTCGTCAGCGTGCTGCCCGCCAGCGCGTTGGCGCTGCCCAGGTTGAGCGTGTCGCCCGCGGCGATGGTGGTCGCGCCCGTGTAGGTATTGTTGCCCGAGAGCGTCACAATACCCGCGCCAGCCTGCGTGACCGCGCCGGTGCCACCGATGTTGTTGGAGTCGGTCCCGGCACTGGTGAGTGCGAAGCTCAGCGTGCTGTTGTCGATCACCCCGCCGGAGCCAAGCGCGCCCGTGGCCGTGATCGAGACGGTACCCGCACTGATGAGCGTGCCGCCCGAGTAGGCGCTCGCCACGCCGAGAGTCAGCGTGCCGGTGCCCAACTTGGTCAAGCCCTCGGCACCGTTGATGCCAGCCGTGTTGTAGGTGAAGGTGCCTGAACCGGTGTCCAGGCCGAGAGATGATCCGCTGTTGAAGGTGGCCTTACCGAGTAGCGTGTCGACGTTGGCGGAGGTGAAGGCGTTCGTGCCACTGACCAGCAGCGCCAGCATGCCGCCGTTGTTGACGGTCTCCACGCCGCTCGTGGCGTAATTAGGCAGCGCGTTCGTGGTAACGTCCAGAATCCCGGCGTTGACGGTGGTGCCTCCCGTGTACATGTCGGTCCCACTGAGTGACAGCGTCCCGGTGCCCACCTTGACCAGCGAGCCGAGGCCCGTCAGCGTACCCGTGTAGGCGTTGCTTATGTTGTTGCCACCGATGCTCAGAGCCACCGCCGCACTGGCGGTGTCAGCCAGCGCGATGGTGTTGTTGCCGGTTAACCCGCCGACGTTGAACGTGCCGATGCCGCCGCTGAACTTCACCGTACCATTGCCCGGGCTCAGCGTGCTATTTTGCAGCGCGTTGGCGTTGCCGATCTGCAAGGTGCCGCCGCCCAACGCGAAGCTGGTGGTGCCTGTAATAGTGTTCGCACCAGTCAGGATGAGCGTACCGCTGCCGATCTTGATCAGGCCCTCGGTGCCGCTGATGACGCTGCTATAGGTGAACGTCGAGGTGCTTGTGTCGATCCCCAGAGCCGACCCGGGGTTGAACGTGGTGCTCGCCAGCAGCGTGTCCAGGTCCGTGGAGCCAAACCCGCCGCTGGCCACGTTGGCTGCGAGCGTGGCCCCGCTGTTGACGGTGATCGTGGCGTTTGCAACGCCGTTCGTGGAAGGCAGCACAGACGGCGCGGCTGCCTCCAGGGTCCCGGCGCTGACCAGGGTCGTGCCCGTGTAGGTGTTGCTGCCCGAAAGCGTCAGGCTGTTGCTGCCTAGCTTAGTCAGACCTTCCGTACCGCTGATGTTGTTTGCGTAGGTAATGCTGGCCGTCGTCGTGTCAAGGCCGAGCACCGATCCCGCCTTGAACGTGGTGGCAGTAAGCAGAGCACCCAACTGCATGGGACTAAAACCGCTCGTCAACGCCGTCAGTGTGCCGCCACTGTTGACCGTGATCGTCCCGGGAGTCGACGCTACCGTGTTCAACTCAATGCTAGCACCCGTGTTGATGGCGGTCGTGCCGGTGAAAGAAGTGTTCGTACCCGAGAGCGTCACTGCGCCCGCGCCGTTGTCGATGATTGCGCCGACGCCGCTCAGGGAATTCGCGAAGGGGAAGACCCCCGAGAGATTGAGGATCAGCGTGCCATTGTCCACCACGCTGGCGGTGCCGTTGCCAACCTGGCCGGTCGTGCCACCCGCGCCGATCTGGAGCGTGCCGCCGCTGTTGACCGTGGTGGTGCCGGTGTAAGTGTTCGTGCCCGAAAGCGTCAGCGTACCCGTGCCGCCATAGGTCAGGCCGTTGGCACCGGTGCCGCCGTTGCTGATCACCCCGGTAATGTTCACGTTGCCCGAACCGGCGATGGTGTCGGTGATGGCCGTCGTGCTGGAAGTCGGAGCCAGCGCATAGGCACCCAGGTTCAACGCCGTGGTCGTACCGGTACCGCTGCCGTTGTTGACGGTCAGCGTGGGACTGGTCATCACCGCGTTCGTCACCGCAGCGCCGAGGGTCAGCGATCCCAAGCCATTCAGCGTGATTGTGCTGTTGGCGGTGATACTCGTCGTCCCTGCACCCAGGCTCAGCGAGTTGGCCACCAAATCCGCCGCCGTGCCGTAGGAGAAGGTGCCCGCGATGACGGACGGATTCGGGTTTGCGATAGTTACATACGTGCCGGCACTGACAATCGTGCCGCCGTTGATCGTGAACGTCCCTCCTATGCCTGTCGGACCGTAAATGGTTCCGTTGATAGCCGAACTGTTACCGCCGCCGTTGAGAAAGAGCGTGCCAGAGTTGAGTGTGAACCCGCCCGTGAACGTGTTCATACCGTTGAGCACCAACGAGCCCGTGCCACTGTACGCCAGGCCGCTGCCGGCGGTGGTGTACGTGCCGTTGCTCACCGCACCGTTGATGTTCACGTTGCTTGACCCGGCGATGGTCAGGGTCGTCACCGCCGTGGCCCCCGAACCCGTCAGCGCGACGTTGGTCAGGTTCAGCGCCGACGTGGTACCCGTGCCCGTCCCGTTGTTGACCGTCAGCAGGCGCGCCGCGTTGGAAGTGTTCGTCAGCGTGCCGCCGAACGTCAGCGCACCCAGGCCGTTGAGCGTGATCGTGCGATCACCCGTCAGGCTGGCCGCACCCGCCAGGGTCAGGTTGTTGTTGGTCGTGCCCGCGCTCGTGCTGTAGGCAAAGTTGCCGCTCAACATCACCGGATTGGCCCCCAGCGTCTTGGCGCTGCCGCTGCTGTTGTCGATCGTGCCGCCGCTGATCGTGAAGACGTTAGTCGCGTTACCCAGCGCGGTGGCATTGTTCAGGTTGAGCGTGCCCGTGGTCAGCGCCACGCTGCCGGTAAACGTGTTGGCACCACTCAACGTGACCGTGTTGGCCGTGTTGATGGAGAGCGCCGAGCCCGCCGCGCCGCTGAGGACGCCGCTGAGCACCGTCGCCCCCGCGCCCGTGCCACTGAGCGAGAGCGTCTTGGCGTTGAGGTTGAGCGCACCCACCGTCAGCGTGCCCGTGTTGTTGACGTAGAAGCTCGTGCTGTTGGTGAGCGTGGCCGCCGCGCTGATCGTCAGGTTGTGGTTGGCACTGTCGTCAAGCAGGATGCCCGCGTTGGCGACCCCATCCAGCGTCGCCGTCCCCGTGATCGTCAGGGCATAGGACATACTGGTGGCCGAGATCGTCACGTCCTGTCCCAGTCCGGTCGCCGCCCAGATCCCCTGCGCGATGGTGCCGGTCGCAGACAACGTTGGCTGCAGCGAGAAGGTCGAGTTGAACACGGCCGAGTTCGTCGCGCTGGGCAAGCCGTTGCTCCAGTTGATGGGCGTGTTGAAGTTGTTCGTCGCGGGGTTCCACACGGTTTCCGTCGTGTCGGCCTGCGCGCTGCGCCCGCCAAACAACGCCGCCGTCGAGAACGCGGCGAAAAAGGCTGCCTTGCGGCGGGGGTTCAGGAACTTGGCGCCACGGCGCGGCGAATGGGGGAATCGATGGGAGGCGTTCATGGGACAATTGGCGTGGGGCGTGAACGGGCCAGATATCAGAAGGAGCCAAGCAAAAGCCACCTTTGACCGAAGGGGAGGTGGCGCGCCAGCGCGGACGGTTGTAGGTAAATGTAGTTACATTCGCAAGCTGTTTCTTTTGCCACTACGTAGTTTTCCCTGCGGCAATATTCGCAGGCCCGCGCAGATGGCTCATGCCCTGACACGGGTAGCCTTTGGATGAAAGTGCCTCCCGGAAAAGTCAAACGGCGTGGGGGAGGATGGTGACTCCTCCTTGCGCCATCTGCAAAATAACCCACGCCGCCAAGCTGCTTCCAGGTTCTGCCTTCAGCCTACCTTCAAGCCAGCCTGTCCGCTGCTGCCGCGGCTACCGCTGCTGCCACCGCCACGCGACGCCCGCCAGCGCCGCCACGCTGATCGGCCCGCTGATCGTGCCCACCTCCGAGCAGGCCCATCCCGCCCGTGGTCACGAAGTCCAGCGACGAGGCTGCCTCCGCCCCGTTGAGGTAGACCGTGTCCGCACCCGTGTTGTTCGACTCGTTGAAGACAACCACGTCGTCCGTGCGCGGGGCCGTGCTCCAGTCCGCCGCCACGTTCCAGTTGCCGCTCGTCGTCGTCCACGTGTAGGTGTAGTCCTGCGCCCCGGGCCGGCCCAGCAGCGCCGCCAATTGAGAACGTGGCAAACAGCGCCGCTTTGCTGCGTGAACTCAAAGACTTGGCGGAACGACGCACGGACGGGGAAACTTTGCGGGCGAGGATCATAGAAAAAAGGGGGGAAGCAACGCCTCCTTGCTCAGAAACGCGGGGGACAGGAGGGACGAGAGGGTGCAGTGACAGATCATCTCACCCTTTTCGGCAAGCTTTTTCCTTCGGTTTACCGGCCCGAATTTGTAAGGATGGCACCCGGGCCTAGGCCGCCTTTTTCCCGTGGCGAAAGCAACCCTTTTTCGGATGGCTACTCACGGAACCAACCCGGCCGCATCCCGGTGCCATCCCACGCGCACTTCCCGCAGGACAGCGGGCACATCCGTGGTGATCGCGTCCACCCCGGCGTCGAGCAAACGGCGCATCTCGGCGGGATGGTTGACCGTCCAGACGAATAGCGCCAGCCGCGCCGCGTGGACCTCCCCCACCAGCGCCGCGTCCAGGCCGGGGTGCGCCGCCAGGTCCAGCCCGTCGAGCCCGTCCCGCCGGGCGGTGTCGATCATCCGCCGCACTGCCGCGGTGGGGCTTTCGCCCTCGCGGGGATGGCGCGGGTCGGCCAGCCAGAGGACGCTCACCGCACGCAGCCGCGCCTTGGCCAGCCGCGCGAGATCCTCCTGGAACGTGATGAGCACCACCCGGTCTGGCCCCGGGCCGCCTGTTCGGATCGCTGCCGCGAGGTCCTCGGCCAGCGGGCCGAGCAGCTCCACCCCGGCTTTGAGTTCCAGCACGATCCGCCGGTCCCCCGGCATGGCGGCCAGCACCTCGCGCAGGGTCGGCACGGGTTCGCCACGCCACGCCGGGCCCTTGAAGCTCCCGGCGTCGAGCGCGCGCAACTCCGCCAAGGTTGCGTCCGCCACGGCGAGGTGCGCGCCCGCCGTGCGCCAGGCGGTGGCGTCGTGCAGGGCGACCACCTGCCCGTCGCGGGTCAGGCGCAAGTCCACCTCCACGGCGTCCGCGCCCTGTTCCCACGCCAGCTGGACAGCGACGAGCGTGTTCTCGGGCGCATCGGCCGACGCCCCGCGGTGCGCGACGATCCAAGGAAGATCCGGGCGGGACTTCATGCCGGAAAAAGGCGAAAGACTTCCTGCCGCTCGCGGACGGCCATCCGCGAACGTCGCTCGATCCGGCTGGTGGGAAAAGGCCGGGGGGACCGTGCTGCCCAGGAGACAGGCGGGCGCGCTACTTCTTGCCCGGCTTCGGCACCGCCTTGGCGGCGGCGGCGGCGGACTTCTGCTTGCTGGCAGCGTCGTTCTTTTTGTTCTTCTGCGAGTCCTTCTTTTGCGTGGCCTTCGGTGATTTGTCGCCCATAAGTGCGCGCATCCTACCCGTTCCCACCCCGGCGCGTAAAGAGGCAGGCGAGAAAATTCTACAGAGAGAGGCCCGCCGCCTGCCGGGTGATCTCTCTGTAGCTGGCCTGCCTCCATTTTTCACCCCCCTCCCCCGGCACGTTTCCCGCTCTACCAGTGAAACAACCCCTCTTTTTTCCTGAGCGTGCAAATCCTGATTGTCGAAGATGATGCCTCCACGCGGACGTTGCTCGAACAGATGCTTCTGACGCGCGGCCACACCGTCGCCGCCTGCGCGAGCGCCGAGGACGCCACGGCGCGCTACCGCCAGAGTTTCTTCCCGCTCGTTCTGCTCGACCTGTACCTGCCCGGCATGGACGGCTTCGAGTTCTGCCGCTGGCTGCGCGCCCAGCCCGACGGCGAGCGCCCCTACGTCCTCGCGGGCACCGTCAGCCGCGAGCCGCACGACCTGCGCCGCATCCTCGAAGCCGGGGCCGACGACTACCTGCTCAAGCCCTACCAGCCCGAGTTGTTCGACATCCGCCTGACCGTCGCCGAGGAGGCCCTGCGCGCCCGCGCGGCCCGCCGCCAGCTCGCCGACGAACTCCTGGCCGAGCGCGACCAACTCGCTTTCCTCGCCTCGCACGATGCGCTCACCAAACTCTACAATAAGGAGCATTTTGCTGCCGCCGTCGCCGCCGCCGCCGCCAGCGCCGGGGCCGGCGGACCCGACGGCGCGATTTTCTATCTCGACCTGGACCATTTCAAGATCGTCAACGACGCCCTGGGCCACGCCGCCGGGGACCGCCTGCTCGTCCAGATCGCCTACCTGCTGCGCAACGCCGTGCGTCCGCGCGACGTGGTCGCCCGCTTCGGCGCGGACCAGTTCGTGGTGCTCCAGGAAGGGTTGCCCCTGGCCGAGACGCGCCTGACGGCCGAGCGCGTCCGCACGCAGGTGGGCAACCTGGTCTTCTGCGACAGCGGGCGGCGCTTCCAACTGGGCGCGTCCATCGGCATCGCCCCGCTCAACGGCGAGACGCTCCCCGCGCACGTCCTGGCGGCGGCGGACAGCGCCTGCTTCAGCGCCAAGGTGCGCGGGCGCGACCGGGTGGAGGTCTTCTGCGAAGGAGACCCCGAACTGGCCCACATGCGCGACCAGACCCGCCGCCTGGCGGACCTGCGGCAGGCCCTGCGCGGGCACGATTTCACCCTGCGCTTCCAGCCCGTCGTCGATCTGGAGACCCGCCGGGTGGAGTTCCACCAGGGGCGCACGTTCCTGCGGGCGGACGACGGCGACTACCGGGAACTGGGCGGCTACCTCGCCGCGGCCGGGCGCTCGCACCTCGTGCGCGAGATCGACCGCTGCACGATCCGGCTGGCCGCGCGCAGCCTGGCGGCGCACCCGGAGCTGCGGCTGTCGGTGGGCATCGGCGGCCTGTCGCTGCAGGACCCCGGGCTGCCAGCCTTCGCCGGACGGGTCTGCGAGGCAGCCGGGGTGGCCCCCGGGCGGCTGACGTTCGAGGTGGCCGAAACGGAACTGCTCCTCGAGCCCGACGCGGCCAGCCAGACGCTGGGCCGGTTGTGCGCCCACGGGTTCCACGCCGCGCTGGTGGGCCTGGGCGCGGGCGGCGGCCCGTTCGAGTATCTCCAGGAGTGCCCGTTCACCTACCTGAAGGTGGACGGCGGGCTGGTGCGCGGGGTGGCGCGCAGCCCGATCAACCTGGCCTTCGTGAAGGTGCTCAGCGATTGTGCGCGCCACCTGGAAATTCGCAGCGTCGCCGGGGACGTCGAGAGCGGCGGCGCGGTCAAGACCGTCCACGGGCTGGGCATTGACCTGGCGCAGGGCCGGTACTTCGGCGACTGGCACGACGAGCCGCAGTGGTGAGCCGGCAGCAGGTTCTCTGGCATCGGTTTTTACCGATCTTGATTCTAAGATTTTCGATTTCTGCCCGCGGCAGTCTTGCCCCAAAATTGTGGGCATGACGCCCGCAGACAGACTTGTTCCAGGCATACGATCATCCGTTCTGCTTTGCCTCGCGGCGTGCATGGTTCTCAGCACCACGGGTTGTTCAGCGTTCCTTGGTCAAGCCGCCATCCGGAACGTGTCTCGTGACCTTCAGCCCGGCGTGGCACGCGCCCAAGTCATTCAAATTCTGGGCGTGCCACTGCGAACCCAACAGTTTGATCCCGCCACTACTGGCAGCCATTTGGCCGACGCGCCTTCAACCGTTCAAGCAGCTCGCGTGAGCATCTATGACGAGTACCGGCTCAACGGTTTGGTTTCTACCATGGGGGAGCATCCTTACGCTGATGGTTGGCTGGAAGGCTATGAACTTGCGTTTGTAATTACCCTTGGCCTCAGTGATCTGTTCTATCTTCCTGGCACTATCGCCGACTTGGGTAAGCGGAGCAGCCAACATTATCAGCTTCGGCTGTGGTATGATCCGACCGGACGATTGATTGCACAATCTCATCAACCCCTAAAACCGTCGCCGCCAGTACCCGACCAGCCGCCCCGGCGAACCTCCAGCCGCTGAACTTGAGTTTTCGTTGGTACAGATTGGCATCAAACCCGGCATTTTGCGGCGGCAGTAGACGACGGGGCCAAGGTTTGCTTACCTGCCCGCGTGCTCATCCGCATCCCCGACGTGTTGAACCCGGCCGAAACCGCCCAGGCCGCGCAGCTCTTGCAGGCGGGCGAGTGGGTGGACGGCCGCGCGACGGCCGGGCACCAGTCAAGCCGGGTCAAGGACAACGTCCAACCGCCCGAGGACAGCCCGGCCGCCCGGCAGTTGGGCGAAACGGTCCTCGGCGCGCTCGGGCGCAACCCCCTTTTCCTGTCGGCGGCGCTGCCCGCGCGCATCTTCCCGCCGCTGTTCGACCGCTATTCCGGCGGCCAGTCTTTCGGCACGCACGTCGATAATGCCATCCGGCAGGTCGGCGGCACGCCGCACCGGGTCCGCACCAACCTTTCCGCCCCTCCTTCCTCTGCGACCCGGAGGAATACGACGGCGGCGAACTCGCGTCGAGCGGGACGGCAATCGCCTCGGAGCGCGCGTCCAGCCGCAACGGCCCTTGCGTGGGGTCGAGCCGCCGCGCCGCGTCGGCGGGAACCTCGACAA
>CALMAQ010000082.1 GCA_937859745.1 uncultured Verrucomicrobiota bacterium | reverse complement strand
GATGCCCGCCGCGTGGTTGCCCGCGTTGCCGCCCCAGCCGTGGGCGAAGAGCACCGTCGGCCCCTCGCCCCAGGAATACACCTGGATTTCCTCGTCCCCGCCGCGCGCGAAGCCGTTCGGCCCCAGGCGCAGCCGGTGGGTGGCGGCCTGCGCGAGCAGCCGGTCCTCGAAGGAAAGCACGGGAACCTTCGGCGGGGTGAGGAATGCCTCGAAGGCCTGGTGCGCATCCATGGGTAAAAAGCCAAGCAGGGCCGAACGACGGCGTCGAGCGTCATTACCGGACAAACCTCGGCCCCTCACCCGTCCGCCAGCGCGTCCCACACCCGTTGCGCGTGCCGCTTGTAGCGGTGCAGGCGCGGCCTCAATCCCGTGGGCGGCCGGGATCTCTGCCGGACCTGCCCGTCCCACTCCTCCCGTTCACCGGGCGTCAGGTACTGGTAGAACAACTCGTGGATCGGGCGCGCCTCGTGCATGGGCGTCCCGGCCCAGTGGATCAGGTAGGGGCGGCGCGCGTCGTCGTCCCAGTAGCGCGCGTAGTCCGCGTCCGCGTAGTCGCCCGCCCAGGTGGATTCCATCGCCACGGGCGGCATCGTCAGGTTGCTCAGCGGCACGCCCGACACCAGCCGCAGCAGGTTGACGCCCGACTGGTCCGCCAGCGGGTAAAAACAGCGCGGCGCGTGCGCGGGGTCCTCGGCGGCGGCGCGCAGGGCGGCGAGGCCGCCGAACAGCGGCCGGTCGCACGCGAACTGGCCCGAGTTGAACACCAGCCGCTGCCAGGTGGTCGAGGCCTGGCGGAACATCGCCTCGCTCTGCGTGGTCAGCGTGTGGCCCGGGTTGTGCCAGTGGCCGCAGGAGGTGACGAAGCCGCCCTGGTCCGCCAGGACGGCGCGCGGGTCGCGCAGGAAGACCACGTCCGTGTCCACGAACTGGTAATTGCCCTCCAGGAAACACTGGTAGCGGCGCATCAGCGGCGAGGCCGTCGTGCCGTCGAGCCAGTCGCAGACCTCCGGCACCCGCCACCACTCGCAGCCCTCCGGCAGCGCGAAGCGGTCCGCCGGGGCGTCGCCGAAGGGCACCACCCACACCGGCAGCTCGCAGCCGACCGCGCGCAGCGAGCGCACCATCGCCAGCAGCCGCAGCCGCACCGGGGTGCTGGCCAGAGTGATGATCTTTCCGAGTTTCACGCCGCAAGAATGCTAGCGCGAATCGTGCCGCGCCGCTAACGAGGGACGGCGGAGGCAGGATGGCGGAGCGGCCCCTGGTCGCGCCGCAGGCGCACTGTCCCCGGCGTGGGGCCGGGCCTATGGTCCAGCCGGAACCCGGGCGAACTCAAGCGGACAGGGCTTCGGTGCGCGGCGCAGCCGGGGAAAGCGGGTCAAAATCCATTTCCTCGCGGCTCCCGGGCGCGGATAGACGTGCCGAAAGGCACGCTCCCAGCCACAGGCTGGAACCAACGAGAAGAAAGCTTCCGGGCGATTCTAAGAAGACGCCGACCCACGCTGATAACCAGCCTACTTCCCGTGGATCAGAAAACGCCAAGCTCCGGTTCGAGCCGGCTGCGATCACGCCTTCCAGATGGAAGGGGCCAGCGGGTGTCCTTAACAAGACGGACTGTGAGCCGCCCCGCAACGGGTTCTCCTGGATTCTCGTCTGTTCTCCCGAACGCTCGTCAACGAGCGCCATGAAGGCATTGCCTCCCATGTCGCTGATCTCCGGGAAGCGCAGGTAAGGCAGACGCAACTCGCTGATCGTTCGGCTGCGGAAACGGACAGGCCGGCCGTCGTGGCTTGGTTCCACTCGCCAACCCTCCTTGCTCGGGTCCTCCGTGCTCCCGGGTTCCCTGTGCACCCGCGGCACGTCAGAAACCACATCCAGGCTGACGGGGATCCGCCCTTGCCACGGCAGGATGCGGAGGATGTCCGGGTCCTGGAGCAGGCTGCTGGCCACCTCCGGCTTCTCGCACAGGAACAGGTAAGGGTCTTTACGCACCAGGTGTTGCGGATCCGGCCGGGCGGCGAAAGCCGCTACGCTTTCGACCTGGCGTTCACTGCGCGCCCGGATCAAGGGCAGGTCGGCGGTGACGTTCGCTGAGGTAAGATACAACAACCCAACGGAGATCATCCCGACCCAGAGGGCCGTCAACGCCCCCGCCCATCCACGAACCGGGGATGTCCCCCTGGCCGCGCTGGCCTCCTGCAGGAACAGCAGAAGGCAGGCAAAGTTTACCAGGCTGCCCAAACTCAGGAAATCCATGTACCGCGACACCGTCAGATCTCCATACCGGCTGCGCGCGAACGCCAGGGCCGCCGTGTTCAACAACAGGAAAAAGCCCAAGGGGATCAGAAATGCTTCGAGCCGGCCACTTTGCCGGCGGCGGCGCACGGTGCGCCAGAGCAAACAGGCATATGGCGCGTACGCGGCGGGCGCGGCCCAGGCGGTTGGATGAGGCCAGCCCAGCAGCCCGGCGAAGCGGACGAAAAATTCACCCGCCGATTGCGCCTGAAGCGTCGCGGGATGTCCCAAGCCCACGTTCAGGCACAATCCCCCGGCACCCAGGCCGAGGGCGACGCCCAGCGTGGTCACGTTCGCACGGGACGAGCCCTCATGGCGGGCCAGCCGCACCCCCATCCAGACAGCCACCGCCAGCGCGGGCAATCCCCCTGTGGCCACGGAGAACCACGCCGCAACCGCGGCGGCCGCCCCGAGCCACCATCCCCGCGTGCCGGGTGCGTGTGAAGCCAGGCCCCAAATCGTCACCACGGCAAACAGCAGCAAGGCATAGTACTGGGAGGCGAACCCGCCCGAGAGCGTATTTTCCTGGGCAAAAGGCAGCGCAAAAAGTAGCAGGATGCAAAGCAGGACGGCATCCTCCCACGCCTGGCCCAATCGGCGGATCAGGATGGCTGCCAGCAGAACCCCGGTGCCAGCATGGAGAAACGCGGCGGCGATGGCTTCCACCTGGGTGTCCCACTGGCCGTTCAACCCGAATAAACCCAAGACAATCAGCCGCGTCCACACGATGCGGTGCTGGACCCAGGGCGCAAACAGGTCGCCGGGATGCAGTTCACCGCGCAACCAGGGCCGCAAGAGGTTCTGGCCCTCTGCTTCCCATTGATCGAAGACAGGCAGCGAGGAATTGTACATCCGCAACATCCAAAACTTGCTGCCCAAGACGAGCAGAAACATGCCTGCCACTTTAGCGGTCGAGCACCAGACGAAGCGCCGATCGGTCCGGTCCGTAAGAGAGGAGGGCATGCCGCGTCAAAAAGGTGCTCAGCTCGGCGAACGCTGCGGTTCGGTCGGGCGAAACAGCAGGTTGTGAGCCATTTTGTTCCCGGCGCATCGCCCCTCCGCGTGGGCGCACAGCGTCCCGCGTTCACATCGAATCGAGACGTTCAAGGTGGACAAACTCACCGGGATCGAAGTCGGCGGCAACGAGGCCACCGCCGCCGACCTCAGGGCGGGGATGCCGCCGCGCGGATCACGGCGGGTCCCGCGCCGAAGTAAGCACGCGCGGGGGCCGTCACCCGCCCCGCGCGGGCGTGGACGCGGGGTGTCCCTCCAGGTACACCCGCGGCACGTAGTGGCGGCCCACCAGGAGCGTCCCGCCCAGCAGGACCAGGAACACCCCGAACGCCCCCAGGAACGCCGCGAAGCCGTAGCGCTGGCCGAAGGTGAGGATGCGCGGCTCCTGCGGGGAGTCGTCGCGGTAGGCGACGGCCAGGGATTCACCCACGCTCACCCCGGCGGGGTTGGAACTGTAGGAGCGCACGAAATCGTGGATCGCCCCGTCGGGCGTCGTGAAGCGCACGCGCGGCCGGTAGCTCGTGCCGCCTTTGCCGCCGCGCATGGGGATCAACTCGGCCACGGTGCCGTGGACCACGTGCGCGGAGCGCAGCCAGGCGTGTTCCCTCCGGGCGAGCCAGGCCGCCAGGATGACCAGCAGCAGCCCGCCGAGAACCGTCGTTTTCCAGGTGAGGAGCATCGGGAGAAAACAGAAACCTAGGCTGGCGGCGACCACGATCCCGGCCGTCCACTTGCCCCGGTGCCGGCGGATCGGCGGCACGGGAGCTGGTTGCGGCGGCGTGGCATCCACAGCGGACTGATGTAAGACCGGCGGCGGCGTTTTTCAAGCGGGCGCGTCCAGGAGTTCTCCGGCCGCTCCGCGTCCGCGCGCACGGAGAACTCCAGCTTCCAGCGTTCGCCGCTGACGGTGCTGACGCCCCAGAGTTCCGGCACGCCCGACTCCGTGAGGCGTCCAGGCCGCACCGGGGGGAAGAACCCGTCGAGCAGCGACGCCGCGACCGCCTGCGGGACGGGCAGCGGCTCGCTGGCGGCCTTCGGGTCGCCGAGGCGGACGCCGGCGGCCACGCTGTTGGTGGTGCCCAGGTCGATGCCGACGGAGAAGGTGGCGTCCGTGGGTCGGGGGCGGGTCAGCCGGTCATTCCGCCGGGTCCTCGTCGAGCCAGCCGTGCATCAGCTCGACGATGTTGCCCGCCGGGTCCTTGAAGGAGCAGATCCGCAGGCCGGGCACGTGCTTGCCCGCGTCGATGATCTCGCCGGGCTCGACGCCCGCCGCCTTGAGCCGGGCGACGGCGGTCTCCCGGCTCAATGTCGGGCACCTCGAAGGCCCGGTGCTTGAAACCGATGGCCTGTTCGCCGCCGCGCTCGGCGGGGTCCGCGGTGGTCTTGCTGAAGAGTTCCAGGCACAGGCTGCCCGAGCGCAGCATGAGGAACTCCTGCGGCAGCCCGCGGTTGAACGGCCCCGCGCGGCGGAAGCCGGACTGCTCGGTGTAGAAGCGTTCGGGGCCAAGCATGTCGTGGCAGGAAAAGGCGGGATGGTGGAAGGCGTTTATGAAAAGGGGGAAGAATTGGAACAACCGGAACAACCGGCACGTCTGGCGACTAAATCGGCAATTCTTTGGGATTTTTCCGCGAAATTCCGCCGTGGCTAGAACTCCACCTCGGTCGGCGCGAGCACGTTGGCCGCGTCGGTCCGGCCGTTCCAGGCGGGCACGTCGGCGCGGACGGCCTTCCAGCCCGGATGCACGACCGTGCCGCGCAACGGCCCGTGGGCGTCCCCGGGCACGTTGCCCACGAGCCGATAGCGCGCGGGGTCGTACCCGCTGGGCACTTCCAGCGTGCTGCCCTCGGCCTGGCCGCTCAACGGCTCCACGCCGAAGAGCCGCTCGATCACGGCGGCAGCCTCCTTGTGGATCGTCCGCACGGTCGCGCCGATCTCCGCGTCGGTGAAATCCGCGAGCGGTTCCTTGAGGAAATCCAGGAAGCGGGCGTCGCGTTGCAGCACGGCGAGCAGGCTCAAGGCCTCGTTGCGCGAGGGTC
>CALMAQ010000081.1 GCA_937859745.1 uncultured Verrucomicrobiota bacterium | reverse complement strand
CCTCCCGGTGTGGCAGGACGTTTTCCGCCTCTTTCGCCTCCGAGATTTCACCCTGGTCGTGCTAGGCTACACGGCTTACACCTTCGCCCTGGGCGCGTTCGCGTACTGGGGGCCGAAGTTCCTGGCGCTCAGCCACGGCATGTCCGAGTCCGGTGCGGCGTGGTTCTTCAGCATCGTGCTCGCGGTGACGGGCCTGGTCGGCACGCTGGCGGGCGGCCTGGCGGCCACGGCCTGGCAGCGGCGCAACCCGGCGGGCTACGGCCTGTTGCTGACCCTCTCCATGGTCCTGGCGGTGCCGGTGGCAGCCACGGCGTTCCTGACCGGCAGCGTGCTCGTGTCCAAATGCTGTCTGGCGGGGGCGATGTTCCTGCTCTTCCTGCCGACGGGCCCCATCAACACCCTGATCGTGGAAAGCGTCCCGGTGGTGCTGCGGGCCAGCGCCATGGCGGCGTCGATCTTCATGATCCACCTCTTCGGCGACCTCTGGAGCCCCGTGGCCGTCGGCGCGCTGGCGGACTGGTTCGGCCGGGCCGACCGTCCCGCCGCCGGGCTGGAGCGCGCGGTGCTCATCCTGCCTCTGATGCTGGTGCTGGGAGCAGTGTTCTGGGGCATGCTCTGCGTGCGGAAGTCCCACGAAGACCCGCACGCGCCGGTCGGACTGCCCGCCTGAGAGCGCCCGTCAGGCCTCCGGAAGAGCGAAGCGGAAGAAACCCTCCGCCGTCGCGGTGGTCCGCGCGGCGAGTTCGTCCAGCGTGATGCCGCGCGCCTGCGCAACGGCCCGCGCTGTTTCGTGGGTGTGGGCGGGTTCGCACCGCTTGCCGCGGTAAGGGACGGGCGCGAGGTAGGGGCAGTCGGTTTCCACCATGTACCGGTCCGCCGGGACTGCGGCGGCGGTCTCGCGGACCGCCGCGCCGTTCTTGAAGGTCACGATGCCCGTGAACGAGACGAGGTGGCCCATCCCGATCACCTCGGCCGCCTGCGCCGGGGTGCCGCCAAAGCAGTGGAACACCCCGCGCACCCCGCCGCCGTGGGCGCGGAGGATGTCGAGCGTGTCGGCCCAGGCATCACGCTGGTGGATGACCACGTTGAGGCCCGCGGCAGCCGCGAGGTCGAGCTGCCGGCGGAACACCTCGGCCTGGCGCGCCTTGTTGGCGTCCGACGCCGCCGCGTTCTCCGGCTGGCGGTGGTAGTCCAGCCCCGTCTCGCCGACGGCGGCCACCCGGGGGTGGGCGGCGAGTTCGCGCAGCGCCCCGGCCCAGCCCAGCGGGGCTTCGTCCACGCTGGTCGGGTGGACGCCAACGACGGCGTGGACCATGGGGTGGCGCTCCGCGAGTTCCACCGCGCGGCGGCTGCTTTCCACCGACGTGCCGATGGTGATGATCCGCCCCAGGCCCGCATCGCGGGCGCGCTGGAGCACGAGGTCGAAATCCGCCGCGAATTCCCCGTAGTCGAGATGGGCGTGGGTGTCGATGAGCATCACTGCAGCAGGCCGGACACGACGTTGATGCAAAGGCCGAGGATCGCGGCGTTGAAGCCGAAGGAGATCACGCCGTGGATCAACGCCAGCCGGCGCATCTCCCGCGCGCTGATCGTCACGTCGGAAACCTGGCTGGTCATGCCGATCACAAACGAGAAGTAGGCGAAATCGAGGTAGTCCGGGCTGTCCTCGTCGGGAAAGTTGATGCCGCACTTGGCTTTCCCGTCGCTGATGAGGCCGTAGTAGTTGTGCGCGTAGCGCAGCGCGAACACCGTGTGCACGAGCACCCAGGAGGAAACGACCGTGACGATGGAAAAGAAGACGTGCCCCGTGGCATGGGCGCGGTCGAGCCCCTTGGCGGTGCTGAGTTCGTAGGCGACCGCGAAGACGCTGACGACCGCCGCGACCACCACGAAAACGAACAGCGTTCTCCGGCCGGTGTCCTGGAGCGTGGCGGAATTTGCCACCTCGCTGGGGTCCGAGCTGACGATGGTCAGCCAGATCATCGCGATCAGGGTCAGGCTGTAGGCGTTCCACGTGACCAGCGCCCGGGTGGCCCAGTGCCAGTGCGAGGGCACCACGCAGAACGCCAGCAGGGCGAGGCCGAGCCCTACGAAAAAACGGTGGTGCGCGTCCAGATGACCCACGTGACGCAGACTCGGAAACAGTGGTTTGATGTCGGGATCGGCCATCCCGCAGCTTGTCCCGCGCCCCGCTACAACGTCAAGCCTGCTCCGCGCCGGGCGTCACCATTCGATGACCGCGCTCGCCCAGGTCAGGCCACTGCCGAACACCACGAGCAAGAGCCGGTCGCCCGGCTGGAAACGTCCCTGGCGGTGCGCCTCGTCGAGCGCGATGGCCACGGCGGCGGCCCCGGTGTTGCCGTACTTCTCCAGGTTCAGGAAGAACCGCGCCTTGCCCACCTTCAAGCGATCGGCGATGGCATCGATGATGCGGATGTTGGCCTGGTGGGGGATGATGCAGGAGATGTCGTTGATCGACAGGCCCGTGCGCGCGAGCACTTCCACGCTGGCGTTCGTCATGGCGCTGACGGCCTGCTTGAAGGTCTCCTTGCCGACCATCTTGATCGTGTTGAGCCGCTGGTCCATGTTCGCCGCCGTCACCGGGCAGCGGCTGGCCCCGCCGGGCACGCCCAGGATGTCGGCGTAGTCGCCGTCGCTGCCCATGAGCGTGTTCATCACCCCCCGGCCGGTCCGGCCCGCCGGGCGCAGGCCCAGCACCGCCGCCCCCGCCCCGTCGCCGAAGAGCACGCAGGTGTTGCGGTCCGTCCAATCGACCATGGCCGAGAGCTTCTCCGCGCCGACCACCAGCGCGTAACGGATGGCCCCGCCCGCGATCATGTGGCGGGCCATCTCGATGGCGTAGAGGAACCCCGAGCAGGCGGCCGAGATGTCCATGCAGGCCGCCTTGCGCGCGCCGAGGGCGGACTGGATGAGGCAGGCCGTTGCGGGGAAGAACATGTCGGGCGACGCCGTGGCGACGAGGATCAGGTCCACCTCGGCCGGAGAGATCCCCGCCTGTTCCAGCGCGATGCGCGCGGCCTTGGCCCCGAGGTCGCTGGTGTTCTCGTCCGAGCCGGCGATCCGCCGCTCGCGGATGCCCGTGCGCGAGGTGATCCACTCGTCGTTGGTCTCCACGATCTGCTCCAGTTCGGCGTTGGTCATCACGCGCTCGGGCAGGTAGCTGCCCGTGCCGAGCACCGAAACCGGGGCCGGCCCGCCGGACCGGGCCTGCGACGGGCTAGGCGGCGGCGGCGTCTGGGCCGTGGGGAGACTTGGCGACATAGTTCTTGATTTCCTCGACGATGTGCGGATTGACCTGCTGGCCGATGCTCTCCAAGGCGATGCGGATCGCGTTCTTGATCGCCCGCGGCGAACTGGCCCCGTGTGCGATGATACAGATGCCGTCAACGCCCAGCAATTGGCTGCCGCCGTACTCGTCCACGTCGATCTTGCGCCGGATGGCCGTGAACGCCCCCTTGGCGAGCAACGCCCCGGCCTGCCGCACGGGGTTCTTGGTCAACTCGTGCTTGAGCCAGGCGAAGATGGCGTGCGCCAGCGCCTCGGCGCTCTTGAGCATCACGTTGCCGACGAATCCTTCGCAGATCACGACTTCCACGGGCCGCTCGAACAGATCGTGCCCCTCAATGTTGCCGCGGAAGTTCAGGCCGCTGGCCCGGAGCATCTTGAAGACCTCCTTCGTGGACTCACTGCCCTTGTTGTCCTCGGAACCGATGCTCATCAGGCCGATGCTCGGATTGCGGTAGCCGAGGATGTGGCGGGAGTACACCGCGCCCATGATGGCGTACTGGAGGAGTTGTTCGGGCTTGGCGTCCGGGTTGGCCCCGGCGTCGATGAGCACGAACACGTTGCTCTCGGTGGGGATCGTCGCCGCGATGCCCGCGCGGTCGATGCCCGGCAGGGTCCGCAGCTTGATCGTGCTGGCGGCCACGGCGGCCCCGGTGTGCCCGGCGCTGACCACGGCGTCGGCCTCGCCCTTCTTGACGAGATCCACGGCCCGGCTGATGGAGGAATCCTTCTTGCGGCGGACGGCGGCGACGCCCTCGTCGGTCATGTCCACGACCTGGCTGGCGTGGAAGATTTCCACCCGCGGGTCGCTGCATTTGAGCCGCCGCAACTCGCTCTCGATGGCCGTGCGGTCGCCCACCAAGATCAGCTTGGAAAGCTGCGCGTACGCCGCCAGCGCCTGTGCGGCTCCCTCGACAGTGTTGCGCGGGGCAAAGTCCCCGCCCATCGCATCAAGCGCAACCCTCATTGGATTAAAACGGAGTAGAAAAGCAACGACCGGCCGCGCCAGAACAACCGCGACGCCTGTCGGCGCGGTCGGCGCGTCCCATCCTCACCCTCGCGTCCGCTCGCGCCCGGGAAGCCTGCTCAGGCCTCGATGGTCAGCACCTGACGGCCCTTGTAGTAACCGCAGGACGGGCAGGCGATGTGCGGGAGCACGCGGCTGCTGCATTGCGGGCAGCGGCTGAGCTGCGGGGCGTGCCAGCGGTTGGCGGCGCGGCGGGTACGCAGGCGCATCTTTGAGGTTTTGCGTTTGGGGACTCCCATAGGACGATAAACAGGTTAGGACGGATTGGCGGGCGTTTTGAGCTGGTCGAGCGTGGCCCAGGCGGACGGCGGGCGGGAATCGCTGCGGCCGTCGCTTTCCGCCAGCGGCGCAGCCTCTTCCTGCGCCTCCAAGCGACCGGGACAGACTCGCTCACCCGACCAGTCGCAATGCGGATAGGCAGGCAAGGCGAGGAGGATATCTTCCCTCAGGGAGGGAGTCAAGTCCACCGTTTCGGTCGGGGGACGCTCGATCTGCAGGGCCACGTCGGGCACGTGGAGCGGGAAGCGGAACGATTCCAGGCAGCGCACGCAGCGCAACTCCAGGTCCACGAACAATTCCCCCGTGGCCCACAGGCCGTTGGCGTCGAGCCCGAGGTCGAGCGAGTAGCGCACCGGGCCCGCGGCGCGCGCGCCCTCGTCGGCGGGCAGTTCGAGGATGTCGCGGTCCTCCTCGCCTTCGAGGTGGAGACCGTCGTCCGGGATTTGTCGCAGATGGATTTTCATGGCTGGGCGGAGCCGGGAGAAGCGAATTTGCCGTGCAGGGCGGCGGCGACGCACTCTGGCACGAAACTGCCCACGTTGCCACCGAGCCGCGCGATTTCCTTGATGATCCGCGAACTCAGGTAGGTGTAGTCCTCCTTGGGCATCAGGAAGAGGGTTTCCACCGAGCTTTCCAG
Source organism: uncultured Verrucomicrobiota bacterium (assembly GCA_937859745.1). Classification (GTDB taxonomy): domain Bacteria; phylum Verrucomicrobiota; class Verrucomicrobiia; order Chthoniobacterales; family SZAS-18; genus CAHJWO01. The sequence goes on along the minus strand of CALMAQ010000081.1, from coordinate 581 downwards.
CTTGCGGTTCATCAGCGCCATCTGGAACTCGAACTCGAAGTCGGACACCGCGCGCAGACCACGGATGATCGCGGACGCCCCCGCTTGACGGGCGAAATCCACCAGGAGGCCGTCGAGCCGCGTCAGGGTGATCTTCGCGCCATGGCAGGCGGTGGTCTGGCGCAGCAATTCCAGGCGCTCGTCACTGGAGAAAAGCGCCTGCTTCTGGCTGTTGGCGGCCACGGCGACGATGACGTGGTCAAAGAGCTTGGCCGCGCGTTCGATCACGTCGAGGTGCCCGTTGGTGACGGGGTCGAAACTGCCTGGATAGATGGCGCGGTGCATGGGTGAAAGGGACTTCTGCAAGGAAGCCGAAAGCTGGTCCGGCGCAACTGGCGGCGGCGCGGTGGGTTAAAGCCGTCAGAGAGTTCGCCTGCCGCACGTGGAAAACACCGGACAAACTTCTTGAAGAAGCGCCTTCCTGGCTCCGTCTGTGCTATGACCGATCTCCCTGACCGCGAGTAACCAAACCATGAAAACCAGTCCATCCCTGCTGTTTGTCCCCGCCGCCCTGCTCCTGCTCGGTGGCTGCACCGATACCG
>CALMAQ010000080.1 GCA_937859745.1 uncultured Verrucomicrobiota bacterium | reverse complement strand
CCGGCCGGAAGGTCCTTCGGCTGCGCTCGCGGACTCGCTGCGCTCAGGATGACAGCATTTTTGGCTGCGCGTTCACCTTGGGCCGATGGTTGCCAGCCCGGCCGCCGCCCTCTATAAACACACTTTCCATGTCTGTCTCCACGCCTACTTCCGGCTCCCAGTTCCTGCTCATCGGCGAGCGCACCAACGTCACCGGCTCACCGCGCTTCGCCAAGCTCATCCTCGCGGGCGATTACGAGACGGCCCTCCAAGTCGCGCGCCAGCAGGTCGAGGGCGGGGCCAACGTGCTCGACGTGAACATGGACGAGGGCATGTTGGACGGCGAGAAGGCCATGGTGCGCTTCCTCAATCTCCTGGCGGCCGAACCGGACATCGCGCGCGTGCCGGTCATGGTCGATTCCTCCAAGTGGAGCGTGATCGAAGCAGGCCTGAAATGTCTCCAGGGCAAGGGAATCGTCAATTCCATCTCGCTCAAGGAAGGCGAGGAAAAGTTCAAGCACTCCGCCCGGCTCATCCGGCGCTACGGCGCGGCGGCGGTCGTGATGGCGTTCGACGAGGAGGGGCAGGCCGCCTCCTACGAGCGCCGGGTAGAAATCTGCACCCGCGCCTACAAAATTCTGACGGAGCAGGTTGGCTTCCCGGCGGAGGACATCATCTTCGACCCGAACATCCTCACGGTCGCCACGGGCATCGAGGAGCACAACAACTACGCGGTCGATTTCATTGAAGCCACGCGCTGGATCCGCCAGAACCTGCCCGGGGCGCACGTCTCCGGCGGCGTGTCGAACATCTCGTTCTCCTTCCGCGGCAACACGCCCGTGCGCGAGGCGATGCACTCGGCGTTCCTCTACCACGCCATTCGGGCGGGCATGGATATGGGCATCGTCAACGCGGGCGTGCTGGCGGTGTACGAGGACATCGACAAGGACCTCCTCGAACGTGTGGAGGACGTGCTGCTCAACCGCCGCGAGGACGCCACCGAGCGGCTGGTCGAAATAGCCGAAACGCTCAAAGCGCAGAAGGGTGGCGAGAAGGCCAAGAAAGAGGACGATGCCTGGCGCGGCGGCAACGTGCAGGAGCGGCTCTCGCACGCGCTCATCAAAGGCATCACGGATTTCATCGACGCTGACACCGAGGAAGCACGCCAGCAGGTGGGCCGTCCGCTGGAGGTCATCGAAGGGCCGCTGATGTCGGGCATGAGCATCGTGGGCGACCTGTTCGGCGCGGGCAAGATGTTCCTGCCGCAGGTGGTCAAGAGCGCGCGCGTGATGAAGAAGGCCGTCGCCTACCTGATGCCCTTCATGGAGGCCGAGAAGGCCGCGCAGGCCCCGGAGGACCGCCGCACCCAAGGCAAAATTCTGATGGCGACGGTCAAGGGCGACGTGCACGACATCGGCAAGAACATCGTGGGCGTCGTGCTGGCGTGCAACAACTTCGAGGTGATCGACCTGGGCGTGATGTGCGGCTGCGAGAAAATCCTCGAAGCGGCAAAAATTCACGGCGTGGACGTGATCGGCCTGAGCGGGCTCATCACGCCGAGCTTGGACGAGATGACGCACGTCGCCAGCGAGATGGAGCGCCAGGGGTTCAACCTGCCGCTGCTCATCGGCGGCGCGACGACCAGCCGCGCGCACACGGCCGTCAAGATCGCGCCTTCCTACGGGCAGCCGGTGATCCACGTGCTCGACGCCTCGCGTTCGGTGGGCGTCGTCAGCGCGCTGCTCAACCCGGAGCAGAAGCCCGCGTTCATCGAAAAAACGCGCGGCGAATACCAGAAGCTGCGCGAGGACCACGCCGGGAAGTCGCGCGAGAAGAAGATGCTGACCCTGGAGGAAGCCCGCGCCAACCGCACGCGCATCAATTGGGCGACGACGCGCATCGACACGCCCGCGTTCCTGGGCCGCCGGGTGATCGAAAGCCAACCCATCGAAGACCTTGTGCCGCTCATCGATTGGTCGCCGTTCTTCCACACCTGGGAGCTGCGCGGGCGTTATCCCGGCATTTTTGATGACCCCTACGTGGGCAAGCAGGCGCGCGAGCTGTACGACGACGCCCGGCGCTTGCTCGACGAGATCGTGGCGAAGAAACAGCTCACCGCGCGGGCGGTGTACGGGTTCTACCCGGCGCACGGCGTGGGCGATGACATCGAACTCTACACGGACGAAAGCCGCTCCGAGACCCTGACGACGTTCCACTCCCTGCGCCAGCAGACGCGCAAGACCCCCGGGCAGTACAACCACGCGCTGGCGGACTACATCGCGCCCGAGAGCAGCGGACGCGCGGATTACCTCGGCGTGTTCGCTGTCACGGCGGGCCACGGCACGGACGAACTCGTGGCACGCTTCCAGAAAGAGCACGACGATTACAACAAGATCATGGCGCAGGCGCTGTCCGACCGGCTGGCGGAGGCGTTCACGGAGTTCCTGCACCGGCAGGCACGCATCGACTGGGGCTTCGGCCAAGAGGAGTCGCTGACCAACGAGGAGTTGATCCGCGAGAAATACCGGGGCATCCGACCGGCACCCGGGTATCCGGCGTGCCCCGACCACACGGAAAAGCCGACGCTCTTTCGCCTGCTGGACGTGGAGAAGGCGGCGGGCATCACGCTGACCGAGAGCTGCGCGATGCACCCGGCCAGCAGCGTGAGCGGCTGGTACTTCGCGCACCCGGACGCCAAGTATTTCGCGGTGGGCAAGATCGACGAGGATCAGGTCGAGGACTACGCGGAGCGCAAGGGCATGGAGCAGCGCGTGGCCGAGCGATGGCTCGCGCCCTACCTGAACTACGAGCCGCAAGCGGTGCGCAAGACGCCGGTGGCGCTGGTGTAAGTTGCTATTATTGCTCTATTTGAGCAACTTATGACCAAAAAGGAGAGGTTTAGGCGCGTTGTCATTCCTTGACATTCGTGCCCGAAAAATTGCCATTCATACTCAATCCCTTGGCACTTTTTGGCACTCAACTGCCGTCTACAGCAGTCGCGCCCGGGGGTTGAAGTCCGATCCTGTATGCCCATGTCGCTCGGCCAGTTCGCTCTCGCGGTCGGTAGGCATGCACGCGATTTATGCAAAGCGCAGGCCGTGTGTATAGGAAAGGGCGAACTTTGTGCGCAACGCTGTTCACAGGTTGTTCACCAGCAGCCTCTTGGGAGAAACATGCCGAACGCTTCACATCCTATTCCCAGATTGGCACTAGATTTGCGGTGGACTAGAAGCCGCAGTATCGGTACTTGTTGCCGATGCATACGCCAGTTCCCGGTGGTTTTCTCGTCGTGATTGAAGGTATCGACGGCGCAGGGAAAACCACTCAGGCGGTGATGCTTGCAAAAGCCTGCGGACGGTTGGGGCTGGCCTGCGAGGAATCCAAGGAGCCGACTGCTGGCAAACACGGCATGCTGCTACGTCAGTCCGCCGCCACGGGCCGTCTCAGTCTAGAGAACGAACTAAACCTGTTCACGCTGGACCGTCACGAGCACGTCGAAACTCGCATTCGGCCTGCGCTGGATGCAGGCAAGGTAGTCATCTTGGACCGCTACTATTTCTCGACCGCTGCGTACCAAGGAGCGCGCGGCGCGAGCCCTGCCGAAATCATCCGGATTAACGAGGCCTTCGCGCCCGCACCCGACTTGCTTGTGCTGCTTGACCTGCCCACGCGCACAGGTTTGCAGCGCATCCGTAAGCGAGGAGATCGTCCAAACCTTTTTGAGCAGGAAGACATGCTCGACAAGGCGCGTCAGATTTTCCAGGGCATCCAGCACCCAAAACTGCTCAAGATCAATTCGGCGCTGCCCATCAACAAAATCCACGAGGAAATCTTGCGTAAGTTTTAGTACGAAGCCGCTGGCAAGATTGGCAAGCAACTGGGTGTTTTGAAGGATGGCGAGCCGCAGATGGATGCGCTCAGGGAAGCCACCAGTCGCACCCTGCAAATCTTCGGCAAGGAAGCCTTGGCATAAGCGGCTTTACTTTACCCCACCTACTCCAACCAAGCTGCGTGCGGAACGGAAGGCGGGGGAGCTATGTGCTCCCCCGCCTTTTTTGTTTCTAGGTCGGGGGTCACGAGTTTCTGTCAGCTGCCAACTACGGCAGTCTAGCGCCCTCTGGTCGCACGCCGCCTTCCGACTTGTTTCCCGCCAGGCGCGCTTTGGTTCGCCAGCCTCACCAATCCCCCCAGCTTTGCCCGTTCCGGGCTGGGGCGACCGCTCAACCGCTACCGCGGCATGGCGGGAACAAGTCGGTCTCTTCTCAGTCCGTGGGCTGTTCTCCAGCTAGGTACTCGTTGACAGTAGCCTGATCGCGCCCTGTCATCCTAGGCAGGAGCATGGCCAGCAACGCTTCACGCTCCCCGACCGGCGTGGCAAGAACAACGCTGCCCACGATGATCTTGACGCGCGTCTCGGCCTTTCGTCGTTGGCTGGCCTTTTTGCGAGCGTCTTCGCTTACGAGTTTGGCGAGCTTCTCTTGGTGAGCTTTGATGCCGGCCTTGAGCTTCTGGGCGGTTTTCAGGCCGTCCAGCCGTTCCTGCTTCTGGACCATCCGAGCTTTCAGGGCCGCGATCCGTGTTTGTGCGTCGGGCATGTACTTGGTTGTAGCACCCACGATGCCGACCCCGTGCTAAATCGGCGAAGTACATACGCAAAGTTTGCACATCGACGCGTATAGGCCACGGGTCGAGCACCCCCAACACGTGCAGTGCGCAGGGTCAGCCACCACGGCCAAGTGGCGCACTTAGGGCAGTTTTCTGCGGTCGTGCCTCCCTTTCGAAAACAGCCTGTGCGCCGGGGGAAACCCCCGGAACCCCACCGCTGGCGCGGCTCGTGCTCCCTTGGAGGGAGCACCGAAATTTGCACGCACCGATGCCAAAGCCTGTCCGCTCCGCTTCCTTCAACGTCGCCATGCTTGGGCGCGGCAAGAAGCTCGGCGTGGTGGCTGGAGGCGCATACCTCGCGGCGGAACTGCGTGCGGACGCAGAGGTGACCGTTGCCTACGATTACCGAGCCAAACGCCACGAGATAGCGGCCCACGGCTTGCACGCACCGAAGGGTTGGGATGGCGAGCGGCTTTGGGCGACGTGTGAACAGCGCGAGAAAGGGCCAAGGGCCATCTTCGGTCGGCGGTTCATCCTTGATCTTCCACACCAAGTCACGCACCAAGCACGGGTGGCGCTGGCGCATGACTTCGCCGCTGATTTACGCCGCGAACACGGTGTTGCCGTTGAGTGGGCCATCCACCGGCCCCCGAAGCGCGGCCTGGGCCAGAACTGGCACGTCCACATGCAATTCACTTCCCGCCCTGTGGACGAGAACGGACGGTGGGCTAAATGCAAGGTAAGGGCCTGGGACACCGGCAAGACGCGCCGGCAGGCCCTGATCGACTGGCGCGCGTCCTGGGAGCACCGATGCAACGCCGCACTGGCCAGCGAGCAGCACGAGGACCGGGTCACTTTGCAAAGTTTCAAAACGCGTGGAATCGACGCCACGCCACAACGTCACCGCGGACTCAAATCCACCGACTACGCCCGACGAAAACATGCCAGAAACACCCGAAGCACAAGTGACCGAATTGCTCGCGCTCAACGAACAGTTGATCGAGCAAGTCGAGCAATTAGAGATGGCCAACTCGCAGTTGGCACAAGCCAACGCGGACTTGCTGCGGCAGGTGGCGCAGTACGCCGATCCGCTGATCAGCTACGGCGCGGGCGTTCATCGAGCAATCGTCAACGCCAGGAGCATCAAGGGTATGTCGTTGCGCGAGGAGACCAAGGTGGACTCCCACGGGGCGATGCACTTCAAGGGGAGGTACGGCGTGATGATAGACGAGGTCCAGGTGACCGAGTACCTGCCGCCCGACCAGGCACAACGCGAACTGGCCCAAGCGGAGAAAATTTGGAGGCAGGCGTTGCAGCCGCCGGACTGACCGCAGACGCGGAAGCCCCCTTGCCGGGGAACCCGGCGGCTCTGCCGGACAGGGAACAGCCATCCCACGCTCCTGAGTTCACCGCCGAACTCTCCTCCCCTGCGGCTGAACCGTCATCGGTAGAGGCGGAGACGGAGGACCAGGTGCCAGAGCCCGCACCGAAGCGGACGGTGGTTGATTTTCTGTGGCCGGGCGAGCAAATTGACGGGCCGGAGGACGGCCAGCGGTTGTCTGGCCCGTAGGCACGGCTAAGAAGCTCGCCGCACACAGTTGGGCGAAGAGGCCAGTCGGCACGCGACGGAAATCAAGTTGCGGGCGGAACGTAAGGCGGGGGAGATTTTGAGGGAGACGCCGAAGAACGAAGGCACAAAGTCTCAACTTATGAGCGATGTGCCTGTTGGCGGTACTCCTGTGGCACCGCCAACAGATAACCGCCCTAAGCTCGCCGACCTCGGCGTCACGAAGAAAGAGTCCAGCCGTTACCAAAAGTTAGCCAGTATTTCGCCAGAGAAATTTGAGGAGGTTGCAATCGGCGCAGTTCCGGTAGAAGATGCGTGCTTTCCCGGGAAAGCGCATCCCCGCCTGCACGAGCACTTCCAAACTCTCCTGCATGGACCGGGTGTGGCGGATGGCTTCGGCCAGAAAGAGCGGCCAGCGTGGTTCATCGAATTGACGAATGCAGAGTTCCTTGGCGACAGCTTCCATCAGGTCCTACTTCGCCAGTAGCTGGAAGATGAGCACTTTGATGGCCAGCACCTCGGGGAGATGACGCAGCTCAGGCTTGATTTCCTCCAGTTCTTCGTGGACGCCGAGCGGCAATCCCAGATCAAGGTAGCCTTGGGCAGCCTGAAGGTGGCGGTCAAAGGGAGTCACGGCTGGCCAGTGTTTCCTTGCCCTGCCATGCCCGCCCACTGCTGGTACTCCTGGGCAGCCATCATCAGCCGGGCTGCCCGTTCGCGCATCCGTTCCTGGATCGACCGGGCAAAATGATCCAGAGGCAGCGTCAACGGACTGCGATGCACGGTGCTCACCCGGCCATCGGCGAAGTACACGCTCTTCTCCTTGACGATCACCCGGCCTTCCTGGCGATCTCCTCCCGATGACGTGGACACCACCTCACCCAAGGCGAACGCAGCTTCGTCGCTCTTGCCGCCACGCTCGACGAGCACGCGTTGACCCATGTTGGGAGCCGGGTTAGGCGCGCCGTACTTGCGGAAGAGTTCTTTGGATGTCGCGGGGGTCTCGTTCATGAGTCAGGTCATTCTCTGCGAGCGTTGAACTTCGCACGGACGCCCCTCTTCGTCGCCTCCGGCTCCAACCCAGCCGTTCGCCCAAGATCAATCGAATCCTGCCTCAATGAAGCTGTTTCCCGTGCGCCTGCTGCTCGTCGCCTTCTTGCTGGCGGCTTGCGCTACCCTTGCCACCGCTCAGGACTCGGCGGTGACAGCTCCGATCATGCCGGACCCGAAGCTTACGCCGGGCGACGTGCTCGACGTGAACCTCTCCGACATCCAGGAGCACGGCTATTCCAAGAAGGTCCGCAACGTGCCCGTGGCCGTGAAGCGCCAGGTGTACGCCTCCTACGGCATCACCCACTGGGTCACCGGCGAGTACGAGGTGGACCACCTGATCCCGCTCTCCATCGGTGGCAGCAACTCTCCCAGGAACCTGTGGCCCGAGAGCTACCTGACTGAGCCCTGGAACGCCCGCACCAAGGACCGGCTGGAGTACCGGCTCTTGGTGCTGGTCCGCTCGGGCAAGCTCGATCTGCACACGGCCCAGCAGGAGATCGCCCGCGACTGGATCGCGGCGTACAAGAAGTACGTGGGTCCTGACCCGGTAGCCACGAAGAGCCGCAGCCGCTACCCGGCTGGCACCGGCCGGGCGGCCGGGGACGCGAGCGCGCTCCAGGATGAGGTTCCCGACACCGAGACGACGGCACCGGGAGCAGCGCCCGCACAGACGCAAGCGGCTCCTTCCAGCGCAACAGGAGAGCAGGGCGCGCAGGTCTGGGTGAACACCAAAAGCGGCGTCATCTGGAAGCCCGGCAGCCGGTACTACGGCAAGACCAAGCAGGGCCGGTACATGAACGCGGACGAGGCCCTCAAGGCGGGCTACCACTACGCGGGCGGCACCGGCAACTAGGAACCCTCCACCAACCACTTCTCCATGCACAGCAACCAGAAGCTCACCCGGATCATCGCCGGGCGCACGGTCAGCGGCACGACCCAAGCCGACAACCTGCTGACCCTCACCTTTGACGACGGCTCGGCCATGAGGGTAAAGGTGGCAGCCGGCTACACCAACACGGCGGTCGCGGGCGACAAGATCGTCAAGGTGCAACAACAGGGCACCACGCTGCTCCTGGACATGGAAACCGGCGGTCCACTCAAGATTGACACGGCCGAAGCCACTAGTTCGGTCATGCTCCGGGACAAAGCCGGTAAGTTGGAGTACGCCGATTAATGTCCCGGAGGGGACGTGCTGCCTGGCCCCTTCTCCCCTTGACCAGCGAGCGTACCCCCCGGCCGTTGACCACCGAAACCTCGCCGCAGTTCTGGCGTTCCACGTACCAGCCGGGTAGCGCCAGGACCGGCTGCATGGCCACAGCTTCATCTACGATCACCACGAGCCAATCGCTCCGGCTGCTGTTGGCGTCGAGGATTGTGCGGTCGACATCTCAGATGGAAGCAGCAGGTGCACCTGTGCATGGGAGGTCGGCACTCGATGCTTGAGCGCCACGACCGCCATTACCGCGCTGACGACTACGAGCACGACAAGCACCACGGTTAGAACCCGTTTTTCACGAAACATCTTGTGCCCAAGAGAAACAGATGAAGGAGAAGCAACTGCTGGCGCTCCTCCAAGCTGATGGTAGCCCGTGGGAGCAGTGCAAGGTTGGGACGCTAAAGGAGATTCCTGCCAAGCTGTTGCCCTCGATGAGGTCTGAGGCCCTTGGGGACGCTTCGTCAAATGGTGCGGGATAGGGGGAAGCGTCAGCAAGACGGGCTGTCGTTGGTCATTACTGATTTTCTCGCTTGGCAGCAACCGGGACACCTCGAGCCACGCGGTTCCTCCTTCGGCCGCTGCTTGATCACTGGTCATGAAGATGCCAAGCCGAAGTGCTTCACGTAGCTGTAGCTCCGAATAAGGACCAAAGACTCCCCCCGTGCGTGTGAGGTAAAACCTTGGCGCAGAGACCATCCCGCCATCCGCCGGCGAGTCTGCGTCTGGCTGTCCTGGTAAGTCGACCGGCCGCTCAGCATCGCAAACCACTGTTTCGGGCTCTGCCTGCCCTGTGGTGACGAGAACAGTGGCTTCAGTTCCCGGTTCTCCTGCAAGCGCAGGCGTCGGTTGCACCATGGCGAGCTGGGTCTCAAGTCCGAGATGTTCCCCCGCAGGGAGGGCGCTTTTTGTCGCGGGAGGCCGCGCGGGGCGGCCCCGGGGGCGGGCCGTGGGCGCGGCCGCCGACGAACGCGCCGCGGCCGGCATCTTCCTGGCCTTCCAGTACCCGCT
>CALMAQ010000079.1 GCA_937859745.1 uncultured Verrucomicrobiota bacterium | reverse complement strand
CTCCCGATCCCTCTGGAACCGTTGCGCTACCGCCCTAGTCCTGGCGGGCGTCGGGCTCCACGGCGCGGGCCGTCTCGTGGCCCAGACGCCTGCGGACGCCCCCGCCGCCGTGGCGGCGAGCGACAATCCGCTCCTCGGGGAAAGCACCCTGCCCTTCCACCTGCCGCCCTTCGACAAGATCAAGGACGCGGACTTTGAACCGGCCTACGCGCAGGGCATGGCCGAGCACCTCAAGCAGGTGGAAGCCATCGCCAACGATCCCGTCGCTCCCACCTTCGAGAATACGATTGTCGCACTGGAGCGTTCGGGGCAGACCCTTGAACGGGTAGAGCGCATCTTCTCCAATCTCGCCGGGGCCAACACCAACCCGGCTATCCAGCAGATCGAAACGACGGTCTCGCCCAAGCTCGCCGCGCACATGGACGAGATCCACCTCAACGCGAGGCTTTTCGACCGGATCCAGTCGCTCTACGACCAGCGTGACCAGCTCGGGCTCGACCCCGAATCCAAATACCTGCTCGAACGCTACGAGAAGGATTTCGTGCGTGCCGGGGCCAAGCTCTCCGAGGCCGACAAGGCCAAGCTCAAGGCGATGAACGCCGAGCTGGCCACGCTCCAGACGCATTTCAACCAGGATGTGCTCAAGGAAAAGAACGCCGATTCCGTCGTGGTTGCCGAGCGCGCCGCGCTCGCCGGAATGTCCGACCCGGAGATCGCCGCGACGCAGGCCGCCGCCAAAGCCGACAAGCAGGAGGGGAAATTTGCCATCCGCCTGCTCAACACGACCGGCCAGCCCGCGCTCGCCTCGCTCCAGGACCGCGCGCTGCGCCAGCGGATCATGGAAGCGTCGCTCGCGCGTAACAGCCACGGCGGGGAGTTCGACGACACGGCGGTGGTGTCGCGCATCGCGCGGCTGCGCGCGGAGCGGGCTGTCCTGCTGGGTTATCCTAACCACGCCGCCTACCAGTTGGAGGACCAGACCATCGGCAGCGTGGCCGCCGTCAACAAGCTGCTGGCGGATTCCGCCGCGCCCGCCGTCGCCAATGCCCGCCGGGAGGCCGCGGACATGCAAGGGATCATCGACCAGGAGAAAGGCGGCTTCCCGCTGGCCTCCTGGGACTGGGACTTCTACTCCGAGAAGGTCCGTAAAGCCAAGTACGACTTCGACCAGTCGCAGCTCCGCCCGTATTTCGAGTTGAACCACGTCCTGCAGGATGGCGTGTTCTTCGCGGCCACCAAGCTCTACGGCATCACCTTCAAGGAACGGCACGACCTGCCCGTCTACCAGCCGGACGTGCGCGTGTTCGAGGTGTCCGACGTGGACGGCTCGCCGCTGGCGCTGTTCCTCGCCGACTACTACGCCCGCCCCTCCAAGCGTGGCGGGGCGTGGATGAACGAGTACGTCGCTCAGTCGGGCCTGCTGGGCGACAAGCCCGTGGTGGCCAACCACCTCAACATTCCCAAGCCCTCGCCGGGCGAACCGACCTTGCTGACGCCCGACGACGTACGGACGATGTTCCACGAGTTCGGCCACGGCCTGCACGGCATGTTCTCGCACGTCAAATACCCACGGCTGGCCGGCACGAGCGTGCCGCGCGACTTCGTGGAGTACCCCTCGCAGTTCAACGAGATGTGGGCGGTGTACCCGGAGGTGGTCAAGAGCTACGCCAAGCACTACCAGACGGGCGAGCCGATGCCGCAGGCGCTGCTCGACAAAATGCTGGCGGCCCGCAAGTTCAACCAGGGGTACATGACGACGGAATACCTGTCGGCCTCGTTGCTCGACCAAGCCTGGCACCAGCTCCGGCCCGCGGACGTGCCCAGGGACGGGCGCGGCTGCGCGGCGGCGGCGCGCACGCAGGCGGGCGTGGACTGCGCGCCCGTGCGGCGGCGCTACCGCACGCCCTACTTCTCGCACGCTTTCGGCGGCGGCTACTCGGCCGGGTATTATTCGTACTTCTGGAGCGAGGTGCTGGCGGCTGACAGTGAGGCCTGGGTGCTGGCGCACGGGGGGCTCACGCGGGAGAACGGCGACCACATTCGCCAGACGCTGCTCTCGCGCGGCGGCACGGCCGACGCGCTGGGATTGTTCCACGATCTGACCGGCCACGCGCCGGAGGTCGGGCCGTTGCTCAAGAAGCGCGGCCTCGACAGCACAGGGACGCCCTGAGGTCCAGCAGGTCCCAAAACCAAAACACCCGGCCCGCTGAGAGCGAGCCGGGTGAAAATAGCTTTGGCGGCAGGTTTTACCGGACGCGGCCGTTGTGCTTCTTGCTGTAGATCGAGCGGCTGACGCGGTTTTGCCGCCGGTTGAGCTGGCGCTGGTCATGCCGGGTGAGATGGCCACCGTCCGCGCGCATGTCGCGGGCCTTGTTGCGCTGGATGCTGTTCTCGCGCCGGTCGAGGTGGCGGGTCTCGCGGTTGGTCAACTCGCCGCTTCGCTGGCCTTGGGCGATGCGGCTGTCTTGGTCGCGCTCGCGGCTGTCCACTTGGTTGACGCGCGGATGGCCGGGATCGACCGAGCCGTTGGGGGCGACCTGTGCGTGGCTGGTGGCAGCGAAGCCTGCAAAAAGCAGCGTGCTGAAGGTAAGGGCAAATCCTTTTTTCATTGGGATGGGTTTGGTTGTCGGTGGTGTTTGTCTTGGGGTTGCCACCTGCCCATACAAACCACCGGGCGTGCCCGGGGTTGCGGCCGAGTTGCGCTGGCTTGGGAAGTGACTCGTGCAAAAGGCAAAACCCCTTCCCGGGATGAACCGGGAAAGGGTTTTTGAAGTGTTTGGTGGCGTGGCGTTTCGGCCACCGCCCAGAAAGTCTGGCTCAGACGAATACGCGGTTAGTCGCGATGGCCTTCCCCTTTTCCATGACGATCTCGAATTTCACGCGTTGCCTTTCCTTTGCGCCGCTTACCCCCGCCTTCGTGAGCGGTGTAGAGTGAAAAAACATCTCGTGGCCGATGTCCGCCGTGATGAAGCTGAAGCCCTTGTCGTGATTGAACCACTTTACCTTCCCGCTCGTGGAGACCGTGGTTTGTCAGGGAAGCTATTTCCCGCTTCAAAAAACAGTGCTCACGAGAGGACTCGAACCTCCACGGGTCGCCCCATACGGTCCTGAGCCGTACGCGTCTGCCAATTCCGCCACGAGAGCAAGCGAGGAAGGCAAAATTAGGAGCAAATCGGTGTTTGTAAAGGGGCAAACGCGGCGATTTCGTACCCCCCTGACAGCAATGGGGACAGTGGTGCTTGAATTCGACGCCCTTCGGAGGGAAAACGCTTCGACACTGACAATGTCGCCCGCTAGAGTGCAAGCCATGGCAGCGGGCACGGAACTCGTTTCGATCAAGGAACTGGCCGACGGGGTCAACGCCTGGTGCTTCGAGCACGGGGTCATCCCGGCCAATGGCCAGGCGGGCGAGCGCATCACCGAGCGCAACATCCGCTTCTACCGCGCGCGGGGCATCCTCGACGCGCCCGGCAGCGGCACGGGCGAGAAACGGCGCGGGTTCTCGGAAAAGCACGCCTGCCAACTCCATGCCGTCCGGCTGCTCCAGGCGCGTGGCGTGGGGCTGGACCAGATCGAGGAGCGGCTGCGCGGGCGTTCGCTGGAGGAGTTGCAGGAGTTCGAGCGCGAGGAACTCCGCAAGCTCAACGGCGCGGGAGCGGGCATCGCGGGAGGCGCGGCGCAGGAAAACTGGCTGGTGACTTCCATCGGCGGCGAATACCTGCTCGTGTCGCGCCGCAGCCGACCTGTCAGCGACGAGCAGCGGCGGCAGATCGCGGCGGCACTGGGCATCCGCATGGACGGATGACGGGTGACGGATGCATGATGCCCCGACCCGGAACAGCCTCATCCGCCATCTGTCATCCGCCATCTGTCATCCGCCATCCGCCATCCGCATCACCTCGCCTTCAGACCCCGACTCCTCACCGCACAGAGACGATCCGGTAGCCGCCGCCCGGGCCGCCGCCGAGCCGCACACCGGCACCGGCCGCCTTGCCGAACAACTCGCGCCCGAGCGGCGAGGCGGGCGTCACCACAAGCACCTCGCGGCCCTCGTGGACCACCTCCGTGCCGCCCGCCGCCGGGCCGAGGAAGTACCACGCCCGCTCGCCGCCGCCCGCCCGTTCGACC
>CALMAQ010000078.1 GCA_937859745.1 uncultured Verrucomicrobiota bacterium | reverse complement strand
GCCCGCCGACCCGGCGCGACGTGACGAAGCCGATGCGGGCGCGGGTGTCCCCGGAAGCGGCAGGCCGGGCGTCGGGCAGGACGCCCAGGACGAGAAAACGGCCGCCCCAGGAGCGGCCGTGCTCGCGCACGCGCCGGAACTCGGACGCGCGCGTCAGGCGGGCCGCCCTGGGGAACCGATGCCGTTCCCGCTGCCCGCCTTCGCTCGACGGGTCACTCAAGCCTGCGTGTGCCGGGCGTACTGCACCTCGGCACCCTTGGGCAGCAGGCGCTTGCAGCCCCAGCGGCGGCGGCGCTTGAGGATCGCCCGGCCACCCTTGGTCGCCATGCGCGCGCGGAAGCCGTGCTGGCGTTTGCGGGTGCGCTTGGAAGGCTGGTAGGTGCGTTTCATGGCTCGGTCCTCTGAATACTAGGTGTCAATGGCCCGGCTCGTCCGGGTCGATGGGAGCACGCACCTTAACGGTCCCGCCGCGCTTGTCAACCACCGCCCGGGCAAAGTTTTTCACAACCGGGCTTTGCTTCCGGGACGCTCTGTGCCATGAAACACAGCGGATGAGCGAAACCCGGATCGAGCCCGCCGCCGTGGATGACCTGCCGCACCTGGCGGAACTCCTCAGCGACCTCTTTACCAAGGAGGCCGAGTTCCGGCCCGACACGAGTAAGCAACTCCGCGGGCTGGAGATGATCATCACCCAGCCCAACAAGGGCCGCATCTTCGTCCTGCGCTCCTTCGATCGCATCCTGGGTATGATCAACCTGCTCTTCACGATCAGCACGGCCGAGGGCGGCTCGGTCATCATCCTGGAGGATCTGATCGTGCGCCAGGAATACCGCAGCCAGGGCTTCGGTGCCCAGCTTCTCGAATATGCGATGGAATTTGCAAAACAGAAGGAATTCTTGCGGATCACCCTCCTGACGGATCGCCTGGACGAAGCGGCCAAACATTTCTTCGCCAAGCATGGTTTCCAAGAGAGCGTGATGGTGCCGATGCGGTGGGGTGAGGCTTACGGCCCAGAAAAATCACAGGTTCCCCCCGACTAACAGGCTCTATGGCTGGCCGGTTCCACGGCCTCGCAGGCCGCCGTCGCCTCGCCTTCCCTCGTCACCCCCGGGGATACATTCACCTTCGATTATTCCGGTTTCAACAGCACCAGCGGTGTGGGTTACATTCTCGGCGGTGGCACGGCCACGTTTGGCACGCCGCTCACGCTGGCGAGCGGCGGGGTGAACGGCCAGAGCCTTACCCTCACCTCTACCGAGACGATAAATGGCTTGACGACCACGGACACGTTCACGCTCACCACGCCGACCAATTTTCTGACCACGACCACGGTCAACAGCACCAAGATCACCGCCTTGCAGTTTGACATCGGCAACGCGAACTCGGGCGTGATCCCCGGCGCGGCGAACACGGTGGACTACACACTGCCCGTGACCGGGAACACCCAGACGGGTGGCATCATCTACAGCGCGTCCAATACCACTTTCGCGCTGAGCCCGGCCACGACGTTGACCAACAACGGCCTGTCGCTGGCGGCAGTGGAAGGTGTCAACGATGGCACAACAGCCATTTCGACTTTCGCCATCCATAGCTTCACCTACAGCGTGACCTACAACACGATTCCTGTGCTGGTCCCCGAGCCATCGACCTACGCCGCCTTGGCGCTGGGCACGCTGGCCCTCGGCACGATGATGGTGCGCCGCAGTCGTCGCACAGCGTAAACGTTCTCGCTACCAACCGCTTCATTGGAAGAGGCGGACCCTCCCTGGGTCCGCCTTTTTCTTTCGCGGACGGCGCTCGCGCCCGCCGTTGACAGCGGCCCGGCGCGCGGGGAGGCTGGCCGCTCGCCATGGATGATCCCGCCGCGCCCGCGTCCGCCCCGCCCCCCTTTGTTGACCTCGGTTTCGCGCGGGGACACCGACCGGCGGCGGCGGTGCGGGTTCCCGGAGGTGATCTTCTGCCAGGGCAAGACGCCCGGGGAGGTCGCGGCCATCGCGCGGACGATCCTGGCGCACGATCCCGTCGTCCTGGGCACACGCGCCAGCCCCGAGCACTTCGCGGC
>CALMAQ010000077.1:10558-21012 GCA_937859745.1 uncultured Verrucomicrobiota bacterium | reverse complement strand
CGGTATCCCCGCCGAACAGCTCATCGGGTTGAAGTGTTCCGGCGATGAGGAGATCAGCCGGGAGGAATATGACGACACGCTGGCCGGACCCCTGCGCGCGCGATTCGACGCGCACGGCTGGTGGCAGCGCACGCCGGACAAACCCGGCGGTGAGCCGACGAGTGTCGTCACCCGGAACCGGATGCACTTCCTCGTGCTGATGCGCGGGGTGCCGTTGCGCATCCGGCAGACCGGCACTTATCCCGGGGACCACACCGACCTGCCTTCGCCGATCCGTGAGGTCAACGCCGCCGCGGTGGATTCGGAGATGACCGTGCTGGGCATGTTCACGCACCGCATCTCCGGGTTCCTGCCCAACCCGTACTTCCGATCCTACTCCCACTTCCCCGATCCGCGCTGTCCGCCGGGGATGATGCTGGCGGGGCGGTTAGACGCGCCGACCGGTCTGATGGTCCGGCGGATGATTGACGACTCGCTGGCGGTGGAAAAAATGGGACTCTGGGGCCGCTGCTACCTGGACCGCCGGGGGATCACGAGCGGGCCGTTCGCGGAGGGCGACACGTGGCTAACACAAATCCTCCGGGACACCGCCCCGTACCTCCTGCCCACAGTGGACGATGACCGGGAGGCCCTGTTCCCGGCGAACTACCCGATGACCGGCGCGGCGCTGTACTTCGGGTGGTATTCGGAGCAGGCCGCGGGGCCCTTCGCGCAGCCGCAGTTCCGGTTCCAGCCGGGGGCGGTGGCCTGCCACATTCATTCCTTCAGCGCGACGAGCGTGCGTGACCCGGTGAAGTGGTGGGTCGGACCGCTGCTCGACAAGGGGGCGGCGGCGGTCCTGGGCAACGTCTACGAGCCTTTCCTGACCTTCACCACCCATCTGGACATCTTCGCCGACCGCCTCCGGGAAGGTTACACGCTGGCGGAAAGCGCCTACGCGGGCCAGCCGGGACTCTCGTGGATGAACGCGGTGGTGGGCGATCCCCTCTACCGGCCGGGGCTGGTCTGGAAGAACCTCATCTCGGACCTTAGCGACGTGCCTGTCGCCGGCGAGGCCTCCCTCGTGACCGAAGGACGGGCTTACCTGCGCGGCGCGCAGGTCTGGCGGGCGCGCGGCGCGACGGCCGGCACGGCCGCCCTGGAAAAGAGCGGGGAGCGGCTGCACAGCGGCCTGATCTACGAGGGGCTGGGACTGCTGCTGGTCCGGCAGGGCGACAAACCCCGCGCGATGGCCAACTTCGACCGCGCGTTGCGCGCCTACAAAAACCCGGCGGACGCCATCCGGGTGACGATGCACCAGGCCCGCCTGCTTGGCTCCCTGGGCAAAAAGGCGGAGGCCCTCAACCTCCTCAACGCCGCCCGGGAGAAGTACGCCAGCAGCGCCGAGGCCGCCGCGTTGGACGAGATCAAGGGCGAGGTCACGTCGCCGTTCTGACTTTGCGGGCGTGCGGACTTGCCTCGCCGGGGGTGGGTGGTTAAAACAGCGGACCACTGCCCCCGCCCGCCATGGAGCTCGCTCATCGCTACGCCGCCCTCTTGACCGTTCCGGACGGGATGCTCCGGGAGGCTCCGGCGGAAGAGTTTTCCTCCGTGCAGAAGAGCGAGCTGGAATTGCAGGCGCACTGGTTCGCGGGCGATTTCGGCTCCAGCTTCCTGACCGCCACGACCGGCGAGCGGGTGGAGGTGGTGCAGTTCGGGGTGTGGAACCACGACGCCGGGCCGGACTTCACGGAGGCTGCGGTCCGCTTCCCGGACCGCCCGGACGCGCCGGTTCTACGCGGCTCCATCGAACTGGACACCCGGGCCGAGGACTGGGAACGGCACGGCCACGGCGGCAACGCGGCGTTCGACGACGTGGTGCTCCACCTCTACCTCCAACACGGCCCGCGCCAGCCGTTCACGCGCACCTCCCAGCACCGGCAGGTCGCCCAGGTTCACTTGGATCTCCGGCAGCTGGAGCACCGCGTAGCCCCGGTCGATCTGCCCTCGGCCCGTCCGGGACGATGCTCCGGCCCACTGCGCGAACGCTCGGCGGAGGAGGTCCGCACGCTCCTGACGGCCGCGGCGCAGTACCGGCTCCAGCTCAAGAACCGCCGCTGGCAGCGGCTGGCGGCGGTGCGGGGCTACGACCAGGCGCTGTTCCAGTCGCTCGCGGTGACGCTCGGCTACAAGGAGAACAAGCTGCCCTTCGCGCTGCTCGCCCAGCGGTTGCCGCTGAAAACGCTCCGTGCGGAGGGGGACGGCGGCATGGCGCTGCTGCTGGGGCTGGCCGGGTTCCTCCAGACGCCGGAATTCAGCGTGGACCAGGATGGACGCGAGGCGCGGGCCTACCTGCGCGAGCGTTGGGAGTTCTGGTGGCGGCGGCGCAGCGCCATGGAGCGGCTGGTGCTGCCGACCAAGGCGTGGAAGCTCTCGGGCCTGCGCCCGGTGAACCATCCCCAGCGGCGGCTGGCGGCGCTGGTGCAACTGGCGGCGCGCTGGCCCGAGGTGCAGGCGCTCATTGATGGCGGCGGGAATGATCTCGCCAAGCAGGTGACGAAGTTCCTTACCGGTCTGCGCGACCCGTTCTGGGACCACCACTACACGCTGACCTCGGCGCGGTCCGCGCGTCCCCTGGCCCTGGTCGGCGCGGCGCGCGCTTCGGAGATGCTCGCCAACGTCTTCTTTCCGCTGGCCATCGCGGCGCACCCCGTGCATTGGGACGCCTATGCCAAACTGCCCGCCGGCACCGGCAGCCGCCGGGTCGCCACGGCGGCGACACGCCTGTTCGGCCACGACCCCGCCGGGGCGGAGCCTTGGCTCAAGACGGCGGCGCACCAGCAGGGACTGCTGCAAATCTACGAGGACTTCTGCCTGGAAGACGACTCTGATTGCGCGCGCTGCACGTTCCCGGAGCGGGTGTGCCGTTTCGCGTTCGTGCGGGGCTGACGAATCCTTTTGACGCCACGGGGCTCCATGCGAACATGCGAGGCATGAACTGGCTGAAACGCGGGTCCGTGCTGGCGGGGGGGATGGTCGGCCTGTGGGCCGGGGAGGGGGCGGTCCGCGCGCAGGAAGCGCCAATTACCGTGCAAGTGGACGCAAGCGACAGCGCGCGCCGAATCGTCCACACGCACTTGGCAATCCCCGTGCAGCCCGGGGCACTGACGCTCTATTATCCGAAGTGGATTCCCGGCGAGCACGCGCCGAACGGGCCGATCAACAGCCTGGTCAATCTCCACCTGAGCGCCGCAGGCCATGAAGTCTCCTGGCGACGCGACCCGGTGGACCTCTATGCCATCCAGTGTGAGGTGCCGGCGGGTGCGGCGAGCCTGGACGTGGTGTTCGACGACGTGGTCCCCACCGAGGAAGGCGGCTACTCCAGCGGCACGTCGTCCTCCGCGCAATTGACGCTGCTCAACTGGAACCAGCTTCTGCTCTATCCCGCCGGGAAGTCCTCGGACCAACTGACCTTCGTCGCCAGCCTGAAGCTGCCCACGGGCTGGAAGTTCGGCACGGCGCTGCCCGTGGCGACGACGGCGGGCGATACCACCGATTTCCGGCCCGTGACGCTGGAAACACTCGTCGATTCGCCCGTGGTGGCAGGCGCGCACTACCGCCAGGTGCCGCTCACACCGGAAGGCGCAAGTCCCTCCAATGTCATGGACCTCGTCGCGGATAGCGCGGCGGCGCTGGCGCTGCCGGACGACGAGATCGCCCACTACAAGCAGTTGGTCGCCGAAGCCGCGAACCTCTACGGCGCGACCCACTACGAGCATTATCATTTTCTCGTCGGCCTGAGCGAATTTATCTTCCACTCGGGGATCGAGCACCACGAATCTAGCCTGAACACGCTGCCCGAGCGCACGTTCATCGACAAAGATTCCCGCCTGTACGAGAGCGACCTGCTGCCGCACGAGTTTACCCATTCGTGGAACGGCAAGTACCGCCGTCCGGCCAGTCTGACGACGCCAGATTTCCAGGTGCCGATGCAGGACGATCTGCTCTGGGTCTACGAGGGCCTGACCGAATACGCGGGCAGCTACGTGCTCACGGCGCGCGCGGGGCTCAACACGCCCGAGTGGAGCCACGACTGGCTCGCCTCGACCGCCGCCTCGCTCGACCATAAAGCGGGGCGTAACTGGCGCAATCTCCAGGACACGGCCACCCTTGCTTCGGTGCTTTACGACTCCTCACGCGAATGGTCCAACCTGCGGCGCGGAGTGGATTTCTACCCCGAAGGCGTGCTGCTCTGGCTGGAGGTGGACACGATCATCCGGCAGAAAACGAACGGGCAGCGTTCCATCGACGATTTCTGTCACGCCTTCCACGGCGGGCAGAGCGGGCCGCCGAAGGTGGTGACGTACACGTTCGACGACGTGGTCAACACCCTCGAATCCGTGGTGTCCCACGACTGGCGCGGCCTGCTGACCGAGCGGCTGGATTCCCTTTCGCCCCACGCGCCGCTGGGCGGGATTGAAAACGCTGGCTGGCACCTCGTCTACAACGGCCAGCCCAACAAGCAGGACGAGGCCCGGGACACCGACAAGAAGACGGCGAGCTTCGTCTATTCGCTGGGGCTCAGCCTTAAGGAGGACGGCACAGTGCAGGACGTGGTCGGCAGTGGCCCGGCGTTTGCCGCCGGCATCAGCCCGAGCATGAAGGTCGTGGCGGTCAACGGCCGCACCTACTCGGTGAAAGGGCTCAAGGAAGCCTTGGCAGCGGCCAAGGCGGCCGGGTCTGCGCCGCTGGAACTACTGATCCTCAACGACGATTACTACAAGACGGTCCGGCTCGACTATCACGGTGGTGAACGCTATCCCCACCTAGAACGCGACGCCGCCAAGCCCGACCTGCTGGAAGCGATCTGTCATCCGCACGCTGCCCAGCCGAATCCTTGAGGCCCGGCCAGCATGCGAACGGTTCCTGCCATGGCTCGGTCAGTTACTCGCGGTGCGCGCCGGGTTGTAGCCTCCACGCAGCAGCGCGTCGTGCAAGGCGGGCACATGGGTCTTGCGGGCATCGAAGGTGACGGTGACGACGCCGCTGGCATTTTCTCCGTGGACTTCGTGGACGCCGTCCACCTTTTTGAGCATTTCAACGACGTGGGTGACCGAGTCCTCTTGGGTCAGGCCGTCCATGGCCAAGTGGGCAGTTTCGATGGCGGCCTCCTCGGTCGGGCGGAGGTCGTGCGGGTCAGCGGGGTCGAGCGGCATAAATTTGCAGGGGAATTAGTTGGCGGTTGCCATCCCTTGTACGCACGGGTGGGGACATCCGGTTGTTCCGGCACCGGGTCTTAGGGGCATATGACGACGATGAACGCAGAAAGACAACGACTCACCGACGAGAGCACGCGCAAGGCTTACTGGCGGCGCTGGGGACCGTACCTGAGCGAGCGCCAGTGGGGCACCGTGCGCGAGGACTACAGCGCCACGGGCGAGGCGTGGGATTACTTCCCGCACGATCACGCACGTTCGAGGGTCTACCGCTGGGGCGAGGATGGATTGTTGGGCATCTCGGACAACCACCAGCGGCTGTGCTTCGCGCTGGCACTCTGGAACGAACGCGACCCGATCCTCAAGGAGCGCGCCTTCGGCCTGACTGGCACCCAGGGCAACCACGGCGAAGACCTCAAGGAATATTACTTTTACCTCGACGCCACGCCTTCCCACTCCTACCTCAAAGGGCTCTACAAGTATCCGCACGCGGCGTTCCCGTACGAGGGTCTGATCGAGGAAAACCGCCGCCGCGGAAAGGATGCGCTGGAGTACGAGCTGCTCGACACGGGGATCTTCGACGACAACCGCTACTTCGACGTGCAGGTGGAATACGCCAAGAACGCGCCGAACGACGTGCTGATCCGTCTCACGGTCACGAACCGCGGCCCGGACGCGGCTCCGCTGCACCTGCTGCCCACGCTGTGGTTCCGCAACACCTGGGATTTCGATGGCAAGCAAGACCGCCCCGAGCTGGCGTTGCAGGGTGGACCATCCGGGAGTCAGGCCGTGATCCATGCGAGGCACGACACGCTCGGGGAGATGGTTCTGGTCGCCGAGTCGCCGCTGGAAAGCCTCTTCACGGACAATGAAACCAATACCCAGCGGATTTTCGGTTCGCCTAACCAGACTCCCTACCAGAAGGACGGGATCGAGCGTTACCTGCTGGGCAAGGACCACGGGGCCGTCAACACCGGCAGCCGGGGCACCAAGGCCGCCCTGCACTACCGGCGCGACCTCGCGCCCGGCGAAGCGTGGATGGTCAGGCTACGGCTCACCTCGGACGCCGCGGGAACCGCGCCCGCCGCGTGGTCGCTGGGCAGCGAACACGACGCGATCTTCGCCGCGCGGCAACAGGAGGCCGACGAGTTCTACGCGGAACTCGCGCCGCCCGCCCTCGGCGCGGATGAACGCAGCGTCCAGCGGCAGGCGTTCGCGGGCATGTTGTGGAGCAAGCAGTTCTACCACTACATCGTCGCGCGCTGGCTGGAAGGCGACCCCAGCCAGCCGCCGCCGCCGCCGGCCCGCCTCGTCGGGCGCAACCACGACTGGAAGCAACTCTACAACGACGACATCCTGAGCTTGCCGGACACCTGGGAATTTCCTTGGTTCGCTTCCTGGGACCTCGCCTTCCACTGCCTGCCGCTGGCGCTGATCGACGCCGAGTTCGCCAAGCGCCAGCTCATGCTGCTGACGCGCGAGTGGTACATGCATCCCAACGGCCAGTTGCCCGCCTACGAGTGGGCCTTCGGCGACGTGAACCCGCCCGTCCACGCTTGGGGCGCATGGCGCGTCTACACCATCGACCGCAAGCGGCGCGGACTGACCAGCGAGGACGCCGGCGACCTGAAGTTTCTGGAGCGGGTGTTCCAGAAGCTGCTGCTCAACTTCACCTGGTGGGTCAACCGCAAGGACGAACAGGATCGCAACATCTTCCAGGGCGGCTTCCTGGGGCTCGACAACATCGGCGTCTTCGACCGCAGCCAGCCGCTGCCGACCGGCGGCTACCTGGAGCAATCCGACGCCACGAGCTGGATGGCGATGTACGCGCTCAACCTGCTCAAGATCTCCTTCGAGCTGGCCCTCCGCAACGATGTTTACGAGGACATCGCCAGCAAGTTCTTCGAGCATTTCCTCACCATCGCGCACGCCATGAACAATCCCGGGGGCGGCGACGAGTCCCTTTGGGACGAGGAGGACGGGCTGTTTTACGACAACATCCACCTGCCCGACGGCAAGAGCGTGCCCCTCCGTATCCATTCGATGGTCAGCCTGATTCCGCTGTTCGCCGTGGAGGTCATCGAGGCAAGTCTGATCGACCGGCTCAAAGGGTTCGGCGGACGCTTCCGCTGGTTCATGGAGAACCGCACGGAACTGACCTCCAGCGTCAGCCGCCACATGCAGGAGGAGCGCGGCGGCAAGCTGATGCTCTCCATCCTGGACGAGGGCAAACTGCGGCGGGTGCTCTCGAAAATGCTCGACGAGCGCGAGTTTCTGAGTCCCTACGGCATCCGCTCGCTCTCCAAGTACCACGAGGAGCATCCCTACGAACTGGACATCAAGGGCGTAACGTACCGCGTCGATTACAATCCAGGCGAATCCGAGACGGGGCTTTTCGGCGGCAACTCCAACTGGCGCGGGCCGGTGTGGATGCCCGTGAACTACCTGCTGATCGAAAGCCTGCAAAAGTTCCACTACTATCTCGGCGACCAGTTCAAGGTGGAGTGCCCGGTCGGCTCGGGGAAAATGCTGACGCTCTGGGAAGTGGCCACCGAGTTGTCGCGCCGCCTGGAGAGTATCTTCCGGCGTGATCCTGCCACGGGACGGCGTCCGGTCTTCGGACCGTACAAGAAATTTCAGGAGGACCCCGGCTGGAACGCACACCCGATGTTCCACGAGTATTTTCACGCCGACGAGGGCCGGGGCTGCGGTGCCAGCCACCAGACCGGCTGGACGGGGCTCATCGCTAAGCTCTTCCAGCAGACGGGCGAATACCAGGGCGAGAAGCCGTCGCCGCAGGATTGAGCCGGGCAATGCCCGTTTTGCGCGGAAAGGGTTGACGACCCCGCCCTCGGCCCGTAAGAGCGACGCGCACGCCATGAATCCCGTTTTCCGCCTCAGCCTCTCCGTCGCCGTCTGCCTATGCGCCGCCTTTTTTTTCGCGGGTTGCGAGAACATCCCGCACCCGCTTCCCCCCGGCAGCTTCTCGACCGTCGTCATCGACGCCGGGCACGGTGGCAAGGACAGCGGCGAAGTACACGCCGGCCGACGCGAGAAGGATTACACGCTCGACACCGCCCTGAAACTCCAAACCCTGCTCGACAAGGAGGGCTTCCGCACGGTGCTGACGCGGTCGGATGACACGTTTGTGGAACTCGACGACCGGGTCGCCATCGCCGACCGGTACTACCCCAGCGCCATTTTGGTCAGCATCCACTACAATGCCAACGGCTCGCGGGGCCTGCAAACCTACTATTGGCGGCCCGACAGCTACGGGCTGGCCGTCCGCGTGCAACAGCACATGATCGCGGAAACCGACGAGCCGCACCGCGGCGTGATCCGCCGGGTTCTGCGCCTGACCCATAACCCGCGTGTGCCGTGCATTCTCTGCGAGGGAGGATACCTGGACAACGCGACCGACGCCGCCCGCATCATTACCCCGGAGTATCGTCAAAACCTCGCCGAAGGCATCGCGGACGGCATCGTCGAGGAGCGCGAGAAGGGCGACGCGGACATCGGGCCGCTGCCGCGCGTCCAGACGGTGGTGGACGTGCGCCCGGCGCAGCGCCATCCGGCGTCCTCGCGCCGGCATCGCGGGGCGATCATCAAGGCGCGGCGAAGCACCACGGAGCACGCGACGACGCACCATTCCACCACGACGACGATGACCAAGAAGCGCAAGCGCACGGACCAGTAAACGCCTCAGCGTTCGGCGAACGTGCCCGCGGGCACGTCGTTGGGCCGCGCGACGATGATGCCCGCATCGTCGTGCTTGTCCGCGAGGTAGGAGGACAGGCGGTCATCGAGGATGACCTGATGGTAGCGGGACGAGGCGTGCAGGAAGCGCAGGACGCCGTTCTGGTCGCGATGGGCCAGCCCGACGTGCGAGGTGTAGCCGCCGGTGTCGCGGCTGGTCACGGCGATGATGTCGCCGTCGCGCAGGTAGCGTTCCGCCCCGGGAACCTGATCCTTGGGCACGTGGTAGACCGGCAGGTCGGACACCCGTTCCTGGATGCGGGCCATCTCGGGCAGCAGCTTGGGGTTGCTCCGCAGGTAGCGGTAGTGCCGCCACATGACGGTCATCTCGCGGATGTCGCGGTGGTCCATGCGCTCGGCTCCCGGTAGCTGGCGGGTGATGTTCGTCAGCAGGCCGCGCTTCTCGTTGTCGTAGAAGAGTTCTTCCAGGAAATGGATGCGCGAGAGGTATTCTCCGGTGCAGCGGCCGTGCCGGTAACGCTCCAGTTCGATCATCCGCAACAGGTCGGCGGGCTCGTACGGGGCGGCCTTCTCGTGGAGCATCCGCGCGAAGGCGAGCGACACCTCGTAGAACGTCCAGCAATCCAGCCCCTGGAAGTTGGCCGAGGGCGCTTCCACCCGGTTGTCGATTTCCAGCGTGTAGCCCTGGTAGGGCGTGCCGGTTAGCGCGAGGCCCACGCGGACCGTGCGTTCCCCAACGGGCAGCGCGCGCCAGTTTTCGCGTTCCGCGCGGGCAACGAGGCGCAGGAACGTGCTTTCACCCTTGAACACCGTCTTCATGGGCAGCCCCAAGCTGGCGTGCGCCGCGTCGGGACACAGCAGACAGGCGGCCAGCACGGCGGTCCACGCCGGGCAGCCACGTCCGAGGAAGCGAAGGAGCGGGAGGAGCGGCGTGGCGGGACACGGAAGGGGCGAGGTCATGGCGGGCGGTGGAACGGTGTCAGGTTACAGGAAGGCGGCGCGGCACCCAAGAGAAAGCTCGGAAATCGCGGGGTTTCGGCCCGCGGGGCGCTTCGGAGGATAAAAGGGTCAAAGAAAATGGGTTCCGAACAAAATAAATGTTGTTTCCGTGGGCGGGTCCTTTTTTAATTCACAGGCTTATGGCAACTACTAAAAAATCTAAGACCGCCGAGCCGAAGAAGACCAACGCCGCGTTTCTGAAGCCGGTCACCCCCGATGACAAACTGGCCGCCGTAGTCGGCACCAGCCCGCTGCCCCGCACCGAATTGACCAGCAAATTGTGGACCTACATCAAGGAGCACAAACTACAGGACGAGAAAAAGAAAACTCTCATCAACGCCGACGCCAAACTCAAAGCGATTTTCGATGGCAAAGGCCAGGTCACCATGTTCGAGATGAACAAGCTGGTGAACAACCACATCAAGAAGTAACCACCGCCAAGCACGCCGCCCCCAGCTCTCAGTCGGACAACACGCGGGATCGATTTAGTGCCGACGCGCCGGGGGGCGGCCCGCCCCAACGCCGCGGGGGCAAGGTGGGGCC
>CALMAQ010000077.1:0-10548 GCA_937859745.1 uncultured Verrucomicrobiota bacterium | reverse complement strand
CACACCCCCGGGCTTTGTTTTCTGGGCCCCCGGCGCGGGCGGCCCCCCGCCCGCGCGCCGGGGCCGCATTCTGGGGCCGGATCACCCTGACAACTTTGTCAGGGCGATTCATTGGCCGCAACGGCACCCGGTGGCGGCACGCGGCAAAACGTGCTTGCTTGACTCCATGCCCGCCGATGGGACCCGCGCCCCCCACGAGCCATCTACCGGCGCGGACTGGCACGGCGCTTGGCGCGTGTGGTGGATCGACCTGGGACGGGTACTCGCACTGGCCGCGGCGTCGCTGTGCATCGGTCTGACGGTCAACCATTTCCATCGCCCGGTGCTCTCCTGGAATTATCGGCCGCCTGCCACCCGGCTGGTGGCGGCGGTCCTCGCGCTGAAACCCCCGGGCGCTGACAAGGAGGGGGGGCTGGCTTCCTCGGCCCCGTCGGTTGGGAGCATTTCGCTAGAAGAGTTCCAAGCGTTGGCGGGCTCGGGAAAGGGGAGGGTCATCGACGCCCGCGCCCGCGCCTTTTACGAGCAGGGGCACGTTCCGGGGGCGCTGAACCTGCCGCGGGAAACGTTCGCCGCCGATTATCCCCGGCTGCAAAGCCAGCTCGAAGCCGGGCGGTCCGGCGGGATCGTCGTGTACTGCTCGGAGGCGGATTGTCCCGACGCGGAAACGGTCGCGGAGGCGCTCGGACGACTCGGCTACGAGCATCCGCACGTCTACAGGGAAGGGTGGGAGGAATGGTCCCGGGCCGGGCTGCCACAGGAACCGCCGACACTCCCATGAACTTCCGTCGTGCCCCGTCCTTTGCCGGCCAGTTGATCCGCTGGACCTTGGCAGGCGTCTTCCTCTACGCGGGAGCGGCCAAGCTGGTGCAGCCACCCACCGGCTTTGCGGACAGCATCGCGTCCTTCCGCTTGCTCCCCACGGCGTGGATCGTTCCCGCGGCGCTGGCTTTGCCTCCGTTCGAGTTGCTGGCGGGTGGTGCGCTGCTCGTCGGGCGTCCGAGACGGCTGGGGGCATGCTCCACGTTGTTGCTGGGCACCGTGTTCCTCGCGGCGCTCGCCCAGGCGATCGCGCGGGGGCTCACCGTGGACTGCGGGTGCTTCGGCGCGGGTGCCAACTGGCCACCCCTCGCGTCCGGCCAGAGGATGTGGTTCGATTTGGCGCGCGACATCCTGATCGTCGCCGCCTCGCTGTTCGTTTACCGCCATGAAATGCCCGCGTCCGCACCGCGTGGTTCGTGAACGATGAACCACTGGGTCTTCTGGTCGCTCCTCTCGGCGTTTTTCGCGGGTGGCACCGCGATCCTCGCCAAAGTCGGCGTCGCGGGGATCGACGCCACTCTCGCCACCGCGATCCGCACCAGCGTGATCCTGGTTTTCACCTGGCTGCTGGTGGGCATGAACCGCCTGCGCGGCGGTAATCTGCCCTGGGAGCGTCTGGACCAGCGCGGGCTGCTCTTTCTCGTCCTTTCCGGCCTCGCCACGGGCCTGAGCTGGCTGTGCTACTTCCGTGCGCTGCAACTCGGTGACGCCAGCCGGGTCGCCCCAGTCGATAAATTGAGCGTCGTTTTCGTCATCGTCTTCGCGGCGGTCTGGCTGAAGGAGCCGGTCGGCTGGCAGAACTGGGTGGGCGGCGGCCTGATCCTCGCCGGGGCGCTCGTCCTCGCCCTGAAACGTTAGCCCGGCAAACGAAACAGCCCCGGCGGACGTGAGGTCCGGCCGGGGCGTTCGGGGCAATCGAGATGCGCCGAGGCGCGGGAGATTAGAAGGCTTCGTCGGCGGCCGCAGCGTGGCGGGCGCGCGGCGCGACGGCTTTCGCCGTGTTCTGGCGGGTGCCGTTGGGCCGGCCGCCGGTGCGCCAAGCGCTGTATGCCTTGAGCGCGTTGATGAGCGCGAGATCCTCGACGCTGGTCGGGCCGTTGACTTCCTTCTTGGGCATCCAGTCGTTCTCGTACCAGTGGACCTGCTGCGGGCTGAGTTCCGAGAGCATGAGCCCGCGGTTTTTGCCGAAATGGATGCGGGTCTCGCGGAAGTCGTTGGAATGATCGACCGGCACAGGTTCCAGGTTCTGCGCTTCGGGTTCGTCGGCCACGTCGATGACCGGAGCCGGAGTGGGCTTCTCGGGCGACGCGTCCAGCGGGCGGTCGCGATGCACCGTCGGAGCCGCTTCGGCGACCACCGCTGGAGTCGCCAGCGCGAGGTTGGCGGTGATATCCTCCAGATCCTGCGTGAAGATGTCGCTGGCCGCCGTCGCCGTGAGCACCGCGTCCACGAGTGCCCGCTTCTTGGCCATTTTGAGTACGGTGTTGTAGTTGTCCGCAGGATTGTCGTGTTCCAGCTTCTCGCCGCCGCGAGCGATCATCCAACCCTTGCCCTCGACCTTCTTGACCGAGAAACCCTTGCCACCGATGAGTTCCTGCGCCTTCGACGGATCTTCGGCGCGAGCGTCCCAGTAGGCGCGCGGTACGGGCTTATCGGTGGGTTCCGCCACGTTCTGGCGGTAGCGGTACTTGTTCTCCATCGTCGTGCAGATGCCGACGCCCTGGCCGATGAACGCCTGGGTCACGATGGAGGAAAGAGTGCACTGCACACGGTATTCGCGGTGACCGTTGTCTAGTCGCCGCTCATCCACGTCATACGTGGGAGCCAGGCGGAATGTCAGGCAGAGCTTTTCCGCCCCCGGCTTGAGCAGCGTGGGCTTGGTACCACAGCCGGGGATGCGGCCGAAATGCTCGCCGTCCTTCATCGCGGCGGTCATGATCTGCTGGATCAAGGCGACCTGTCCGAGCACCTGCTGAACCGTTAGGGCGGAGGTAGCGGGATCGACCGCCATGGTCACATGCTTGTCGTCACGGAGGGAAGCCGGAGCAGTGGTATTTTTCATTGAAAACAGCATAAATTAATCTCCCCGGAAAGTCCAACGAATTCACCGTTTTTTCACAATGGGTAAATCACTCCGAGAAAGAAACTTATGCCACCAAAAAAAGAATTATCAACAATCAATTATTTTTCGTTCTTGAACTCGGAAAAATTCTCCAAATCCTTGATGACCGTACACAGATAAACTGGCTCGGGATGCAGCTTCCGGTACTTGGTGATTTCCATGCGGTTGAGCACCTTGAAGCCATACCGCTGGAACATCTTTTCCCCACGCCGGTTGGCGAAGCTGACCATCTGGCCGTAGACCTTTTTCTCGCCTCGCTCGTGGAGGTATTGCAGGTAGGCGTCGATAAGCGCTCGGGTCCCGCTGATACCGCGCGCGTCGGCGAGCAGGTTAAGGTGGAAATGTGCCGTCCGGCGTGGCGAGGCGGGCACCTCGCGCCAGGCGTTGACAAGCATCCAGTGGATGAACCGGCGGCTCGCCGCGTTGTAGCGCGGATAGCGCTTCATTACCGAGACACCCAGCCGGAAGTTCTGGAAGAAATTAGATAGTTGGTTGCGGAGCGGGAACCGGCAGCCCAACAGATATCCGCGCACTTTCCCGTCGATCTCCAGTAGGAAGGCCGACTCTGGCTCGCGGTCGGTGTAGTAGTTGGTCAGGAAGTCCGCGAACAGTTCCCGGTCGCTGAAGACCGGGTCGATGGGCTGACCCAGGAAACCGGTCTCGCAGCACAGCCAACGGACGGTTTCGCGGTCGGACGGCCGGTATTTGCGGATCAGGAAGGACGCGGCGGGGGCGGTCTGAGCAGAACGTGAGGACATAAGAGCATCGGCAAGGTGGACGCTGACAGGAGAAAATCCATTCGACAATGTCAGTCGCCGTGGCCGGAAAAGATGCCGGGAGCGGTCACTCCGGGTCATAGCTTTGGATCACTTCGCGGTAAATGCCGAAGAGGCGGTCGAACACCCGCTGCCAGTTGTACCGCGCGGACACGATGTCGCTGCTCCGCAGCCCCACGATGCGCAGGTCCACGGCGCTCATCCGCTCGATGGCATCCGCCAGCGACTCCGGCGTATTTTCCGCCGCCCAGTCCTTGAGTCCGCCGAACACGATGCGGTCCATGTAGCTGCCGCGGATCCCGACGACCGGCGTGCCGCACGCCTGGCTTTCCAGCGTCACCAAGCCAAACGTTTCCTGCACCCCGGGATGCACGAACAGGTCGGCGGCCCGGTACAGCCGGGCGAGTTCGCGCGGGTCGCTGCAATACGGCAGCCAGGTCACCGCGCCGATCTTCTGGAGGCTTTTGAGTAGGCGGCGTTGCTGGCCGTCGCCGACGACCAGAAGGTGGTATCGCCCCGGGTGCCGCTGGCAGAGCCGCTGGAAGCCGGTGAACAGCGTCTGCGTGTTCTTCTCCGGGGAAAGACGTCCCACGTAGAGGAGTAGCCTCGTTCCCCGGGGCAGCTTGAGTTCGTCCCGGGCCGAATCGCCGGGCTCCCGCGCCGGGTGGAAGATGCCGGGATCGACGCCCAGATCGACCACCGAGATGTTGCCCACGCCCCAGTCCGCCAGCAGCGCCCCCAGCGGAGCGCAGGGCACCAGCGTGCGGGCAAAACGGCTGTAGAGCGCCCGGACGTAGCGCCGGGCGATGTCCATGACCATGTGGGTCGCCGTCTCGCCGAGGAATTTTGTCGTGCTGCGGAAGTACGCCTCCGGGAAGTGCGAGTGGTAAAAGGCGACCACGGGAATCCGCAACGCCCGCCCCGAGGCGAGCGCCTTCCAGGCGATCTGGTAGGGATCACCGCTCTCGATGATGTCGGGCTGCTCCGTTTCCAGGATGCGCTCGACGGCGTGCAGGTTGAGCAACGCCCGGTAGCGCGAGGTCCGCGACACCAGCGGGGAACTGATCGTGTAGACGCGGGTCGGCCCGTCGTCGCGGCAGTCCGTGCTCTCACCCGGGACGACCAAGACGTGCCGGTCGCCTGTGTGCGAGCGCAGGTAGGCGGTTTTCTCCGCGAGGTAACGCTTCACCCCGCCGCTGACCGGGGAGTAAAATTGCGTCAGATCGCAAATTTTCAAATGGCTTCGGCCAGCTCCTCCGGAGCGCTGGGAAACGCGGCTTCCGCCCGCTGGCCCGCCGGGGTTTGCTCCGCGCCGGGTTCCTCGGCGTGCTCGGTGAGGTAGCGTTCGGCGTCGAGCGCGGCGGCACACCCGTCCCCGGCCGCCCAGATCGCCTGCCGGTACACCTTGTCGGAAACGTCGCCTGCCGCGAACACGCCCGGCACGCCGGTCGCCGTGCCTTGGGTTTTCAGCAGATAACCGTCCGGGTCCAGGGGCAGTTTGCCTGCAAAGGGCTTCGTGTTGGGCTCGTGGCCGATGGCGACGAACACACAGCCGACTTCCAGTTCAGCCTCGGAGCCGTCCACGAGGTTCTGCAGAAGCACCGCGCGCATCTCGCCCTTGTCGTCGGTCAGGTACTCCTTAACCGCGCTGTTCCACACCGGCTCGATCTTGGGATGTTCGAGCACGCGGTCGGACATGATTTTCGATGCCCGGAGGGTGTCACGCCGGTGGATGAGGTAGACCTTGGAAGCAAAGCGCGTCAGGAAGATGGCCTCCTCGGCAGCCGAATCCCCCCCACCGACCACGCAGACGGGCACATTGCGGTAGAAAGCGCCGTCGCACGTCGCGCAGCTCGTCAGCCCGTGGCCGATGAGCTTGCGTTCGTTGGCCAGGCCAAGCCAGCGCGCGGCGGCCCCGCTGGCCACGATCAGCGTAAGGGTGTTCACCCGGTCCTCGTCGTCGAGGTGGAGCGTGAGGTAACCGTCCTTCTGCTCGAAGTTCGTCAGTTCCGCGTACTGAAACCGCGCGCCGAACCCCTCGGCCTGCTGCTTCATGCGCATGATGAGTTCGGGGCCGTCGATCCCGTCGGGGAAGCCGGGGAAGTTCTCCACGAGCGTGGTGGTCGAGAGCTGTCCGCCGGGCTGGCGGCCTTCGAGCACCAGCGGATTGAGGTTGCCGCGGGCGGCGTACACGGCGGCCGTCAGACCAGCGCAGCCGGTGCCCACGATGACGAGTTTTTCCATGCGGCAAGGTAGCGCGATTTCGTGGGTCCCGCCATCGGCATCCCTACCTTTTCCAACGGCTTTCGGGCGGGATTGTCCAGCCTTTTCGCACGGGTCATGGCGGCGTTTTTGTCGGGGTGCGCGTTTTTCTCTCCCTGGTGGCGGTTTTGAGCGTAGATACATTCACCCATGTTCACCGGTCTCATCGAAGAAACCGGCCGCGTCACCTTCCTGCGGCGCAGCAGCGAGAGCGGCCTGCAAATCCAGATCGCCGCGCCGGCTATCACCGCCGCGCTTAAGCGCGGCGACAGCGTTGCCATCAACGGCTGCTGCCTGACGGTTGCCAGTTTCCGGGGCGAACTCATTACTTTCGACCTGCTCCAGGAAACGCTGGACCGCACCAACCTCCAGGCCCTGCGGCCCGGGGCGCTCGTGAACCTCGAGCGCGCCCTGCTGGCCACCGCCCGGCTGGGCGGGCACTTCGTATCCGGGCACATCGACTGCACCAGCCCCGTGGTGACGATGGAGAAGAAGGGCGACGATTACCGCTTGGAGGTCGGGCTGCCCGAGGAATTCTCACACCTGGTGGTGTTCAAGGGCTCCATCGCCGTCAACGGCATCAGCCTGACGGTGGCGACGGTCCTGCCCGACCGGCTGGGGGTGTGGATCATCCCGCACACGCGCGACCACACCAACCTGCAATCGGCGGCTGTGGGCGACCTCGTCAACCTGGAGTTCGACGTGCTGGCCAAGTACGTCGAGCGCATCGTGGGGCGCTCCCAGCCGCCGTCGATGCCGTTCACCGACCGGCCGCTGTCCTAGACCCGCTTCCGGACCGGGTGGGGAAAATTTTCGCCGGGTTTTCTGGTTCCGGCCTTGTCAGCTTGGAAGGCTGCTTATAAAGTGGCGCTCGCCGACCATTTCACGCCGCGACCGCAACCGCACCCATGGCCAAAGCAAAGCGTAAAATCTCTCATTCCAAGGCACTTCTGCAACGGCAACTGCCCTTCAACCACGAGGGGCAGTACTTCGATCTCAAAGCGATTTTCAACAAGATCAACCAGCAGTATTTCAGCCGTACGCCCCTGCGCGGCTATACTGTCACCTGGGGCCGTCGCCGGCGGCTCGCACCCAAGGAATACTTCGTCTTCGGGACGATCCAGGAGGAGGATCGCATCATCCGCATTCATCCCCGGCTAGACGCCTCGTTCGTGCCGCTCTGGTTCCTCGAATACGTGCTCTACCACGAGATGCTGCACTCCGTCGTGCCGGACGAGATCGACTCCGGCGGCCGCCGGAAGGTCCATACCGAGGAATTCTACCGCCGCGAGCAACAGTTCCAGCACTACCGGCGTGCCCGGCGCTGGGAGGACGAAAACCTCGCGCGCTTCCTGCGCTAGCCTTGCCCGCATGCCACCCGAACCGTCCGCGCGCTGGCTGGACTGGGCGCAACGGCTCCAAGCCCTGGCGCAGAACGGCCTGACCTTCTGCACCAGCGAGTTCGACCTCGAGCGTTACCGTGCCGTCCGCCAAGTCGCCGCCGAGATGATCGCCGCAGCGGCGGATGAGCAGGAGATTCCCCGGGTGCTGGGCCTGCTCGTGGCGGAAACCGGCTACGCCACGCCCAAGGTGGACGTGCGCGGCGTGGTGTTCGACGCGCGGGGATGGCTCCTGATGGTGCGCGAGCGCAGCGACGGCCAATGGACGCTGCCGGGCGGCTGGGCAGACGTCGGCGTTTCCCCAGCGGAGAACGTGGTCCGCGAAATCCGCGAGGAAGCCGGTCTGAAGGCGCGCGCCGTCAAGCTCCTGGCCGTGTACGACCGGAACAAGCACCCGCACCCGTCCATCCTGCAACACACCTACAAGCTTTTCATCCGCTGTGAGATCACCGGTGGGGTGGCCGCGGAAGGAGGCACCCTGGAAACGTCTGGCGTGGGATATTTTCCGCCGGACGGCCTGCCCGAGCTTTCCGCGAACCGCGCCACGGCTTCGCAGCTCGCGCGGATGTTCGAGCACTACGCCCGGCCGGACCTACCGACGGATTTAGACTGACCGGCAAGCCGTCGCCTCGCGTCCACATGGTCAAGCAAGCCTTCGTCCTCGCGGCGGGCCTCGGCAATCGCCTGCGTCCACTGACCGACACGCTGCCCAAACCGCTGATCCCCGTCGGGCTCAAGCCGCTCATCACCTTCGCCTTCGACCACCTCATCGCCGACGCCGGGGTGGAGGAATTCATCGTCAACACCCACCACCTCGCGGGCGCTTACGCGGCGGCGTTCCCTGACGGCAGCTACCGGGGCTGCCCGATCCGTTTCCGGCACGAACCCGTTCTGCTGGAAACGGGCGGGGGCATCCGCAACGTGGCCGATCTCCTCGCCCCCGGCGGCGGTCCACTGCTCATCTACAACGGGGACATCCTGACCGACCTGCCGCTGGCCCCCGCCCTGGAGTACCACCGCGCGAGCGGCAACGAGGTCACGCTGGTCCTGCGCTCTCACGGCGGACCCGGGCACATCGCCTGGGACCCGGCAAGCGGTCGGTTGTTGGACATCCGTAATCGGCTGGGAACCGGTGAGCCAGAGGCGTTTTCCTTCGCCTGCGTCTACCTGGTCGAGCCTTCCTTTCCCGGACGCATCCCGGCGGGGGAGGTCGTCTCGGTCATCCCGACCTTCCTTCAGATGATCCGGGAAGGAGCCAGGATCGGCGGGGTGCTGATCGATGGGGGTGAGTGGCGCGACCTGGGCACACGGGAGGAATACCTGCGCGTCCACCGTGACCTGGCCGCTGACGGCGGACGTTTCCCCCGCTACGGCGCGCCCGATCCGTCGTGGCGGCGATGGGTCCATCCCACGGCCTCGGTCGGACCCGGGGCGAGCCTCGCCGGGGCGAGCGTGGCCGGGGCCGGGACGCGGGTGGGCGCGGATGCGGCCGTCACGGACTCGATTCTCTGGCCGGGCGCGGATATCGCTTCCAACAGCCAGCTTAATCGTTGTATCGTCCGCACTTCGCAAGCCGCCGCCGGGATTGCCTCCGACCGGGACTTCTAAATCGACCCCCGCACCCGTGCTTACCCAAGACCTGCTCCTCGACCAGACGCGCGCCCGTTTTGCGATCCCCATCGACGGCGACATCCGCATCACGCCCATCGAAAAAGGCGGCTCCGACCGCAAGTTCTACCGCGTGCGGCTCGGCGGACGCTCGTTGATCTTGGTCAAGTACACCGCGCAAAAGGAGGAGAACCGGCACTACGTCCGCATCGCCGGGGTGCTCGATGCCCTCGGGGTCCGCACCCCTAAAATCTACTTCCACGACGAGGCCCAAGGCCTCATCTGGATGGAGGATCTGGGCGAGCGAGACCTCTGGAGCTACCGCGACGCCGACTGGCCGACGCGGCGCGGCTACTATCAATCCGCCCTGGAGGAGGTGTGGCGGCTCCACAAGCGCGGCTGGGAAGGGCTTTCCCGGTTTCCGTTCACGCTGCAAACCGAGTTCAACGCCGCGCTGTACCGCTGGGAACAGCGCTACTTCTTCGACCATTGCATTGGCGGCTACTTCGGTAACCTCCAGGACCCCGGGCGCGTGGCGCGCGTAGCGAACGCGCCCGTTTGGGAGGCCGTGGCGCAGAAGCTGTCCGGTTGGCCGCGCGTGCTAGTCCACCGCGACTTCCAGTCCCAGAACATCCTGATCCACGACGGCCAGGCCCACCTGATCGACTTCCAGGGACTCCGTCCCGGCCTGGCGCACTACGACCTCGCCTCGCTCCTGTACGATCCATACGTCCACTTCACCGATCCCGAGCGCACGGAACTGTTAGATTTTTACCTCGGGTTGGGCCGTCGGCAGGACCTGGGTCCGAGCCGCGCGCAGTTCGACGAAATCTACCGGCTCTGCGCCTTGCAGCGGTTGATGCAGGCGCTGGGGGCATACGGCTACCTCGGGCTGGTGCGCGAGCGCAGCGAGTTCCTGGCGCACATCCCCGTGGCGTTGGCGTCGCTGCGGCAGGTCGCGGCGGCGGTCCCGGAGTTGGCCGAGTTCCACGCCCTGCTGGCGGGGCTGCCCGCCTGAAGTCACGCGGTGGATTGCGCCGCGCGGATGATCCCGCGGATGGTCTCGTCCAGTTTCCCGGCATCCACCGGCTTGGAGAGGTGAGCCTTGAAGCCCGCCGCCCGGCTGCGCTCCACGTCCTCGTCGTCGTTGTAGCCGCTGACGACGATGCCCCCGTAGACGGGCGGGTAGTCGCGCAGCATCGCCAACAAATCCAGCCCGCTGCCATCCGGGAGGCTCATGTCGCTGACCAGCACGTCGAACGGTTCACGGGCCGCCAGTTCCGCCGCGTCACCCAGAGAAGCGGCGGCCTTCGCCTCGTAGCCGCGCCGCTTGAGCAACAGCACCAACGAGCGGTTCGTGTCCTCGTGGTCATCCACTAGCAGCACCCGCACGGGCGACCGGGCGGCCACTTCCGGCGCAGGGATCGTTGCCGGGAGCGCGTCCCCCAAATCGGGCGAGGCCAGCGGTATTTTCCCCGGAAACCAGGTCAACGATGGCGTAAGGTGGAGCATCCGAAAGCTGATGGCTGGGGCGCACGGCGGATCAGCGCATGCCTGAGAC
>CALMAQ010000076.1:4668-5154 GCA_937859745.1 uncultured Verrucomicrobiota bacterium | reverse complement strand
GGGCACCCCGGCCACGGCCCTGGCACTGCCCCGATGCCAGGACGCCTGGCGCGGGCCCGGGGTGGGCGTGAGCGCCCCCGGGGCGGCGGCAGCCGTGGCGGCGACGCGCTCGGGCCGGGTGGGCGTCATCGGCACGCGGGCGACGGTTGCCAGCGGGGCCTACGAGCGCGCCCTGCTCCGGATCGCCCCGGACCTGGAGGTCCGCGCCCTGGCCTGCCCGCTGCTGGTGCCGCACATCGAGGAAGGCCTGCTGGACGATCCGGCGACCGACCTGCACATCGCCCGCTACCTGCGGCCCCTGCTCGACGCCGGCATCGACACGCTCATCCTCGGCTGCACCCACTACCCGCTCCTGCGTGACGCCATTGCCCGGTTCGCCGGGCCGGGGGTGCGGCTGGTGGATTCCGCGCACAACTGCGCCGTGGCCGTGGGGGGCCGGCGCGCCCCGCCCCGGGGCGGGGGGGCGGCGCGCGCCCCCGGGGGGCG
>CALMAQ010000076.1:0-4658 GCA_937859745.1 uncultured Verrucomicrobiota bacterium | reverse complement strand
GCCGCGCACAACTGCGCCGTGGCCGTGCGCGACCTGCTCACCGCGGCCGGGCTCGGCGCGCCGGAAAGCAACCCGGGCTCGCTCCAGGTCGCGCTGACGGATGCCAGCGACGGCTTCCTGCGCGTGGCCGAGCGGGCGCTGGGCCTGCAGGTGGGCGACGTGCGGCTGCGCCGGGTCCAGGAAGCCGGGCTGGCGGCCGCCGCGTGAGTTTCACGCGAAAATCCGCTTAAATTCGGGAAAAATACCCCTTTTTAAGCTTCAGACGTTCCCGTTGTTCCGGGTGGACCGGAAGTTCGCGGGGTTCAAGGTGGGCGGGCATCCTGTGCTCGAACCGCCGCACCGGCACGATGGATTGCCAGTAGGCCGAACGTGCCGTCGATCAACGGCCAGAAAATGCGGTCCATCCGCCCGAGCCGCTTTCCGGCAGCCGGGAACCGTCATCATTGCCCCGCCCCGAGCCGGGCGGCGTCTCCGGGGTTGGTCTGCACGGGCTTGCCGAGCAGGCCGCTGTGGGTACCCGCGTCGTCCGCGTAGGCCGTCTCGGAGAGGTGGGCCGCGTCGCCGTAACGCCCGCCGTACTCCTGGGCGAAGCCCTGGTAGAAACGCTCGATGGCCTTGGTGTCGTTGCCCGTACCGAAGCTGTGCAGATAGGCGATGACGCGGCGCTCGGCGGGATCGCGGCTGACATCCAGGAAGATGGTGCCGGAGATGTACCGCTCCGGCGCGTTGCCCCCGGCGGCCTGGCGCGTGTATCCGTGCCGCTGGGCATACGTCCCGATGTCCGCCACAACTCCCGCCGACGCCGGCTGGCCCGGACCATCGACCTGCACGGTGAACCCGCCCCGGGCCGCGCCGCTCGCGCCCGGCGAGGGTCCGACGGGCAGCAGCGAGCAGCCGGCGAGACCGGCGAGCGGGATCAGCAAGGCACGGGAGAAGAAGGGGCGGAGGGTAGGCATGGCGAAAAACGGGGAATGGTCCATCCAGGAGACAGGGCGCGGCGGCAGGAAATTCTTTCCACGTTCCCGCCCGCTCGTCCAGTCCCGAGGTCGGCCGCGTCCGTTCACATCCCCAGCAGGAACAGCCGCTCGCGCAACTGTTCGGTCCAGCGCGAGAGGTAGGCGAAGCGCCCGTGGAACTCCAGCAGCCGCGCGGCGGCGTCGGCGGGGCGGCCACGTTCCCAGGCGGCGTCGAACGCGCGCAGCTCCCCCAACGCATCGGCGTGGAGGGTATCCAGGCGCGCCAGGAGGGTTTCCGCCGCCTCGCGCAGGGCGAACTCCTGCCGGGCGAGCAGCGCCCGCGCGAGCGACGAGGAGGCTGCCGCCTTCTTCGCCAGCAAGGCGTCCACGTCCCGCAGGAGGGTCAGCACGGGCGCGAACAGGTCGGCCAGCGCGGGCGGCACGACCGCGGGACCCGCCACGCGCACCTCGGGGTATTCCAGTTCCAGGAGATGGCGCAGGCGCGCCTTGGGGTCGCCGAGCGCGGCCTGGGCCTGGTTGAGCCGGGCGAAGCCGTCGCCGTCCCCCGCCGCGTCGGGATGCTGCTCGCGGCCGAGGCGGTGGAAGGTGTCCCGGACCCGTTCGGGGTCCAGCCAGGGCCGCCGCGCCTCGCCGAGCAGCGCGAAATGGTCGGTCATCACCGCGCGGGGAACCAGGCTCAGGCGGAGAAGCTCTCGCCGCAGGAGCAATGGGCGACGGCGTTGGGATTGGTCACCTTGAAGCCGCCCTTTTGCAGGTCGTCGCTGAAGTCGAGCACCGAACCGCTGACGAACAGCGCGCTCTTGGGATCGACCACCACGCGCACCTGGGCGCTCTCGACCATGATGTCGCGGTTGGCCGGGCCATCCACGAGGTCCATCTTGTACTGGAGCCCCGAGCAGCCGCCGCCGATCACCGCCACGCGCAGCGCGCCCTGGGGGCGGCCCTGGCGTTCGAGCAGCGAACGCAGCTTCTTGCTCGCGCTCTCGGAAACCTTGACCAGCTTTTCGTTGCCGATCTTGTACTTGATTTCGCCGGTCGGGGCGACGGTCGCGGTGCTCATGGGTGAGGTCGAAGCCTGCGTGGTTTATGTACCACACCCGGGCGGAAGATGAAAGGCGGAAGGATGCAGGGTGGCAGATCACATCCCCGGCAGCAGGGCCGGCAGGAGTTGCCGCGCCAGCTCCTCCCAGGTGCCGAACGGGCGCGTCCCGGCCTCGTCGTAGAGCCGTTGGTACAACGCCGCGTCATCCAGGAGGCGCGCCATCCCGGCGGCCAGCGCGGCGGGGTCGGTCTGGTCCACCTCCAGGCAGCCGCCCCCGGCCGCCACCTCGCCGATGGCCCCGTTGCCCCCGCACACGCACGGGCGGCCGTGCCAGAGGCTTTCCAGGATCGGCAGGCCGAAGCCCTCGTAGAGCGACGGGAACACCGTGAACGCGCACCCCGCATATGCACGCGCCAGCGCCACGTCGTTGACGTGCCGCAGCCAGCGCACGGGGCGGCCCGCGCGTTGCAGGGCCCCGATGCGCTCGAGGACCCGCGCGCCGTACGGCGCGGTCGTGCGGCCGACCAGGCACAGGTCGAACGTCCCCCCGCCCTGCCAGACCCGTTCGGCGGCGTCGAGCAGCCCGAGGTGGTTCTTGCGCGGCTCGAACGTGCCCACGCACAGCACGGACCGGCGCGCGGGGCCCGCGGGCGGCGGGACGACCCGGCGGAGGGTCCCGCCGTGGTCCACGGGCCAGGGATGCACGGCCACGGTCGGCCAGCCACCCGCCGGAGGGTCGCCCCCCGCCCGCTGCCAGAAGCGTCGCAGGTCCCGGGCGGTTTCCTGCGAGCAGGCGACGACCTGGTGGCAGCGTCCGAGCGCCGCCAGGTACGCCGCGAACCCGGCGTGCCGCGAGGACGGGATGATCTCCGGGCGGCTCCAGGCGAGGGCGTCGTGGCAGACGGCGGCGAGCCGCGCGGGCGTGCGGGCGGCGAGCCGGGAGAGGAAATCGAGCCGGTTGTCCTGGAAGATTTCGGGCACGAAGAGGCCGTCGCGGGCAGACAGGCGCGCGGGGAGGTCCAGGCGGTTGCGCCGATGCGTGAGCGCGCGCACGAACTTGCTGTAGAAAGGCACGGGATTGGCGCGGCGGCCCGGTTCGGCGTCGGCGCGCCCCCCGTGGCCGAAGGGGTTTTCCAGGAAGCCGCGCTCGCCGCGGGAAAGGGTGCAGTAGCTGGCCAGGGCCGGGTCCCACACGAGCGGCGTGACGGGAGTGAGCGCGGAGAGGGCGCGGTGCAGCGCGCGCACGACCCGCTGCACGCCCGTGTTCATGGGCGACTTGCAGGAGCTGGTCACGTCGAGGTAGAGCACGGCGAAGATTACCGATACTCACGAACCACTTCGATCATCCCTACGATGTTCCGGTTAAGCTCTTCCAAATCCTCTGCCGGAACCCACCACTCCGTGTGGTGCGCCGCGCCGACCTGATGCACCGGATAGCGTTCCATGAAAGATCGTTTCACCTCGAAACGTGTGACGGCTCCGTAGCCGCTCGCCTTGACGTTCCAGTCGCTGGCGATATCGATGGCGTACTGCTCGTTGGTGACGGGATAGAAGATTGGCTGCTCCGGCAGACGGGGCGGCCAGCTTTTGAAGCCACTTTTCCGGACCAGAGCCAATTCTTCCGGACCTACGGGCCGGTAGAGGGTGACAGTCGGTTCCATCAAGCGACCATGCCGGGGAACCAATGTCGCGCCAAGTTTTTCCGGTCAGCCGCGACAGCGGCGGTCGTGACCCTGGTAGGGATTGCTCTCCGAGCGACTCCCAAATCGTCTGCTTTTCCGGTACCGGCGGCGTTCCTTCCAGACAGTCAGAGATCGCCACGGAGGAGGCGTCAGGACCTTGGTTGGATGCCGCCTGCGGCGGCCTGGGCGAGGATCGCGGCGGCGTCGCGCGGGGAGCAGCGGGAGTGCTCGCGGCGGCCCGCGTCAGCGTTGGGACCGTGCTTGCAGCGGTCCAGGCAGCCGGTCTGACGCAGTTCGACGCGGTCGGCGAGTCCGGCGGCGTCGCGGGCCTGGACGAGGGCGTCCCAGAGTTCGCGTCCGCCCCGCCGCCAGCAGCTTTTCTTGGCGCACACCCGCACCGTGCAGACGACGGCGGGCGCGGCGGGAGGGGAAGCCGGGCCGGACACGGCGGCAAGGTCCACCAGCAGCGAGGCCGGGGCGGCGTCGGGGGGCAGCACGCGGTCCACCACGCGCTTGCTCTTGCCGGTGGCGGGATCGATTTCTTCCGTGCCCGCGACGCGGACCGGCTCGCCGGGCGTGAACTTGCCGATCATGCGGCGGCGCAGCAGGCGCGGCACCTTGAGCAGATGTTCCTGACCGTCCCCTGCGCGCAGGAGCAGGCGGCGCTTGCCCTCGGGCGTGAACACGAAGCCGCCGTAGCTGCCCGCCAGCTCGAACGGGACGGTGATGGGGTACGTGGTGGACATGAAAGGAAGGCGACGGTACCAAAAGATCATCGCACACCCGGGACGGGTTGGCGCGTGGAGGATTGCGACCGGCTAGCGGAGAATTGCACGAAGGCAGAAGGCAAAAGGCAAAAGGCAGAAGGCAGAAGGCGGTGGGCGCGTTCCCCTACAACTCTGTCCTGCGGGGGGGGGGCGGGGGGGGGGGGGGGGGGGGGGGGGGGGGGGGGGGGGG
>CALMAQ010000075.1 GCA_937859745.1 uncultured Verrucomicrobiota bacterium | reverse complement strand
CTTCTTCAAACACTGCGGCTACGTTAGCTAACTCAACGGAGTAGGGCTCTAGGGCCACCGTCTGCCCGGGTTCGACGGCGAAGTCAATTTCGGTGAGGACGGGTTTACCCGGGTCGTAGGCGAAGCCCACGCCGTGAAATTCCACGCGTCCCGCCAGCAGTCCGGGGAGGGGTTAGGCCCCCGGCTCATCCACCCATTCGGGCGGACGGTCGAGCAGGTCGAACACCTGCTCGGCCCCGGCCATCGCCGTGAGAGCCTGGTTGTACTGCGCGCCGATGACTTGGACCGGCTGGAAGAACAAGCCCGCGAGGAAGAAAAACTCGATCAGGTTGCCCACGGACATCCCGATGGCCGGGTGCAGCGCGCGCCAGCCGCCCAGGAGCAGGAGGATGGCGATGAAGAACCGGCTGTTGAGTTCCAGCAGGGGCAGGAACATCGCCGACAGGCGCGCCGCACCGAAGCCGATGAGGTAGTGGTCGGCCACCAACCCCCGGAACTGGCCGGCGTTGATCTGCTAGCGGACGAAACCCTGCGTCACCCGGATGCCGTTGACCGATTCGGTCAGGTTGGAGGTGATGCGGCTGAAGCTTTCCTGCTGCTGGCGGTACACCTCGCTCAGCCGGGCCCGGAACTAGCGGTTGATTCCCCAGATGATCGGCGCGATGGCCAGGACGGCGCTGAACAACACGGGATCGCAGGCGAGCATCAGCCCGCCCGCGATCAACATCTGGCCAAGATGGACAATGCTGACGGAGAGCACGTCCTGCACGCCCACGCGCACCGCCTCGATGTCCGAGGTCATGCGGCTGATGACGCGCCCGAGCCGCGTGCGGTGGTAGAAGCCCATCGTCATGCGCTGGAGGTGCGCGAACACCTCGGTCCGCAGGTCGCGGATCACCGCCTCGCCCAGGTTGGCGACCAGGTTGAGCCGGTAGTGGAACACGACGGCGGTCGAAAGCGCCAGCAGGGCGAAGCCGAGCGTGCCCGAGAGCGTGCCGCGGAAGCTGCTGCCCGTGATCGGCCCCTGGATGACCCGGCCGATCAGCCACGCGCCCGCCGGAAGCTGGGCCGCCCGCAGGAGCACGACGCAGATCAGCCAGTTACGCCGGGCTGCGTAGGGGCGCATGTACGAGAACAGCCGCCGGATTAGGGCCAGGTCGAGCGGACGCTGCGTCTTGTCGGGTTCCTCGTCGTCCCGCGGAGGGGACGGCGGGAGGGAAGATGCGGGCGTGGTCATAGCACCGTCAGCGCCCGGAACGGGCTTGGCATGGTCGCGGATGGCGGCTCAGGGGGTAACGGAGGAGGCAGATTTGGCCGGGAAACTTCGCAAGCCGACGATCATCCTCAATTTTTATTTGCGTTTCAATCCGCAAAAGCGGATAGAAGCCGACTTCCGCCTTGGAGGGCGAAGCTATTTCTATGAACATTCTCGAAGTCATCGAACGCGAACAGAAGAAGTCCGACGTGCCGTCCTTCAAGGTAGGCGACAGCGTGCGCGTGCACACCAAGGTCGTCGAGGGTGACAAGGAGCGCGTGCAGCTTTTCACGGGCATCGTCATCGGCCGCAAGGGCACGGGCATCAACGCCAGCTTCACCGTCCGCCGCATTTCCTATGGCGAGGGGGTCGAACGCGTGTTCCCAATCCACTCGCCCCGCATCGCCAAGATCGAGGTCGAGAAGGAAGGCACGGCCCGCCGCGCCAAGCTCAACTATCTACGCGGCCGGAAGGGCAAGCAGGCCATGGCGGTCCGCGAAGCCAAGTAAAAGGGCAATCTCTCC
>CALMAQ010000074.1 GCA_937859745.1 uncultured Verrucomicrobiota bacterium | reverse complement strand
GCCTTGGGGGCGGCGGCCGGTTTCACCTTGACCGCGGCCAGTTTTGCGGCATCTTTGCGCTGCAAATAGGCCAGGCGGCGTTTGCGTTTGATCACTTTGTTATACTGTTTGCCCATAGGGAGATTTGAGAAGTAGGTCGCCCAGCGCGACCGATGTTTGACTGTCAGCCCGCCCCATTAAAGGCGAAGCGCGCAAGAAGCAAATCCAAACCCGAAAAGCCGCAGGCTGCAAGGGCCAACCCGCTTTCCGGCATCAAAACGGCGTTGTCCCCCACCGGGTCAACGCCAGGGCAGCGAAGGGAACAAGCCACGCCCGCTGCCACCCTGTTCGCGCCAATTCCGACACATCTTTCACCTCAGAACCTCTTGCCCCGAAGCAGCGTTTCCGCTTGCCTTGCCGGGCATTGCTACCCACCCCGCCCCCGTGGCGGCCGTCACCTATGGATAAGATCAGAAACATTGCCATCATCGCCCACGTCGATCACGGCAAGACCACCCTCGTCGATTGCCTGCTGCGCCAGAGCGGCACCTTCCGGGCCAACCAGAAGACCGACGAGCGCATGATGGA
The DNA here is from genome assembly GCA_937859745.1 of uncultured Verrucomicrobiota bacterium. Taxonomy (GTDB): domain Bacteria; phylum Verrucomicrobiota; class Verrucomicrobiia; order Chthoniobacterales; family SZAS-18; genus CAHJWO01. The sequence continues at coordinate 4,731 of CALMAQ010000074.1, read as the reverse complement.
CTCGATGGACCTGGAGCGCGAGAAGGGCATCACCATCCGCGCCAAGAACGCCGCCTTCCAGTACCACGGCTACCACGTCAACATCGTCGACACCCCCGGCCACGCCGACTTCGGCGGCGAGGTCGAGCGCATCATGGGCATGATCGACGGCGTCCTGCTCGTCGTGGACAGCCACGACGGCCCGCAGGCGCAGACCAAGTTCGTGCTCAAGAAGGCCATGGAGCGCGGGGCCAAGGTCATCGTGGTCATCAACAAGATCGACCGCGAGAACGCCCGGCCCCACAAGGTGCTCGACATGGTCTTCGAGCTGTTCATGGAACTCGGGGCCAGCGACGAGCAGCTTGACTTCCCGGTGATCTACGCGAGTGCCAAGGCGGGCTACGCCGTCAGGGAAATCGACCAGGAGCGCAAGGACATGACGCCGCTCTTCGACGAGGTTATCAAGCAGATCCCTCCGCCCACGGGCTCGGGCGCGGGCTACCTGCAGATGCTCGTCTCCAACCTGGACTACAGCGACTACCTGGGCCGGATCGCCTACGGGCGCATCCTCGCCGGGCGCATGAGCGTGGGCGACACGGTCGTCTGCATCCACGGCGACGGCCGCCGGGAGCGCACGAACATCACGGCCATCTTCGGCCACCAGGGTATGGAGAAGGTCGAACTCAAGCACGCCAGCGCGGGCGACATCATCGGCCTGTGCGGCTTCGAGGACGTGTACATCGGCGAAACCATCACCGACACGGAGGACCGGCCCGCGCTGCACTTCGTGGAGATCGACCCGCCGACGATCAACATGGGTATCCTCGTCAACGACGGCCCCCTCGCTGGCCGCGAGGGCAAGCTGGTCACGGCGCGCAACATCAAGGAGCGCCTGATCCGTGAGACGCGCACCAACGTGTCACTGGGCTTCAAGGAAACCGACCAGGCGGGCTCGTTCGAGCTTTCGGCCCGGGGTGAAATGCAGATCGCCGTGCTGGTCGAGCAGATGCGCCGCGAGGGCTTTGAGGTGCTCGTCTCCCGGCCGGAGGTCATCTACAAGCGCGATGAGGACGGCACCTTGCTAGAGCCCTACGAGACGCTGAGCGTGGACGTGCCCAACGACAACCTGGGCGACATCCTCCAATCGCTCGCCTCGCGCAAGGCGGACATCACGAACATGGTCCACAACCCGCACAGCGTGCTGGTGGAGGCCGTGATCCCGACCCGCGGCCTCATCGGCTTCGAGACGGACTTGGTCAACGTGACCAAAGGCCTGGGCATCGCCAGCCACCTATTCAAGGAATATGGCCCGCACAAGGGCGAGATTCCCAGCCGCAATAACGGCGTGCTGGTGGCGATGGAAGGCGGCGTGAGCACGGCCTACGCGCTGGACACGATCCAGGTGCGCGGCCGGTTGTTCATCGCGCCGCAGGAGGAGATTTACGAGGGCATGATCATCGGCGAGAACGCCCGGCCGGACGACCTGGCGGTCAATCCGTGCAAGGCCAAGAAGCTGACCAACATGCGCAGCCAAGGCGACGGCAAGGGCATTTCCCTAGCCCCGCCGCTGGTGATGACCTTGGAGCGGTCCTTGGAGTACATCGCGCCGGACGAGTATGTGGAGGCCACGCCGAAGTCCCTGCGGATGCGGAAGAAGATCCTCGACGCCAACCTGCGGAAGCGTTCGGCGAACACGGTGAAGGTGTAAGTCACCACGGCACAAACAACGAACGGCGTTCAATGGTGATGGAAGGGGTCGCAGTCCGACATCGTTGGACGCTGGCAGAGTTGCAGGAGGCGCAACGCTTGCACCAGCGGCAATCGCGGTACGGCCGGTGGATGCCGGTGACACTGCTGACTTTGGCTGGAGTGCTGGTGTGCATGGAAGCTTTTTTGATCGTGCGCCGCGGCACGCTGGAGGGATCGTGGGGCACGTTTGGCCTGGTTGCCTACCTCGTCCTGATGGTAACCCTGCTTCCCTTCATGAGAAGATGGGCGGTCCGGAGGAACCACGCCAGGAGCGTCGACCGGGACGCGGAAATCCGCTGGCAGATCACCGCGACGAGCCTGCGGAACGAGACGGCCAACAGCACCTCGGAGACAAAGTGGGCGGCATTCAACAAAGCCGTGCAGACGCCAGGCGGCCTGCTGCTCTACCCACAGCCACGCCTCTTTTACTGGCTGCCCCGCCACGGATTCGAGACCGAGGAGGGATTCGAGACGGTCATCGCCTGGGCGCGGGAGCACATCAAGGATTTCCGTGCGGTGCGGTGGTGAAGGAACGATGACGCAGAGCGAACTCGCGGGCGTCCAGGCGGCGGGCAGGAAAACTCGCCAGCAGGGCATCGACCAACCGCCCATCGTGTTCCCAGGCACTGAGCACGGTGGCATCTGCATCCATCGTCAAACGCGGTTCTCCCCAGCGTTGCACCGCCACGCCGCCGATGAAACAATAAGGTAGCCTGATCTCCTCCAGCCGCCCACGCCATTCAAGGGCGGCGTTGATGACGCGCTGGATGCTCATCGTTCCGCAGGAAAAGCCGTTGTTGTTCGATCAGGCCCGCCGCCCTGGCTTAACGCGCGAAGCTCCTGTTCCCTGACCGCTTCCAGGATGGCGGCATTTTCCTGCCGTGCCGCGACCCAAGTGCTACTTTGCCGCTGCTCTTGCAAATCCACGCTGACAACTCTACTTGCCGGGTTTAGAGCGCGCGAGAGGAATGTTTGGAGGCACCATCCAGGCGGTAAGAAATTCTAGCGCTCCCTGCTCCCGCGGCTGCGCTCCGCGCCGGGCCCGCCGCCAATGCCCCGCAGCGGGCCGCCCGCGTCGTCCACGTAATCGCTCTCCAGGATGGGGTCCTCCTCGCCGTAGCTCCGGCCGTACCGCCCGTCAAACCCCTGGTAGAACTCGTCGTTGAGCTTGCGGTTGAACTTGGCGCTGTGCAGGTAGGCACTGACGCGGTGCTCGGCGGGCTGGTAGGCAACATCCAGGAAGATGGCCCCCTGGACGTACCGTTCCGGCACGGCTCCGGCGGCGGACCGCCGGGTGAACCCGCGGCTCTGGGCGTACGCCCCGATGTCCGCCGCCACGCGCGCCGCGGGCGGCTGACCCGGTCCGTCGACGAACACGACGAACCCTCCCTTGTTTTCGAGCTTGGACGGCTTTTCCTGCGCCGGAGGAGCCTTCCCGAGCACCGAGGGGCTCTGCCAATAGTCGGAGGAGAAAGCCTCGCAGCCGGCGAGCGCAACGAGCGCGGGCAGCAGCACGCAGGGCAGGAAACGGCGCGGGTTGAACATGGAAAAAGGCGGTTAGTATTGGCCGACTATCCTACCTCGGCCCGCCTTCCAAACAAGTGCCGCTGAGGGCTGCCGCGCATTTTATGATTGACATCGTGCCACTTAGCAGCGAACTTCCGCCTGTTGCTCATTATCTCGCCTTTCTAGGCTGACCGGCTTTCTGCCCTCGCTTCGCTGCCGGTCCTCTTCTCTGCCTGGGTTGTTGAACGTTGGGCAACATTCCGTTAGTCAGTCTCTCCCTCTCGGTATGGCGGGTCATAGCAAGTGGTCGCAGGTCAAGCACATCAAAGGGCCGCTGGACGTCAAACGTGGTGCGGCCTTTAGCAAGCTGGTCAAGGCAATCACCGTGGCGGCCCGGCTGAGAGGCGGAGACCTTTCCGGCGACCCGCGCCCGCTTCCGGCCGTCGAAACCGCCCGCGCCGCCAACATGCCCAAGGACAACACCGAACGCGCCATCAAAAACGACGTCACCACGCCGCCGGGCCGGCTCCACACCGTGGCCGGGGGATTCGCCGCCGATGTGCAGAAACACACCTGCCTGCCCGGCCACCTCGTCATGATGACGGACAGGCAGATCGCGGCACGGGTTCTGCACCCTGACAGGGCACCGGCCGACGACACCCAGAACGTTTATTCCAACTTCGAGATTCCCGAGGAAACCCTCGCCCATCTCCCGGCTTGATCGTTCCACCGCTTTCCCCGCGCCCGAGCGCACTCCCACTTCTCCGACCGCCTCCCCGGCCCCCTTCGCGGGGCGGAGGCGAACTGTCCCACCCCGGAGCGGCGACCGACGCGCCCCCGGCGCTGCCTAGCCCGTCCGATTTGCCTCACCGAACATGACCGAAGAAACCACCAGCCACGCCGCGCCCAACCGGAAGGGGGAAACCCTGCCGCCGACCGAACACGAGGGCAGCCCGGCCGCGAAGAAAACCCCCGCGCGCCGCAAGGTGGCAGCCCGCCCGAAGGCCGCGCCGACCGTCGAGACGGTCGAGGCCACGGACGGCGCGCTGGTCAAACCAACGGTGAAGACCCGCAAGGCGCGCTATCCCCGCGCCGCCAAGGCAGCGGACGCGGGGCAGGCGGCCGACACGCCCGCCAGCGGGTCCGCGCAGCCTGAACTGCTCAGCCCGGCGGCACCGGCAGCGTCCCGCGAGCCGGAAACGCACGTCGAGACGCGGATGACCCCGCCCAGCGGCCAGCGGGAGCCGGCAGCGGAGACCGCGCGGACCTCCGGCCTCGGGGACGCCCCGTCCGGGCCTGTTTCCATGCCTTCATCCGTGCAGGCCGCCCCCGAGGCGGTACGCGCGGAGCTCCCGCTGGTCCCGGCAAACACGGGGCGGTTCGCATCGCCCCCTGTTCTCGCGGAACCGCCGCCCGCGCCTCCCGCCCAACCATCGGGCCAGGACCGGCCGTTCGAGCCGCAGGGCCAGGGGCGTGGCGACTACCGCCAACAAGACC
>CALMAQ010000073.1 GCA_937859745.1 uncultured Verrucomicrobiota bacterium | reverse complement strand
CCTGCATCATCGTTGGCGACAAACCGCCGTACGTGGACTGACCCACGCCGAACAAGGATTTCGCAGCACCAACGCAGCACGGTGCTGCATAACCGTTTTCACAAATCCCCCCACGTATGCTCATTTACGAAAATCTGACTTCCGCGCAGCAGCGCATCGTTCGGTTATTGGAAGAGAAGGGGCGCGAACTCAACCGGCGCTGGACCACCGTCCAAGCGTATCGTGGACACGTGATCCGCTACACGGCTTGGTTGGAGCGCAACAAAGACTGGCGCGACGACGAGCAGGTTCGCCTCGCTGACTGGACCAGCGAGCGAAAAGTGTCCATGTACCTGCGCAAGCTGGTCGTAAAAGACCGCGTGGGCTGGGTCACGCGCAAGCAGGCGTTCTTCGCGCTCCTGTTCCTCTACAAGTTCGTCCTGCAACAGGACGTTGGCACGATAGAGAAAATCCCCCAGCCCAAAGGCGACAAGCACCTGCCTGCTATCCTGGACGGCGAACAGGCACTCGCCGTGATCGGGCAGATCGAAGACTCGACCTGGACGCCGTTCCGCCTCATGGCGCTGCTGCTTTACGGGTGTGGACTGCGCATCGCCGAGTTGCACAACTTGCGGCACAAGGACGTGTCGATCCGACACTCGCTCCTCGTCATCCGCAACACCAAGGGACGCAGCGACCGACGTGTCCCGCTGCCCTGCTGCCTCTCTGCGGCCATGGAGCGCCAGCTCAAACGGGTCGAACTCTGCTGGGAACAGGACCATGAAAAGTCGCTGCCTGCCTCGTTGCCCGGCTTGGATGGCCTGCGGCGCAAGGACCCCACGCTGCCGTACACGCTGGGCTGGCAGTATGTGTTCAGCCAGCAGACGCCCTGCACGAACCCGCAGGCGTGGCCCGGCGAGGAGCAGGTGCTCTACCGCCATCATCTGCATCCGACCCTACTCCAACGCGCGGTGCGCTTGGCTGCCAAACGCTGCCGATTGGAAGGCGTGCTGACTCCGCACGTCTTCCGGCACATCTTCGCCAGCCAACTGCGGTGGAACGGCGCGCAGCTGGAGACCATCCAGCGCCTGCTCGGCCACCAGCACATCGAGACCACGATGATCTACGTACACGAGCGCACGGCCGAGATGCGTAGTCCGCTCGACGCCGCTCTCGAAGGGCACCGCGCCCTGCCCGCGACATCCCCGCGCACCGTGCTGGCACTCCCGTTCTCCATCGACTGATCCCCGTGCAGAAGTTCCGCGTCCATTATACCACCAGCCGGCTGCGCGGCCCGCAGACCGCCGAGGTTTGCGCGGACACAAGGGGCGACGCCACGGTTCGATTCAACACGCACCAACCAGCTTGCCGAATCAGCCGGATTGAACCGCTCGGCAGCACCTCGGCGCCGGCGAAACCGCCTGCGCCCGCGGTGACGTTCTCGCCCGAGGATCGACCGATCACCGAAGCTGACCGCGAGCAGGCGAAGGCTGGACTCGCGGCGTTGCGTGAGCAGCTCCGCCGCCTTGAGCTACCAAAGCCAAGAGCAAGGTGGTTTGCAAAGCCATAGCAAAGGTGTTGCATGGCGTCTGCACCAGCACACGCCGCGCATCCGGCCAAACGGAGAGCCGCTTTTTATCAAAGCGCTGCCAAAGCGCCTCGAAAGCCGGCTGGTCCTATCAAAGCAACAGGCACCGGTGCGCAGCGTCGTAACCCGTTCACTCTAAGGATATCGCAGGATATCCACGGCTAATTCAGCCTTTATCAAAGCTGGGGCCCAACTTCATCCACAAGGTCCTTCGGCTGCGCTCGCGGACTCGCTGCGCTCAGGATGACAGAGT
>CALMAQ010000072.1 GCA_937859745.1 uncultured Verrucomicrobiota bacterium | reverse complement strand
GGCGCACGAAGACGGATTTTGACCCTATCCGCCTGCGTCCCGGTGTCAATGCCACCGTTGCCAAAGAGCGCGGAAAGCGGTTTAATGACTGTGCCATGAGCGCGCTGCCCAAACGCTTCTTCACGCCGGAGGAATATCTGGCCCTGGAAGCCAAGGCCACTTACAAGAGCCAGTACATCGACGGGGAGATTTACGCGATGGCCGGGGCGCAGCCCGCCCACCTCGACATCGTGTGGAACATCGGTGGCATGCTGCACGCCCAGTTCCGTGGCCGCCCCTGCCGGGCAGCCATTGGCGACCAGCGCGTGCGGGTCAAGGCCGGAGAGCTTTACAGTTACCCTGACGTGGTCGCTTTCTGCGGCGCGGCGCGATACGAGACGGCGGAAAGTCCGTTTAGCCTGCTCAACCCACAGGTGATCTTCGAGGTGCTCTCTCCCTCGACGGAATCCTTCGACCGGGGAGAAAAGTTCGCCCGCTATCGGCTGCTCGATTCCTTGACCGACTACGTGCTCGTTTCCTCCGGGCGGATGCGGGTCGAACATTACGCGCGGCAGGCGGGCGGCGGCTGGACCTTCCACGCCTACGACCAGCCCGCCGACCGGCTCACGCTCGCCAGCGTATCCGCCGACCTGCCGCTGGCGGAGATTTACGACAAGGTGGAATTTACCCTCCCGGAGATCGGTCAGTGACACCCCTCGAAGCGGGTTGATAATTAGCCCCCGAAGAATCGCTCTCCTACCCATGAGCGTGCTGCCCAAACGCTACTTCACGCCGGAGGAATATCTGATCCTTGAAAATCAGGCCACGTACAAGAGCCAATATATGGCCGGTGAAATTTACGCGATGGCAGGCGCGGAGCCTGTCCACATCGAAATCGTGGACAACATCAGCTTCGCGCTCAAAACCCTGTTCGGCGACCGTCCGTGCGAATCGTACACCACCAATCTGCGCGTGCGCGCCGAGGCGGCCGACCTGTACACCTACCCCGACGTGACGGCCCTCTGTGGCGAGCCGGTCTTCGACCGTTCCTCGCGCCCGCCCGCGCTCCTCAACCCGCAGGTGATCTTCGAGGTGCTCTCGCCCTCCACCGAGACCTTCGACCGGGGCGAGAAGTTCCTGCGTTACCGCACGCTCGCCTCGCTGACCGATTACGTGCTGGCCGCGGCGGAGTTCCTGCGCGTCGAGCACCACGCCCGCCAGCCGGACGGCTCGTGGATCATGACCGGATACCGCCAGCCCGCCGACCGCGTGCCACTGCGCCCGCGGGCGGGCGAGCTGACCCTCGCGCAAATTTACCGCCGGATCGCCTTCCCCGGCGGCCCGGCGGGAGCTTGAAACGCCCGCGCCGCCGCCGACCCAGTTTAGGACTGCTCTGACAGGCCCAGGGTACGTCCCCGGCGAGGTCGCGCCGGGGACGCCGCGCCGTCGGTCTTGCGACGACGGCTGCCCGTGGAAGGCGTGGCGGGCAGCAGCGGGGCGGTGAGTTGTTCGTAGACTCGGAAGAGGTGTTCGACGCGTCCGCGGTCGGAGTGGAACGGTTCGGGCCGGTAGCAGCGTTCGACGGCGCAGACGACAAAGGCTATTAAGCCACGGCGTACTTTCGCGCTTAATCCGGGCGTCGCGAAGATCAGCGAAGCCACCGCTTACAAGGGCCTGAAGTACGGACGAACGGACGACTTCGGACAGCTGGGTCAACGGTCCGGTTCGCGGTGGAATAGTAAAGAGGCTGTCAGTCTGCTAAATGACTACGACTTTCTCGTGCAGGTCCTCTTTGCTGAGCAGGCCAATACATCGCTGTTGACGCACAAAAACGCGAGGGCAGGAAGCACCGCCCCGCCCACAGAGACCAAGCTCGAGAAACTCGTCGCGATCTGGAAACGCATCCTGCCTCACCGGCTTCTCCAAATCAGCGGCGACGACATTCAAGTCCAAAGCGCGCAAGCGAGTTCGACTTATCCCGCCAGCGAGATGAGCGATGGCGAACGCGCTGTTTTCTACCTCATCGGTCAGACGCTCACGGCTGCCCCTGATGGCCTGATTATCTTCGACGAACCGGAGCTTCATCTCCACCGCGCAATCATGTCGCGCCTTTGAGATGAACTTGAAGCCGCACGCCTGGACTGCGCGATGGTGGTAATTTCGCACGACCTCGAGTTCGTTGCGGGCCGTCATGGGCTGAAGTATGTCCTGAAGGATTATCAGCCGCCGAAGTGGAAGATAGAGACGGTGCCAGAGGACAGTGGCTTCTCCGAAAGCATCACTACTCTCATCCTTGGCAGCCGTAAGCCGATCTTATTTGTCGAGGGTACTGGAGCGAGTCTGGACAGGGCGATCTACCGCGCGTGCTATCCCGATTGGACCGTGATCCCGCGCAAATCGTGCGAGAAAGTGATCCATGCGGTGGTTACGATGCGTGCCAACGACCAACTCACCCGCGTAACATGTTCGGGCATCGTCGATGCCGATGACTATGCGCCGGATGAAATTGCCTATCTCGGCACCAAGGGTGTTGCCGTTCTGCCCGTTTCGGAGATCGAGAATCTCTTCTTGTTGCCTGCTGTGCTGGATTCGATTGCTGCAACTGAGGGGTACGTCGGCGCTGCTCTCGACGGCCTCCGGGGTCAACTTCTTACTGAACTATTTGCCCACGCGGCCGATCCGCGAAACAAGCGCGATAGCGTTCTTCGTTATGTCCGACGCCGCATTGATCGCACCTTGAAGAAGATCGACTTGTCCGCCGCGATGGACGTGTCTACTCTTGCCTCCGAGTACGCCGCAAGTACCAGTGCGCTTGACGTGGCGGCTATTGCCCATACCGCCGAAACTGCGATCAACGATGCAATCAGCCGTCAGGATGCGGCCGCGCTTCTCAAGTGGTATGACAACAAGGGAGTACTGAGCATTGCCTGCAAAGTGAAGGGCTGTACCCGCGACCGGTTTGAGCAGTGGGTGGTACGTGCTCTGCGTAACGACAGCGCACCAAAGCTGTCCGCCGCCCTCCGCAACCACTTGCCCAATGTTATGGCAGCATGACCGTCATCAGCGCTGGTGACTATGGACCGGATGCCGAAATTCCGAACAAAAACGTGGTCTCCTGGCCGACTTTGACTCAATTTGCCGTCAAACGAGGTCCATCTGGAACATCCGGCACGTCTGAAACAACCGGCGACTAAATTCCGCGATTTCCGGGGATTTTCGGGCATTTTCCGCGAAAACCCGCCCGGCCGCCCCCGGAACCCGGTTTCGGAACGGACCGGGGGGCCCGATCCACCCGATTTTCGCATCGGATGCTGTCGTCACGGGGCGTCCGTGTGGTACAATCCCCCCACCCCATGAAGAAGCCCTTCGAAGACACCGAAGCGCCCGACACGCCCTTCGACGTTTCCCTGCGTCCGCCCGCCTTCAGCGAGTTCGCCGGGCAGGACAAGGTGCGCGAACGGCTCGAACTGCTCGTGGCCGCCGCCCGGGGCCGCGGCGACGTGCTCGAACACGTCCTCCTTTCCGGCCCGCCCGGCCTGGGCAAGACGACGCTGGCCTACATCATCGCGCAGTCCATGGGGGTGAACATCAAGAGCACCAGCGGCCCCGTGATCGAAAAGGCGGGCGACCTGGCCGGGCTGCTCACCACGCTGGAACGCGGTGACCTGCTCTTCATCGACGAGATCCACCGGCTCCAGGCCACCATCGAGGAATACCTCTACCCCGCGATGGAGGACTACAAGCTGGACATCATCATCGACCAGGGGCCCAACGCCCGCAGCGTGCGGCTGAACCTGCCCAAGTTTACCCTGGTGGGCGCGACGACCCGCTCGGGCATGATCTCGGCCCCCCTGCGCTCGCGCTTCGGGATGGATTGCCGCCTGGACTACTACAGCGCCGAGCACCTGGCGGACATCGTCGCGCGCAGCGGCGGCCTGATCGACGTGGAAATCGACGCGGGCGGCGCGCTGGAAAGCGCCCGGCGCGCCCGGGGCACGCCGCGCATCGCCAACACCCTGCTGCGCTGGGTGCGCGACTTCGCCCAGGTGCGCGCGGACGGCCGGATCAACCGCGAGGTGGCCGACGCCGCGCTGGCGATGCGCGACATCGACGCCGACGGCTTCGACGAGATGGACAAGCGGGTGATCGAGGCGCTCATCCACAAGTTCGCCGGTGGCCCCGTGGGCCTGAGCTCGCTTTCCGTGGCGGTGGGCGAGGAGGCGGGCACCTTGGAGGAGGTCCACGAGCCCTACCTCATCATGCAAGGCTACCTCAAGCGCACGCCGCAGGGCCGGGTGGCCATGCCCAAGGCCTATGGGAAGCTCGGGCTGAAGGTGCCCGCCGGCAAAGGGAGCGGACAGACAGAATTGTTCGACTGACCGGGCGGGCGGTCGGGCTGTTCAAGCCCCTGCCGTCTGCGAAACCCACCTCGGCAATCGGACCGTGCTGTGCAAAGAAGGTCTTGTGCATGGTAATCCTGCCCGGGTCTGTTCCCGGTGTTCTGCTGCTGCACGGCCTTGTCGGACGACCACACGGCCTGGACGTGGCGCACGCGCCTGGAGCGGCGCGGTCGAGGGCCGGCCCGCTGATCGTGGTCATGCCCGGCGGGGGCCGGTGCTGGCGCACGGATTCGAGCTTGGAGCCATCCGGGGCGTTCGGGACGTTCATCCTGCACGACGCATTCCTGCGCGTCGGCGAGTCATTCCAGGGCGTTGCGTTGGTGAACTCCGAGCAGTTGGGCGGCACGTCCCGGGGCAGCGAGTTGCACCGAATTTCCGGTGACAGCCCGGTTGGGAGGAGCCAACGACGTGTACGCATTGGCGGAGCGGTCGGACCCGGCGCGGCGGCCGGTGCCGCGGATCGACTGTGGGATCGCGGACTACCTGTTGGCACATCACCGGGGTCTCCACAGCTATTTGGAGGACATGGGGTACGCGCATGAGGGTGCAGAGTCTCCTGGTGGCCATCCCTGGGGCTACTGGAACGAGCATGTCCGCGAGACGCTTTCGTTGTGCGGGCGAGTGCTCGGCCTGGAGCGCGCCTGAACCTGGGTGGGAAAAGGGATGCGGCCGCAAGCGAGTGCCTCGTTCGAAATTTGTCTTGAGGAGCGGGAAAAAGCGTTATAGCTTCGCGCCTGTTTGCACGGGTGCAAACCCTAGCAGCAGTGGCGATCCAGAAAGCCGCCAACGTAGCACAGTGGTAGTGCAGCTGATTCGTAATCAGCAGGTCATGGGTTCGAATCCCATCGTTGGCTCTCCCTCTCGCTGAGGGACTTAAGGGATGCTTACCCTCAGTTGCCAGGGTCGCACTCAATCCCGTTCTCGCCAGTTCTAAGTTACACGGGCTGAGGCACCGTGTTTTTGGCAGGTTTTGTAACCTGCTGATTTTGGAAGTGCTTTACTGGCGTGAGGCCGCCCCGGTCTGGTGCCGTAATTGCGGCGTCCTGACCATCGAAAAAGGCGCGCTTCGCGTGTGCCCTCGGTGCGGCGCGTCCTACCCGGAAGGGAGGGTGGCCTGATGCTCCTCCGGCCCAGCCTCTACCCGGCCGACTGGAAGGCCATCGTTGCTAGGGTCCGCGAACGCTCTGGCGGCCAGTGCGAGTGCCGCGGCGAGTGCGGCCTGCATCGCACATACCCTGGCCCCCGCCGTTGCGAAGAAATGGACCGCCTGCCCGCCAAGTGGGCAGGCGGTCGGGTGATACTCACCACGGCCCACCGAGATTACCCGGACGGCCCGTGCGATTGCGAGGAACGGACGGGCCTGCGGTGCGGCAACCTGGATCACTTGGCGCACCTGTGTAACCGCTGTCATTTGCGGTGGGATGTCGAGAAGCACCAGAAGAACGCTCGTGCCACGCGCCGTAGAAAAGCTCTGACGATCCAGCCGGAATTCTTCGCGGAGGTGCTTGAGTGAGAGTGGACTCCGCCCAGATCACGCCTGCCATGCGCGCGCTGATGTCGCCGGAAGATCAGGCTCGCTACGGGAGTTCCCCGAACGGGGTAGCAACCGCCGCTGTGTCCATGCTCAGCAGCGACACGGGCAGTCCCACGAAGGCCGATGTGCGGGCGGAGCGCGCCTTGCAGGACGAGTTCGAGCAGTGGCTGCGCCTGCACGGCTACCTCTTCCACCGGGCCCCCATGCACACGCGCAGCCTCCTGCCGCTGGGGCACCCTGATTTCACGATCTACGCCGCCAACGGCCGGACCGTGTTGATCGAGTACAAGACGGCGACGGGCAAGCTCTCGCCTGACCAGATCGACTACCACCGCCAGCTCCAGGAGCGCGGCCACGCGGTGTTCACCTCGCGCTCCCTGCAATTCTCCATCGACTGCCTGCGGGCGGTAGAAGCCAAGCACCAACCATGAAACGATTCACCGCCACCGAGAAATGGGACAAGGCTTGGTTCCAGGATCTGCCCTTGGCCGAAAAATGCCTGTGGAACTACCTCTGCGACAACTGTGACGCCGCCGGGGTATGGGACGCGAATTGGCGGCTGGCCAGCTTCCAGATCGGCGCGACGTTCACGGTCGAGTCGCTGGCGGCGTTCGCCGCCCGGGTAGAAGTCCTGCCGGGCGGGAAGGTGTGGATCGTGGGCTTCTGTGAATTCCAGTACGGCCAGCTTTCGCGGGAATGCCGGGCACAGAACCATGTCTTCCGGGCGCTCGAAAAGCATGGCCTACTGGATAGGGTTTCCAGCCTTCTCAATACCCTATCAGATAGGGTATCTGATACCCTACAAGAAAAGGATAAGGATAAGGAAGAGGAACAGGATAAAGAACGGAAGGGGGAACCGGGGGAAACCGAACTGCCTCCCGACCCCAAGGCTGAACGCCGCGCTGGGATCACCGCCCTCGGACACCGGGTCGGAGCGATTTTCCATCGCCAGCCTGGCAGCAAATGGTCGGAGCGGGAGCGCAAGGCGCTGATCGGGCTCTACCCCCAGCCGGAGGAGGACCTGAGCCTCATCGAGCGGTACTACGCCGCCCTTTGGCCGCCGCACAACGAGCGCAACATCCTGCGCCACGACCTCGGCACGCTGCTCAATAACTGGCCCGGCGAGCTTGACCGGGCCCGCAAACACTTTGACCGCAACAACATCAACGGACACGCCAAAACCCAAAAATGCCTGTGAACCCCAGCATCATCCCACCCCACAACCACGCCGCCGAGAAAGGCGTCCTCGGCTCCATGCTATTCGCCCCGGCCGAGTGCATCCCAACCATCGCCCGGCTGCTCACGGCGGCCGACTTCCACCACCCGGCGCACCGGACGATCTACGAGGTTGCCTCGGGCCTGTGGAGCGAGACGCAAGCCATGGACATCATCCTGCTGACCAACGCGCTGCGGAGTGCGAAGCGGCTGGATGCCGTCGGCGGTGCCGCCGCCATCGCCGAGATCATGAGCGCCACGCCCACGGCGGCCAACGCCCAGTTTTACGCCGCCCAAGTGCGGGAAGCTTCGGTCCTCCGCCAAATCTGGCAGGCGTGCTCAAAGGCCCAGGCGGCGGCGCTGGAACCCGGGGCCGACGTGGCGGAGCTCTCCGCCGCTCTCTGCACGCTCATGGCCGACGTGTCCACTGGACGGGGCACGGAAGCGCGGTCCATGGCCGAGCACGTTGGCGACGCGCTGGATCGCTACGAGGCCGCCTACGCCAACCGCGGCGTGCGACCGGCGGGTGTCATGCCGCTGGGGCTGGCGCACTTGGATGAGCAGCTCGCGGGCGGCCTGCACCCTAGCGACTTGGCGGTGATCGCCGCGGAGACGAGCGGCGGGAAGACCGCCATGGCGATCCAGGCAGCCTGTCACGCGGCGGTGTTCTGCGACGCGCAGGTGCTCATCGCCAGCTACGAGATGTCGGCCGTGCAACTCGTCGACCGCCTGGTCGCGCTGGCCAGTGCGGTGCCCAGCTCCCGGCTGCGTGCCGGGCTGCTGAGCGAGCGCGACATGCACGGCTTACGCCAAGGCGTGGGCAAGCTCCGGCAGGCGGGCCTGCACCTGCGCGATCAGATCAGCCGCTGGACGGTCGACGACATCGCCAGCGAGGCCCGGGCCATCAAGGCGCGCCACGGCCTGCACATGGTCGTCGTCGATTACCTCCAGCTAGCCGAGCCGCGTCCTACGCCCCGGGGCAAGCAGCAAAACCGCGAGCGCGACGTGGCCGACATGAGCAGGGGGCTCAAGGCGCTGGCGATGGAGCTGCGCGTGCCAGTCGTGGCTCTGAGCCAACTCACGGACGGCAAACTGCGCGAGAGCCGGGCCATCGGCCACGACGCCGACGTGGTGCTCCGATTAGACGACAGCCCGGAAGGCGAGGAGAGCGTGCGCGTCTGCCACATCGACAAGAACCGCCACGGCGCGCGGGACAAGACCATCTACCTCGCTTGGGACGGCCCGCTGATGAGATTCGGTGACACGCACCAGCCGCTCAAGTTGGTCAAGCCCGCCAGGAAAGCCGCCTGACCTGCAACCTCCTCTTATGGCCGCCCTCGTCACCGAGCGCCACCTCTCGCCTCGCCAGCGCGTCGAGTTGGCCCTGGAGATTTTCTGGAGCATTGCGGAGCCCGGTCGTGAGTACAGCCAGGTGGAGATCGCCGCCGCCACCGGTATTTGCCGCACGCAGATCTTGGACATGGAAAAAGCCGCCCTCGCCAAGATGCGCCGGGCCGCCGCCCGGCAGCGCGCTACCACCATTCCCTAAACCCGCTCATTTCCAACTCATTTTCCTCCCATGGACCACCCGGACCGCGCACACCCTGACCTGATCGCCGCCTGCGAAGACGCCCGCGTGCTGCCCGAACGGCTCTGGTTCCTAGCGCGCACCGATGAACGTGCGGTTGCTCGTCGTGCCGTGGCTTGTCGCCTCTTGGCTGCGGGCTGGAAACCGGGGCGCGTACGCCAGTTGCTCAACCTGAGCCGGTGGACGCTACGGCGATACGCTCGGGCCTGCCCCTCTGGCACCACCGTGCCGGACTGGACGTAGACCCGGAACAGGAAAGCGACATCGATCAGTTCCGTGCCCTCGAACATGCGCAGACGCACGTTCACCATCTCGGGGATCAGGAACGGTTCGCCGGCCGCCGTGTTGAACTGGGTCTGCTCCTGCCAGATGATCTCCCGATCCCCGGTCTGGAGCTTCTTACCGAACTTGAACTGGCCATCCTTCTTGCCCTGGATGGAACGCGCCAACTCGAGCATGATCGTACCCTCGAAGCTCAGGAGCAGGCGGCTCTTGTAGATGAGTTCGGCCAGCCCGGTCGGCGTCGGCTCGAAGGCGGCGCTCGGCGTCGTGCTCGCGCCCGCAGGCACGTTGCCGCCGCTGAGTTGCACCGTGCAAACCATCGCCCCGATGCCCGTGGGGTCCGGGCCGTACTGATCGACCTGGAGCGCGTTGACATCCTGGTTGGTGATCGTCTGCGTGGTCGTCGTCGTGCCGCTGGTCGTCTCCGTGGTGGCGGTGTAGCCGTTCCCCGTGTTGCTTGCTCCCGGGGTCGTCGTGGTCGTGCCCGTCGAGGAGTCCGTCGCCGTGGAAAGCAGCGTGTTCTGGATCGTCAACTTTCGCAGGAAGTAGAGCGTCACGCCGGGCAGCACGAGGTCGGGCCGGGCCTGCAACGTCGCGGACTGTACCTGGGGCGAGTCGCCGCCCATCGTCAGCGTCTGGGCGGCGCGGGCGGTGCGATCCTCGAAGTTGAGCGCGGGCGGGTCCTGCTCGTAGTCGAACCACGACACCGTGCCCGGCAGCCACTTGAGCACCCGCTTGACCATGTCCGCGCACGTCGGGTCCGTGGCGCTCTCCGACGGGATGGCCTGGTCGGGCGGCAGCGTGCCGACCGCGAGCCGCGCGCCCTTGCCGATGGCGTACCCTAGCGCGTCGCCGAGCGTCTGCGCGCCGTCCATGGGCACGCCGTCCTGCTGGTTCTGGGTCACGAGGATGTCCGACGCCTCCATGAGCACCGGCGCGGGCGAGAGCCTCACCTCGTCGATGCCGAAGTAGACCACGGGCGCACCCCGGTCGGCCGCCTTGTCATACGCCTGAGCAGCCTACTGGGCGCACTAGCCCAGAACAGGATGACCGGCACGCCGCCATGCACCGGGCAGGCTGGCAAGTCGCGGTTGTCCGGTCGCTCACCGAGGCTCAGGCATTCATGGCGCACATTGAAACAGATTAGGGTCATATTTTGTTTCAGGGCAAAATCAGCGTGTTTTTGCGTCGTTTTTTCCCGTCTGGAAAAACCCGTTTTTGCGTCTGCTTTTTACCTCTTTTTCAGCGGTTTTTGTGGCGCGTAAACCCGCCCAATAAAGGCACATGCAAAGCGGGGATGCGGGCAAAGGTAACGCGGAGAGCCTTCTTGTTACCTTTCAGCGTCATAAACAATTCACAATCATATGTTTACAAACATAACGCACGCTTTTTTGGTTGGACGCCATTCGCTTGTCCGCGCGATGATGCCGGGATTAGCAAGTCCGCCCTCTGCGACGATGCCTCACACTAGCACCGAACCACTCACTGCCGACGCTGCCCTAGCGTCGGCCTGTCACACCGCCCTGCGCGAATCCGGGCGTCACCCCGCCCTCACGACGGACGGCCTGATTAGCCTGCGGCACGCCGACGGTCGGACGGCGTGCGTCATCTAGCTGCGGACGGCTCCGCCGCCACAGCCGCCATTCCTGTCAAGGCTCAGAAGGGTAAGGCGAATCAGCAGACGGATGAAGAGTTCTTGGCGTCACTCCGCTCCGATCCCACCTACTCCGGTCTCGACATTGACCAAGAAGCAGGAAAAGCCCGCCGCTGGTGCCAGGCCAACCGTCGCCAGTGCAATCGCCGGTTCTTCACGAACTGGCTTAATCGCGCGACATCCGACCGCGCCATGCTCTTGCCTCTCGGTGGACAGGGTGACTTGCAAGTTGTCAACGGCGGACAGCAGGCCACCAGCGGCAGCCGCATCCGCCGCGACGGCACCAGCTACACCTGGGAAAAGCCGCCCACAGACGAGGAATACCTAGACGGGCTGAAAAACAACCCGTTTGCCCGCCGGATCGCCTAACCCTTAACCCGCACCCCACCCTCAAAAAGTTTCGATGCAAAGCTCCATTATCTCCGCGCCGACCCCCGGCTGCGCCACTGGCCGCACCCTCAGCGATGCGCTCGCGGGGTTAGCCCGCAAGTTTGCCGCTGACCGCGCCATAGTCGCCTCTACCCTAGCGGGTGTCCCCGAATCGCGCCCGTGCCCGGATCATCCTGACCGTGAACAACCGCTCGACCGCGAGAAAATGCTGGCCAACGTGCGCCTGGGCGTTTCTGCGGCTCCCTCCTACGGCCTGTGCCCGGTTTGTGCCCAGGATCGCGTCCGCCAGAAGCGAATCGCGGCCTGGACGCGGCGAGGCGTGCCTGCCCGCCTGGCTGAGGCCGCGCTCGAAAACTACGACGAAAACGCGAGCGAGTACGCCGCCGCTTCGAAACAGATCGTCCGTGCTTACATCGCTTCAGCATCGAGCAGGCTGGGAGACAATAACTCCACTCTCATTCAGGGCGGATTCCTGCTGCTCGCGGGGCCGCAGGGCACTGGCAAGAGCCACCTGGCCGCCGCCGCCCTGCGCGCCCTTCGCCCGCACGTCTCGACCGTATGCGAGGATGTGCGCTACCTGACGCACGCCGACCTCGTGCTCGGCTTGCGGACCACCTACGGCGGGAAGAAAGCTGGTGGCACTGCCGAGTACATCGAGGAGTTACGCGACGCCCCTGCTCTGGTCGTGGATGAGTTCGGCTTGTCGAGCGGCGGCGCGGATGAGGCCCCAGCAATCCAGACGATTCTTGCCGCTCGGCACGACGCCCGACGGCCCACAATTATCGTTTCGAACGAGACTCTCCCCGCTCTGCATCGCGCACTCGGCTACCGGGTTGCCGACCGTATCGCGGAATCTTGTCACGTCGCTGTCTTGCTCGGGGAGAGCTACCGCCGCCGCTGATCCTGCCTATGCCTTTCGCCTCCCAACCTTCCCGCGCCGCTTCCTGGGCTGCCTACGGCGCGCTCCTCAGTGTTTCCGCGCTCATCGCCACTCGGCCCGGCGAGCCGCAGGACGCTCCGCCTGCGTCGGTGCGGGTCATCGCTGCCCCTGCGCCTGCCGCGCCGCCTGTGATCGTGATTCCTGTACCTGTCCCAGTGCCCATGCCTGCGCCGCCAGTCGTTCCTGCCGCCCCCACACCAGCCCCGATTCCCGCTCACGCCCGCACCTGGACTATCTAACCCGCCCATGATCCCTGGCCTTGACGATTATCAGCCCACGCCGCCCGATCTTGCCTCCGCCTTATTAGCGTCGGGATGGACCCGGCTCAGCCGTACCGACTGGCAGCGGCCCGGGGCGCACTCGGACGCGCATAGCTGGCCGGTCGCGCAGATGATCCATGCCGGCGAGCCCAGCGACTGGCTGCACATTCCCATGCCGCCGCCGCGCAAGCCGCGTCCCGGAGTGGGAAAACACCCTTGGCGCGCCCGCCGCCGCGCCCCCAGAAAGCCGAAACAACTCTCCCATCTGCCCGCTTAATAGCCCATTCTGACTAACCCAACTATGAATAAAACCATCGAAGATGGCTGGCGGATGTACCGCCGCCGCGTACTGCCCTATGCACTCGCCGGGCTGCCCCGCGAGTGCGCCGCACATATAGCTGAGGCCCTGCGGCATGCCTACTACCTCGGCTGCCTGGCCCTGCACGAGCGTATGGGGCGCATCCTCGCCATGCGGTCTCCGCGCCGCCGCCTGGCCGCGCTGGATGAGACCATCGCCGAGCTGGGGGAGTACCAGCAGCATGCGCGAGCCGCCGCCGGGCTCTCGACCGAGCAGTCATGGACCGCCGCTGTGGCCGTGTGTTCGGATCTATCCACAGCGGATCTACCCGTGGAACAGGTTGCGCCTGTCGCGGACGCTGCTCCCGTCGCCATCCGCCGAGATCCACCTGAGCCCAACCCTGCCGAGTACTACGTGCAGCTATGCGATCCGGACTGCCAGTCGGGCGGTGAGCCGGACGGCGATTTGCGGGCGATCAACCGGCGTATCCACCAGGCCGCCGACCGCATCGGCGTGGAGGTGTACGACTGGGACCAGGGTGTGCCGTGCGATGAATGCGGCGACCCGTCCCAGGTCGAGATCGAGTGGGGATGGCATTATGTTGACGGCGCGGGTCGCCATTATTCGACTCGACAATGGGAGGCATGGATGCGCCGCGACATGGCGCGCCACGCGGCCGCCCAGATCGAGGCTTGATTCGCCCCCCACCCCCAACTCGCCAGCCTATGCCTCTCAACACGACCGACCCCGACCTGATCGCGGCTTGCCTAGACGCCCGCACGACGCCGGAAGCCCTGCTCGTGCCGGAGTGCCCCACGGTCACCCGCCGCGCCGTTGCGTGCCGCCTCCTAGATGCGCGCTGGCGGCCCGGGAAGGTCGCCGTACTCTTGGGCGTGAGCCGGTGGACACTGCGCCGCTGGATGCAGGCGTGTCCGGCGCGGTATGACACGCGTGCCTGGAGGCCGCCACCCGGCGTCTCGGACACGCCGCACGGGCGCAAGCTCCGTCGCGTGCTGTACGGCTAACTATTACCCGCACTCGTTTCAGTGCATCATGGGTTTAACTGACGCCAAGAATTGTTGGTAAATCTCAATGAATGTCCAGCTTACTAGATCACCAGGGCAACCGCTGGTGGGTAGCGAAACGGTCATTATTTCCCATGCGGCGCAAGCGGCGGTATGAAGCGCACCGAATTTCGTACCCCGGAAAACAGCTCCAAGTCCATCGAACAACAGGTCTGTGTGCGCGCGGTCCTGATCTGTGATTGAAGTCAGAAGCGTTCGTATTTCGCCCTGCCCTTCTTCCTCGCCTCTACACATCGCCACCCAGAAGTACGCTAGGTAGTGGCTACCTGACTGTTGCTTTGTGCAGGATGGCAAGGTTGTAGTTGGTGA
>CALMAQ010000071.1 GCA_937859745.1 uncultured Verrucomicrobiota bacterium | reverse complement strand
CAATGAGGACAAGGCCGCACCGGGAAGTGGAATCCGAAAGCCTTGCTTTCCGGGCGCGGGAAAAGTAGACTACTGGCACATATGCCCGAGCGCACTCAAAAACCGACGAGCCCGGCTCCCTGGGAGCCCAAGCAAGGTGACGGAGACGGTCCCAAGGCACCGGATGTCTCGAAGCCTGACACGAGCGACCTCCTGAAGCGAATGAAGAAGGTGGACCCCAACCAGTCCAAGCGCTACCGCCAGCGCACCGGACAATAATGAAGCCCCCATTCCTGGACCGCGCCGCGTCCGGCCCCGCCACGGACACGCGCGACGCGGGAGACTTCTCCGCGCTGCTGCAAACCCGCGGCCTCCACCAAACTTATGACCCGTCTGCGGGTCGCGGACCCATCGGCGGGGCCTCCGCCGTGCCTGGACAAACGCAGGCCACGACGATCCTGGCGTTCAAGTTCGCCGACGGCGTCCTCGTGGCGGGCGACCGCCGCGCGACGGCGGGCAACACCGTCGTCTACGACCGCGCCGACAAGGTGCTGGAGATCGACCGGCACTCGGTGATGGCCATCGCGGGCGTGCCGGCGACGGCGTGGGAGATGGCGCGGGTGCTGGAGCACTCGTTCCAGTATTACCGGCGCACGCAGTTGCAGGAGATGTCGGTCGGCGGCAAGGTCCGCGCGCTCTCCAAGCTGCTGCGGGACAATTTCGGGTTTGTCATGCAGGGTGTCGGCGTGGTGGTGCCGCTCTTCGCCACCTACGACAACGGCCCCGCCAACGAGGCCAAGCTGTACTTCTACGACGTGATGGGCGCGAACTTCGAGGTGGCCGAATATGCCGCCACGGGCTCGGGCTCGCCCGCCGTGCGCGGGGTGCTCTACTACGAGAACACCTGGGGGGCGAAGCCGCTCCATGAGTACACGCTCGAAGAATCGCTGCGGATCACGCTCCGAGCGCTGGACACCGCCGCCGAGGCCGACACGGCCACGGGTGGGGTGGACCGCCACGGGCGGATTTTTCCGGTCATCAAGATCATCCACGCCAAGGGCATCACGACCATCGAGGACGACACCATGCGCGGCCTCTTCAACGCGGGGCGGCTCAACGGACCGCAGCCCCTGTCGGCGGGCGTGCCGATGGGATGAGGGCAGAGGACGGAAGGCGGAGGGCAGAGGGTAGAAGAAAGCCGGGAAGCCTTTCCCTCTGATTCTCGTTTCCTCCCCCGGCACAAGCCATCGCTTCTCCGTCCCATTGCCCTCTACCCGCTGCCTGCTGCCCTCATCCGCCTTCCGCCTTTCCCATGATTGAAGAACCCTTCCGTTTCGTCGAAGCCATCGCCAACCGGCGCGAGTACATCGAGACCCAGATCGCCTCGGGCAGCCCCATCGTCGCGCTCAACTACGGCGGGGGCGTGTTGCTGTGTACGCTCGGACGCGAGCGGCAGAAGATTTTCGAGGTGTACGACCGCATCGCGATGGGTGCCATCGGGCATCCGGGCGACATCGAGCGGCTGCGGATGACCGCCATCGAACTCGCCAGCACGGAGGGTTTCACGCGCTCGGCGGGCGACGTGTCGCTGCGGCGGATGGCGAATTATTCGATCAGCCCGGCGCTCAAGGCGGCGTTCGAGCAGATCTACGGCGCGCCGTACCTGGCGCGGGTGCTGTTCGTGGAACTCGGGGCCGAGGCGTCCCAGAACACGTTCCTGCGGGTGGACTACGACGGTTCCATCCAGACCAACGGCACGCCGTTCACCAAGAGCCGCACGGAGTTTGCCGTGCTCGGTGGCACGCGCGCGTCGGCGGAGCTGATGGAACGCTTCCTCAAGGAGAAACACCACGGTGGCGCGACGCTCAAGGACGCGCTCGACGTGGCGCTCGACGCCTGGACGGTGGGCTACCTCGCGCTCGACGCCAGCGAGGATGAAGCGGAGACCATGCCCGCCGAGGATAAGATCCGCGACACGCGCAAGGAACAGCTCGCGCACGCGACGGTCGAGGCCGCCATCCTCGAACAGGGCGCGGCGTCGCACATCACGTTCCGGTCCGTGACCGAGGAGGAGCTGCGGCCCCTGCTGGGCGACAATGCCTGAGGACGGCCAGCCGCCGGGTGACGCGACCCGCGTGCCTCCTCTTTCCGGGGGCGCGACGACCGTCCCGCCCCCGCCGGTGTCGCTGTCCGCGCCCTTCGTGCCGGGCAAGGTGTTCCTGGTGCCCAGGGCGGTCCCGCCGGGGCCGTCCGCGCCGAAGCGGCCGGCCCCGAGGCGCAGGCTGCCCTGGCGGTGGTGGGCCCGGCAACTGGTGCCGCTGGGCGGTCTGGCGTTGATGGCAGGTTGCCTCCACGGGTTGTTGGCGGCACTTTCAGCCGTGACCTGGCCATCCGACGACGGCGGGAGTGTCACCAAGCCGGCCCCTTTTGGCGGCGGCGGCGGCCCGGTGGCCGTGGTGATCGACCCGGGGCACGGCGGCGTGGATACGGGCGCGACCGCGCTGGGCTTGCAGGAAAAATGGCTCAACCTCGACGTGGCCCGGCGGGTCGGCCAGACGCTGGAGCACGCGGGCGTCCGCGTCCGGCTGACGCGCGACGCCGACCAGGCGGTGTCGCTGGAGGAGCGGGTGCGGATCGGCAACGCCACGCCGGGGGCGATTTTCGTGAGCATCCACTTCAACGACGCGCTCACGGCGGCGAGCGGGGTGGAGACGTACTACTCCGAGCACAAGGAAGCCGGGCTGCTGGGCAGCGACTGGATGTGGACCTCGCTCTTCGGCGGGCGCTCCGCCGGGGCGGCCCGGGGGCGCGAGGCGCTGGCGTGGTCGGCGCACGAGGGCGCGACGCTGGCGGACGCCATCCAGGGCTCGCTCGTCCTGGCGACCTCGGCGGCGGACCGCGGCACCAAGGAACGCTCGCTGTACGTGACGCGCAAGGTGCGCGCGCCCGCCGTGCTGGTGGAAGGCGGGTTCATCAGCCATCCCTCCGAAGCCAAGCGCCTGGGCGACCCTGCCTACCGGCAAAAACTTGCCGATGCCATCGCGGGCGGTATCATCAATTATCTGCAAGCGGCGGACCAGCCTTCCGGGTCCGGCGCGGCGGCCAAGCCTCCGGCCGGAGCGTGAATAGGCGCACCGGCCCGCCCGTCATTCCTTCCAGCTTCCCATCCTCTATGAAACGCCAGATGTGCTTTGCCCTCGCGGGCCTGTTGTGGATCGCGGCCGCCCCGGGGGCCGCGCGCGCGGACGACGCGCTCAAGAAAGTCCAGCAATCCCTGCGCGACCAGGGGTTCTACTACGGCACCATCGACGGCGCGCCCGGCGACGAGATGACCCAGGCGATCCGCCGCTACCAGATCCGCAACGGGCTCCAGGTGACGGGCCAGTTGAACGACGAAACCCGCACGTCGATCCTCCGCACCAGCGGCGGGAGCAGCAACGCCGCCGCCGCTCCGGCCGGCGGTGGTGGCGCGGGCAGTGGAAACAG
>CALMAQ010000070.1 GCA_937859745.1 uncultured Verrucomicrobiota bacterium | reverse complement strand
CCGGGACGGGGATCATCAGCGAGTGCAGCGTGACGGCGTCGGGCTGGCCGGTGGCGGGGAAGCCCTTGCGCTGCTGGTAGCGGCGCAGGGCGGCGGAGGTGGGATCGCTGAGCGTGCCGTCCACGTCGCCGAAGTAGAGGTTGCGCTTGCGGAGTTCCTCCTGGATCTGCCGGACCGTGTCGTCCGCGCGCGCGAGCCGGACCGCCACCCCCAGCAGCGCCAGGACCAGCGCCAGGATCAGCGCCGACGCGCGGCGCGGGGGGCGGGAAGGAGATGGCTTATCCATGGGTCGAAATCGGACCGTGGGCCCGCACGGGCTGTAACCTAAGCGCGCCGGGCCGTGGAAGCCACCGCGAATCCGCTCCAGAGGCGGCGGAAGTCTCGGCGGGGGATGGAGATGCGGCGATGGAAAATTCGTGGCGTTCGAGTGCCCGATGCAGGGCAGTTTGCAGTCCCACCCCGGATGGGTTCCAGTGGGGGACCTATGACGCCCCGTTTTCCCCGGTGGTTGGCCGCCGCCGCCTGCTGCCTGCTCGCGTGGTCCGCTGCCCCCGCGCGGGCGGCGCGCATTGAGTTCACCGAGTACGACCTGCCCAACGGCCTGCACGTCATCCTGGCCCCGGAGCATTCCGTGCCCGTGTTCGCCTCGTATGTGCTCTACCACGTCGGCAGCAAGAACGAGCGGCCCGACCGCACGGGCTTCGCGCACTTCTTCGAGCACCTGATGTTCGAGGGCACGGAAAACATCGGACGCGGCGAGATTTTCAAGGACGTGACGGCCGCCGGGGGCAACCTCAATGCCTCCACGAGCTTCGACCAGACGGATTTCTACATCAACCTGCCCGCCAACCAGTACAAGCTCGCCCTGTGGATCGAGAGCGAGCGCATGCTGCACGCCAAGATCGAACAGATCGGCGTGGACACGCAGCGGCAGGTGGTCAAGGAGGAGCGCCGGATGCGCTACGACAACCAGCCCTACGGCGGGTTGTTCGAGGAGGTGGCCAAGCTGGTGTTCGCGGGCACGCCGTACTCCTGGGTGCCAATTGGCAGCGTGCAGTACATCGATCAGGCGACGTTGGAGGAGTTCCGCGAGTTCTACAAGACGTACTACCTGCCCAACAACGCGACGCTGGTGCTCTCGGGCGACTTCGACCCGGCGAAGATCAAGGGCGAGGTGGAGGGATATTTCGGCCCCATCCCGTGCGGGCCGGAGCCGATACGTCCGAACATAGCCCTTGTTTTCCCCGGCGCGGCAACCACGAGCAATGCTTCCTCAGAGCCGATAGGAGTTCCCCAAGCCTCGCCCGCCCCTGTCGATGTCAGTCAACTTCATGCTACCGATGATGTAATTCCTGATTCGCACCTTAAGTACAGCGGGGAGAAATACGTCCTCAAGCCTTCGGAGAGCAAGACCGTCAACATTGACCGCCAGAACACCCCGCTGCCCGCGTCGCTGCACGCCTGGCTCGCGCCCAAGGAAACCGGCGTGCCCGACGCCTACGCGATGGAAATGCTCACCAACATCCTCGCCAACGGGCGCTCCTCGCGGCTGTACCGGCGGCTCGTGGAGGACGAACAGGTCGCCGTGGAGGCCAGCGCGTTCCCGTATTTCCTGGAGGATGCGGGGATGGTCGGCGTGTTCGCCGTCGGCAACCCGGGCGTGCCGCTGGAAAAACTCGACGCCCTGATCGACGACGAGGTCAACAAGGTCCGCCAGGACGGCGTGACCCAGGAAGAGTACCAAAAGGCGCGCAACCAGAAGGAATCCGAGGTCGCCTCCTCCTACGGCACCGTGCTCGCCCGCGCGCAGGGTCTGGCGCATTACCACCTGTATTTCAACGACGCGGACCTCGTGAACCGGGAGCTGGAAGAATACCTCAAGGTCACGCTCGACAACATCAAGCGCGTGGCGAACAAATACCTCACCAAGCAAGGCACGGACGTGATTCATTACCCCGTGCCGGGCCAGCCCAAGGAGCTGCCGCCGCATCCCCGCCCAACGAACTGACCCGCCATGAAGCGAACTTTCCTTTCCCTCTTGCTGGGCTGCGCCGCCGCCACCGGGCGCGCCGACATCGACCGGGCGCACCCGCCCGTGCCCGGACCGGAACCCGCTGCGAGCTTCCCCGACTACCAGGCGCGCCTGCTGCCGAACGGGCTCAAGATTTTCGTGGTCGAAAGCCACAAGCAGCCCACCGTGACGTTCCGCCTGCTCATCAAGAACGGCGACGCCTCCGACCCAGCGGGCCGTCCCGGCGTCGCGGAAACCACCGCCGCGCTGCTCAACCGCGGCACGGAGAGCCGCACCGCCGCCGAGTTCGCGGAAGAGACCGATTTTCTCGGCGCGAGCGTGGAGGCGAGCAGCGGCGAGGACGCCATCAGCCTGAGCGCCAGCGGCCTGTCGAAGGACGCGCCCAAGCTGCTCGAACTGTTGCTCGACGTCGCGCTGCACCCGACGTTCCCGGAGGACCAGTTGGCCAAGCAGAAGCGGCAGAAGATTTCCGCGCTCGTGGAGAGCAAGCAGCGTCCGGGGACGCTCTCGGCGCGGCTGCGCGGCAAGCTCGTCTACGGCGGCGACAATCCCTACGGCGCGTACACCACGGAGGCGAGCATCGGCGCGATCACGCGGGACGACCTGGTGAAGTTTCACCACGAGTTCTTCTCGCCCGACAATGCCACGCTGGCAGTCGTCGGCGACGTGCAGACCAGCGAGATGGCGCAGACTCTCGCCATCGCTTTTGCCAACTGGCAGGTGGTGGCCGCCGACTCCGTGCGGCACCAACCGCTGCCGCCGTTCCCCGAGCCACCCAAGAATGTGACGGTCCACCTCGTGGACCGTCCGGGCAGCGTGCAGTCGAACATCCTCGTGTGCCGCCGGGCGGTCGCGCGCAACAACCCAGACGTAGTCGAGTTGGGCGTGCTTAACTCGGTGCTCGGGGGCGGCGCGTCGGGCCGCCTGTTCCAGAACCTGCGCGAGCAGCACGGATACACCTACGGGTCGAGTTCGAGCTTCTCGACCCAGCGTTACGGCGGACTGTTCTCCGCGAGCGCGGAGGTGCGCAACGCCGTCACGGTGTCTGCCATCGAGGAAGTGTTCAACGAGATCAGGCGCATCGACGCCGACCCCGTGCCCGACCCGGAATTGGACCGGCAGCGCCGTTACCTCGCGGGCAGCTATCTCCTGAGTCTGGAAAGCCCGGCCCGCACCGCTCAGCGCGTGCAGGAAATCGACCTCTACAAGCTGCCCGCCGACTTCTACAAGACGTATGCCTCGCGCGTGGAGCGCACGGGCGCGGAGGCGGTCAAGGCCTTGGCCGACAAGTACCTCGGGGGCGACGACTGGACTGTCGTGGTCGTGGGCGAAGCGAAGGAGATCAAGGCCTCGTTGGATAAACTTGGGCCGGTGACCGTATATGACACGGACCTGAAGCCGATGGCTTCGCCGCCAGTGGCGGAAGAGGGGCGCTGACCGTCCGAAAAGCAGCAAGAGTCGGGCTGCAAAACGGGTGCTTTTTTTGGGAAGGACCCCACGAAAGGGCACCGGCTGGGGAAAGTTCCCCAGCCGGGGATGGAATGGGGTTCTGCCCCCCATCCAAGGTGGGGGTTGTCCTCATAGCGGGATGTTGGGCGACGCGGCAAAGTCGGCGTCATGATCCAACGATCCCTTAACCAAAACTATCGGGCGGCGGCGCTGGTTTGCGCGGCCGTAGTCATTTCGGCGGTGTCGGCAACGAACGTGCGGGCGCAGGGGCTCACCAACCTCTTTGGCGGCACGAGCGGTAGCAACACCGTCACCGGCACGCCGGCCATTATCGGCCTCGGCACACCAGCCACGAACACCACCATCGGCTCGCTCGGCTCGGCCTACACGGGCACGGTGACCGTCAACAACGGTGTCGGCTCCACGCTCTCCGAGACGTTGAACACGACAGCGAACACGTTGTCCGCCAGCACGGGCGGCGCGGTCACGCTCGGGGGCACCTTTGACGCGGCGAAAAACTTCGCCACGGCGGGTTTGCAGCCGAACACCGCGTACCAGTTCACCGTCATGCAGGGTAGCAACTCGACACTGAGCTTGCTGACCGGTCTGACGGTCGTCTTGGGCGCGAACGGCACCATGTTCGCCAGCAGTGGAACCGGCTTCGGCATCCTCGGCGGCCTGTCGGTGAACCTGGTAAACCAGTTCAACACCAGCACCACGGCGACCTTCGGCTTCACCACGCCCGCGAACATCACGCCGAGCAGCACGCTGAACTTTGAAGTGACGGGTCAGGTCGGCGCAAATTCCGGCCTGTTGGGTGCCACGACTTTCGCGCTTTCCAACGCGGCCATCACTCCGGGGGTGGTGCCCGAGCCCAGCACGGTGCTCGCCGTATTGGTCGGAGTGGCGGGTGTGGCAGTGTGGCGGGCGCGCCACCACACGAGCGTGGTCTGAACACGGGATACCAAGACTAACCTCAACCCATCCACGAATTACCAACCACCCTCCGGGGGGCGCTTGCGGCCCCGTGGAGGGTGGCTTTTTTGAAGGCGAAAGGATGCAGGATGCAGGATAGCAGATGACGGATGTGGGATGTGGGATGGGGAGGTCACCTCCATTCGTGCCGGGGGTACTTGCGCTGGAGTTCCTGTTTGTGGCGCGGATAGCTTTCCTTCCAGAAGTTGGCGAGGTCCTGCGTCACCTGGATCGGCCGGTGGTTCGGTGCGAGCACCTGGATCGTCACGGGCACCCGGCCCGCCGCCACCTTCATGCCGCCGGTCACGTCGTAGAGCTCCTGGATGCGCGCCGCCAGCACGGGCGGACTGCCGTCACCCGCTTCCGGGTAGAGCAGCTTGACCTTGCGCGGACCCTTCGCCGTGGCCAGTTCCACGCGCTCGGGCGCGTACGTTTCCACCCACTCCTGCTGCTGCGCCGAGAGCCACGCCTTCACGGCGGGCCAGACGGCGCGCTCCTTGATGGCCTTGTACGTCGTCGCGCCGTAACAGAGCTGTTCCACCAGCGCGCGGCGATCTCCCGGGGTGATCGGCGGGACCGATAATTCGGGCATCCACACGGCCAGCGCGTTGACCCGCGCGATCCATTGTTCCACGGCGGCGTCCCAGTTCTTGAGCGGGCAGCGGCCGGAGATCACCTCCTCCGCCAGCAGCGCGGCGGCTCCTTCTTTGGGTGGGTCTTCGGAGAACAGTTCCGCCAGGGCGAGATCGCGGAACCGTCGCTGCCGCCGCACCATCACGCGACGGGCCGTGTCGTCGTAAAACACTTCCTCCGCCTCGCTGAAGTCGTCGGGAAACAGTTCCTGCAACCAAGCTTCCTCGACGGCGGTCGCCAAGCTCAGCAGCGTGGCCAGTTCATCCCCGCCGCCTTTCTGGATCTCGCGCACCTCGGCGGCCACGAACAGGCGCGCGCGGCCCACGGCGCTCTCGCGCGCCAGGACGCCGCGCCGGTTGCCGACGAGTTGGCAGCGCAGCGTGCCCTCGTCCAAGCGCCGCGCGAGCTGGTCGGAGAAGCCCACCAGCACGCAGCGGCGGATGTCGTCGGAGCGGTCACGGCCCCGGTCGACCTCGTCCGGCTTTTTGCCCTCGTCGCGGTTGATGGCGAGGAACTGCTCGAACAACTCGCCCGCCTGCCGCGCGGACAGCGCGTGGATGCCCAGGCGACGGCAGCGGCCTGGGTCGAAGTTGCCGTCCTGCGCGAAGCGGAACGCGCGCATGAGCAGGAAAAAGTCACTCTCTTGTTCCGCGCCCAGCAGATCGTCGCGTTCCTCGTCCATCTTGCGGCCCTCGCTGCGGAGCAGCAGGCTGCGCGACTGGGTCAGCGCGGCCAGCAGCGCCACGGGGCGCACGCAGTCCCACTCGCGCGCGGCGAGCAGCATCCGGGCGTAGCGCGGATGGACCGGGAAGGTCAGCATCCGGCGGCCCGTGGGCGTGATGCGCGCGGGCGCGGCGCGGTCCAGCGCGCCGAGGTCGGCCAGCAGGTGTTCCGCGCGTTCGAGCGAGCGCCGCTCGGGCGGTTCCAGCCAGCGGAAGGCGTGGACATCATCGACCCCGCTGGCCTTGAGCGTCAGGACGACTTCCGCCAGGTCCAGGCGGCGGACCTCGGGCAGTTCCTGCGCGGGCCGGTCGGCGTGCTCGGCCTCGGTCCACAGGCGCAGGCAGTGGCCCGGGGCGGTGCGGCCCGCGCGGCCCGCGCGCTGGTCGCAGGCGGCACGCGCGATTTTTTCCACCAGCAGTGTGGTGATGCCCCGGTACGGGTCGAAGCGGGCGGTCCGCGCGAGGCCGGAGTCGATGACGCTCCACACGCCG
>CALMAQ010000069.1 GCA_937859745.1 uncultured Verrucomicrobiota bacterium | reverse complement strand
AGGTTGTACGGCAGCACGCGCAGCGTCGTCAGCGGCAGGTCCGTCACGGGCTGCCGCCGCGCGAACTGGTCCGCCACCAGCGTCGAGAGAAACATCGGCACCCGTTGCGCCACGCAGTAGCGGTAGAACGCCATCGCCGCCCCGTGGTGCGGACGGCCCGCGTCCACGAAGGACGCCAGGAAACTCACGTCGAGGAGGATGCTGGTGTTGGCCATGGCCGGGTCGGTGCGAGCGTCAGAACCCGGCGGAGAGCGGCACGTCGCGCCAGCGTTCCGTGCCGCGCGCGACCATCCGCGCGAGCGCGTCCTCGTCCACCTCCGCCGATTGGTCCGCGAACGCCAGCAACACCACATCGCGCAGCAGGCCCGTCCGCAGGTTCTGCCGCGCGCTGACGTGGACCAGCACCTCGTGAAAGAGCCGGTTGCGCTCGTCCTTCTGGAGCTGCTGTTCCGTGGCCGCGACGATCACCGTCTCGCGCGAGCCGTCGAGCACGAGATGCAAATTTGTATTGGTCTTGCCGCCCGCCTCCACCACCCGGCCGAAGAGGTACTTCTCCACCTCCACCCAGGTTTCCTCGTTCGTGGATTGGAAGCGCGTCCTCGCGTCGATCCGCAGGCCGCTGCCCTTCGTCCCGGCGGGATCGTACACGCGGTAGACGCGCCGGGGGCACTTGCGCGCCGCCTCCTGCCAGGCCAGGACGATCTCCGCGCGACGGGGATCGATCCGCGCGAGCCCCGTTGGGCCTGCCGCCAGCAGCGCGCACTCGCCGCGCAGGGCCGCGTGGCTGTCGGCGTCGAGCGTCACGTTGAACCCGAAGCCGGGTCCCGCCACGCCCACGGGCACGAGGGCGAGGTCCACCAGCCGCGTGCCGCCGCGCAGGAAGCGGCCCACCTCGTCCGCGAACGCCTGGAGCAGCGCGAAGGGCAGGAACTCCGGCCCGATCTCCCGGCCGTCCACCACGTCGCGCACGCCGAAGTGCAGCGTGCCGCCGCCTGCCTCGTTGCCAGGTTGGTCCGCGTCGTTTGGCATCGTCGAAGGAGGTCAGATGATGTCGGCGAACGTGCGCTCCATCTTGCGGAAGTACCACACACCCAGCCACAGGAAAAGACCGGTCACCAGCACCGACAAACACATCCCCGGCACGTAGAGCGGCGCGTCGCCCCCGTGGCAGACCGCCCAGCGGAAGCCGTCGATCACGCCCGTCATGGGGTTGAGCGAATACAGCAGCCGCCATTTCGCGGGCACCACGTGGCTGCTGAAGGCCACGGGCGAGAGGAAGAAGCCGAACTGCACGATGAAGGGGATGACGTAACGGAAATCGCGGTACTTCACGTTGAGCGCCGTGATGTAGAGCCCAGGCCCGAGCGCCGCCAGGAAGGCGAACACCGTCAGCAGCGGCAGCGTCAGCAAGCGCCAGTCGGGCAGGTAACGGTACCACGCCAGAAACACGGCCAGCAGGCCGATGGTGATCAGGAAATCGACGAGGCTGGTGATGACCGCGCTGGCGGGCACGATCAGGCGCGGGAAGTAGACCTTGCTGATGAGGTTGGAGTTGCCGATGAGGCTGTTGCTCGCCTCGGACAGGGAAGTGGCAAAGAATTGCCAGGGCAGGTTTCCCACCAGCACGAAAAGCGGATACGGGATGTCCCCCGAGGGCAGGTGCGCGATGCGTCCGAAGATGACCGTCAGGATGATCGTGGTCAGCAGCGGGCGCAGCACGGCCCAGGCCACGCCGATGGCCGTCTGTTTGTAGCGCACGAGGATGTCGCGCCAGGCCAGGAAGTAGAAGAGTTCGCGGTAGCGCCACAGGTCGCGCCAGTACTGGCGTTCGGCGCGTCCGGCCTCGATGACCAGTTCGGGAATTGCGGGCGGTGTGGCGGTGCTCATGGTGACGGGGCGGAGTTTCCGGGGAATCGCCGCGAAAGACAAGCACATCCGCCATCGATTCCCCGCCTGTTTTCTCTTGAGACGAGGCCCGCCCTGGTGTCAAGGTCGCAGGCCGTGGAAGCAACGCCCCCCACCAAAGAAAACAGGGCCGCCGCCGGTCCCGCGGCCCCGCGCCCGTTCCTCCGTCCCCTGCGCGGGCGCATGCTGGAATGGCTGGCCGACATCGTCATCGTCTTCGTCGGCGTGTCTGCGGCGTTCGTGCTCAACGCCTGGCAGACCCAGCGGCAGGATCGCGTCACCCGCCTGCAAATCCCCCAGTCGCTCGACGAGGACACCGCCGAGGCGGTCGGCAACATCCGGGCCGGAATCGTGGCAACCCGGGCCCACCAGGACGAGTGGCGGTGGCAGCTGGCAGCGGGCGAGATACCCGCGCTGCACCTCTTATCGTTCTCGACCGACTACGATCCGACCGACGACATGATGCTTTCGCAGGCCGGCGCGGGCCGCCTGCTCGACTTCCAGATGGTCCGGACCCTGAAGAAAGCGAGCAGCGTGCAACGGCTGGGTTTCATGACCCTGCGCCGGTACCAGCAGCTTTCCTACGAACTGATCGCCCCGCGGCTGGATGATCCGAAGGAAATTTTCTACGACCCGCAAACCAGGAAGCTCAAGCCCATGTTCGCGTGGTATCAGGATTCGCCCACGGACACGGTGCAGTTCATGCAGGACTCCCTGGCGGCGAACGAGGCGCTGCTGGCGCAGGTGCGGGCCGAGCGGGTGGCCCGGCGCTAGCTTCCGCCCGCCCCCTCCTCGTATGGACAAGACACAGATCGTCGCGGCCATCCTCAACCGCCTGGACCTTGAACTGGACCGCTTCACGCAGAGTGCCCGCGCCGCGCAGGCCGCCGCCACCGACGGTGAGAGCAAGGCGGAGCACAAGTACGACACGCGCGGCTTGGAAGCCTCTTATCTCGCGCACGGCCAGTCGCTCCAGGCCCGCGAGACCGAGGCGGCCCGGCGGCAGTTCGCGGCGCTGGCCGTGCGGGACTTCGCCCCGGACGAGCCCGCCGCCCCGGGCGCGCTGGTCGAACTGGCGGGCGGCGGCGAGCG
>CALMAQ010000068.1:11058-21136 GCA_937859745.1 uncultured Verrucomicrobiota bacterium | reverse complement strand
CGGGTTCAGCCAATATCCGCTGCCGGTTGCGCCTCCGCCGCCGCCAGAACCCCCAGGCGAGCCGGCCCAGGCCCGCCGGGCTCAGACGCCCGTCCGACGGCAAGCGAACCAGTCGCACCCTTGCCGACGATTCAGACGTACCGTCTCCTTCCCCGGCGGATGCCGGCATCTCCTTGAATCGATCGCGGTAATCCACCGTCCAGAGCTCAACGGCCGCATGTTCCGACCCCATCGCTGCCGCCACTTCGTGCACGTACGTTGCCACCCCACCCCGAAATGGGGCGTATTCATGCGTGGCAAGGATGACGGTCAAAAGGTCGGCTTCCGTAGGCAAAAAGAGCGTTAGGAGAGTTGCACCGAACCCAATCTCAGGCCACAGAAACCGTTGAACCGGCAGGACGTTTTCCGATTGGGTGTTCCCAGGGGACTTGTTATCCGTTATAACCACTGACTTCGCAATGGCACCACCCACCGATCAAGAACTCCAGACCCTCCGGACCGCGCTGAAGCGTTGCAGCCCGCAGACCATCGAGGCTGCCGTCCAGTTCCGCACGACGGGGGACGCCAGCGTGTTGCCCACGATCGTGTACGGCATCATCGAGCGCCACCTGGCTCCGGAGAACAACCGCAGCCTCGCCGACGCAGGCGACGACACGCGGCTGATCGAAGACCTGGGGATCGACTCGCTGACCCTGCTGGAGATCGTGCTGTCCATCGAGGAAACGATCAAGATTTCCATCGAGAACGAGGAGTTGCGCGAGATCCGCACGCTCGGCGAGGTGAAGGCGTTCATCACGCGCAAGCTCGCCCGGCAGGAAGGCGCGGTGGAGGAGCCCGCGGCCAAGGCGCGGCGGTACGACCGGCCGGAGATCGTCATGCGCCTGCCCCAGCAGCCACCCTTCCTGTTCCTGGACGAGGCGGAAATCGAAGGGGACACGGTGCGTGCGAAGTACCACGTGCGCGGGGACGAATTTTTCCTGGAGGGACATTTCAAGGATAACCCCGTGATGCCGGCGGCCATCGTGTTTGAGGCCATCGGGCAAGCGGCGTGCCTGTGGGTGCTGGAAGTGGCCCCCGAACAGTTGCGGACGGAAGTGAAGTCCAACGAGGTGCTGTTCGCCTCCATGGAGGAGGCGCACTTCTACCGCCGGGCCAAGCCGGGCGACGTGATCGAGATGGAGGCCACGCTGGAGCGCCTGCGCGCGCCGCTGGCGGTGTTCCGAGGCAGCGCGACGCTGCGTGGCGAGCGGTTGGCGAAGATCGAACATCTCGTGCTGGCGTTTGGCCACGAGGTGTTGGAGAACCTCGACCACAAGGAGAGCGCGGGGGAATCGGAAGCAGCCTCCGGAGCAGGCAGCAACGGGGCTGGCACGGGAGCGCACGCTCTGGCGGAACTCATGCCGGGCACGACGGACCGTGTCCCCGAAGCAGCAGGTGCCCGGGTAAATCCGCCGGTTGATCCGGCGCTCTGGAGGGCGGAAGGCAGAAGGTAGAAGCGGAAAGCAGAAGGCGCGCGCCTCCTGCCTTGCGCCTGCCGACTTTCACTGGCGCCCCCGCCCGGATTGCGGAACATTGTCCGCACCCATGAAACGTGCCGTCATCACCGGGCTGGGGTTCGTCACCAGCATCGGCAACAGCCGCGCCGAAGTCAGCCGCAGCCTGCGCGAGACGCGCACCGGCATCGAACCCTACCCGGAGTTCGTCGATGACCCCGAGGTGCCCATCAGCCTCCTGGGCACGGTCAAGGGGTTTTCCTTTCCCTCCACGGACTTCGAGGACTGGACGTTCCCGCCGACGTACAAGCTCTCGCGCGAGACCCTGCGCCCGATGGCCCCCAACTCGCTGTTCGCGTACTTCGCCCTGCGCCAGGCCATCGACGACGCGCGCCTGACGCCCGAACAGGTGTCCGATCCCGCCACCGGCCTGCTGTGCGCCAGCGGCGGCTCCATGGGCATGGCCTACGCCAACTATGAGACGATGCTCCGGCGTGGCGTCATGAAGTGCCCGCCCATGAGCGTCATCAACTCCATCCCGGGGTCGCTGTACATCAACCTCGTGCCCGCGTTCCGCATCAAAGGCGTTAGCCTGGGGATTTCCAGCGCGTGCGCGTCGTCGGCCCACGCGCTGGGCCAGGCGATTGACCTGATCCGCCTGGGCCGCCAGCAGCGCGTGTTCGTCATCGGAGCGGAGGATTGCGACAAGTTCTCGATCCTGCCCTTCGCCGCCGTGCGCGCCCTGAGCACGCAGACCGATCCCGAGAAATCCCCGTGCGCTTTCGACCGGAAGCGCGACGGCTTCGTGGGCACGGGTGGCGCGGTGACGATGGTGGTGGAGGAGTTGGAGACCGCGCGCGGCCGCGGCGTCACGGACGACCAGATCTACGGCGAACTGCTCGGCTGGGGGCAGGCGTCGGACGGCTACAACGTCCTCGCCCCGTCCCCGGACGGTGAGGGCCTCGCCCGCGCGATGACCATGGCGATGGGGGACGCCGGCGTGCCGCCGGACCTCGGCGACTACCTCACCGCCCACGCTACCTCGACCCCCTTCGGCGACCCCTCGGAGATCCACGCCATCAAGCGGTCGTCCCCGGACGCGGCGCGCCGTCCGCTGGTGTCGTCCACCAAGAGCCTGACGGGCCATGGCCTGTCGCTGGCGGGCGTGATGGAAGCGGCGTTCTGCGGGTTGACGCTCCGGGAGGGCTTCGTGCCCGTGTCGGCGCACATCACGGAACTGGATCCCATGTGCGAGGGCGTGCCGGTCATCACCCGGCCCGTGGACCTCGCACCGGCGGTCGTGATGAACAACTCCAGCGGGTTCGGCGGCACGAACGTCGCCGTGGTGATGCGCCGCTGGACGCCATGACGGAAGCAAAACGGGTCTTCCTGACGGGCGCGAGCGCGGGCATCGGGCTGGCGGTCGCGCGGTCGCTGTGCGCGGCGGGCTGCGAGGTGTGGGGCACGGCGAGGAGCGTGGCACGCCTGCCCGGAGACCTGGCGAACTTTCATCCCGTGGCGCTGGATTTCAACGGCGGCGGGGCGTGGCGCGACGCCTTCCGGGCGGCGCAGGCCGAGGCGGGCGGACGGTTCGACGTGCTCGTCAACAACGCGGGCGGCGGCTGGTTCGGGCCGGGCGCGGAGATCCCTCCCGGAGAGTTGCGCGCGCAGTTCGAGACGCTGGCGCTCGGGCCGGTGGAGTTGATGGGGCTCGCGTTGCCGGGGATGCGTGCCGCGCCGGGCGGGACGATCATCAACGTGACCTCGCTCGCCGCGCGGCTGCCCCTGCCCTACGGCGCGGCGTACAGCGCGGCCAAGGCGGCGCTGAGCGTGTTCACGGCGGCCCTGCAAATGGAGGAAACCGCGCCGCGGCCGCCGGGCCGGCACACGGTGCGGTTCGTGGACGTGCAACCCGGGGACATCCGCACGGGGTTTAACCGGGCGATGCGTTTCTGGGCCGGGCTCGACCAGCCAGGCAACGAACTGGCGACCTCATCCGTGCGGCGCTCCCTGGCCGCGAGCGACCGGAGCCTGGCGGGCGCGCCGCCGCCCGAAGAGGTGGCCGAGACGGTGCGTAGCATCGTGACGTGGGAAGGCCACCGCCCGCTGGTTGCCTGCGGCAACGTCTGGCAGGCGTTGGGCGGGCCGCTGGCGTACCGTTTTTTGCCGCGCCGACTGCTCCTGTGGATCATCCGCAAGAACTGCGGGTTGTGAAGGGAGCGACGGGTTGGTTCCACGTGGAACACTGTGCTCGACTCAAACTGCCTTGCCGGGACGGCGGAACTCGTCCGCCACCACCTCGAACGCCGCGTCGGCAATTTCGAGCGTTTCTTCGATGTCCGCCGGGGTGTGCGCGGCGGACAGGAACCAGTTGTGGTGCGGATGGAAGAACGCGCCGCGGCGGATCGTTTCCTTGCAGAACGTCTGGCTGCGGAAAAAGTTCGTCTCGTCGGCGAACGACATGAAGGGCATCGCGTCCGGCCCGGTGTAGCGGACGGGGACGCCGTGCTTGGCGGAAAGGCGCTCCATGCCTGCGCGCAGGAGCCTGCCCGTGGCGGCGACCTTGGCGGGCACGTCCTCGCGCGCGAACACGTCCAGGCACGCCAGCGCGGCGGCCATGGGCACGGCGTTGTTCCAGAAGCTTCCCGTCAGGAACACACGGCCCGCCGCGCGCTGGAGAAGCTGGCGGCCCAGCGCGGCCGAGATGGGGTAGCCGTTGCCGAGCGCCTTGGAAAAGCAGATCAGGTCCGGCTCGAAGCCGAACAGGCGGTGCGAGCCGCCCCGGTGCAACCGGAAGCCGCCGCGCACGTCGTCGAGGATGAGCACGACGCCCTCCCGGCGGCACGCGGCCTCCACGCCCTGGAGGAAGCCCGGGGCGGGCAGCACGCTGTCGCCGAACGCCGGGTGATGGAAGGGCGTGACGATCACGCCCGCGACCTGCCCGCGGTGTTCCTTGAGGCGGCGCTCGAAGTCTTCCAGGTCGTTCCAGGTAAAGCCGTGGATGTGCGCGTAGTCCTCTTCGATCAGGCCGCCGTGGCCGGGCGTACACCAGGCGTGGCTACCGTGGTAGGCCCCGTCGGCGCGCAGGATTTTCTTGCGCCCCGTGTGCTCGCGCGCGACCTGGAGCGCCCAGGTGGTCATGTCCGAGCCGTTCTTGCCGAACACGGCCCAGGCGGCGAAGTCCACGAGCGCGACCAGCCGTTCGGCGAGGTCCACGGCGAGCGGCGTCGGGTGGTTGAAGCAGTCTCCCAGGGCGCGCTGCCGTTCGGCGGCGGCCTCGACCTCCGGATGGTGGTAGCCCAGGATCATCGGCCCGTAGGCGCAGAGGTAATCAATGTAACCGTTGCCGTCGGCATCCCAGTAGCGGCAACCCTCGCCGCGGGTGGCGTAGTACGGCGAGGCCATGGGCAACGTCGCCGCCGGGTGGGTGTGGCCGTAGATGCCGCCGGGAATGACGCGCGCGGCGCGTGCGAAAAGGTCCAGCGAGCGGGAAAAGGAGCGTGACATGAGATGGCAAGGTAGCACTTCTCTACCCCGCGCGCCGCAGGAGCCGAAGCCACACCGGGAGGAAAGTGCAGAAAAAGACCAGCGCTTCCACGGCCAGGAGCATGCGGGCGCTATGTTCCACGTGGAACGCGGTCCAGGCCAGCATGAGCCAGAAAAACAGGTTACCGCTCGCCACGGCGTAGACCCACGAGGCGAACCGGTGCTGATCGCGCACGAAGCCCATCCTCTCGACCGCCGGGGTGTCCGCCAGACCGTCCACCCCCTCGCGCCCACGCAGCACGATGACAGGCAGCAGGTTGATCGCCACCAACCCCACCGCGGCAGCGAAGCCCACGGGCAGGCTGCCGCCGACGCGGCCGTGCAGCCAAAAGAAGAACAGCACCTCGGCCAGCACGTTGCCCGTCGCGCCGACGTAGATCAACACGGGGAAACGCCCCATGTCCTCCAGGCGGTTCATCTCGTGCAGGCGTCCGGGCATGACGGATCAAAACCGGACCGCGAGACCATCCCGCCACGCCACGGGCACGCCGTTGGCCTGTCCGAGCAGCGCGCCGACCACCGCTCCACGGTGGCAACTGTCGCCGCCCACCTGAGCGTTCGCGCAGATCCCCGCGCCGAAATCGTCCGCGTACTTCCAGGCGAGGTACAGCGCCGCCGGAAAAGCGTCCGGGATGTAGCACGCCGGGCTGAGCCGACGGCCCACGACCACGTCGTCCGGTTCCCGGCCCCAGGCGGCGGTTTTGGCGGCACTGATCCAGTCGGAGGTGTGCGCGAGGATCGCCGCGCGCAGCGGTTCGCCCGCCCGCACGGCGGCCAGGACTCGCACCAGCGCATCCGCCGCGCGCAAGACCTCCGGGTCCTGGTGCGTCAGGGCGACGTGTTCCTGCACGGCGGCAGCCACGTCGGCGTCCGTGCCTGCCAGGGCGTCGCATAACGCCGCCACCTGCGATAACCCGCCGATGTGGACATCGGCGACGCCGCAGGCGTGGGGTTTGCGACCGCGCGCGTAGTTGGTGAAAAACTCGCGGTGACATTCCTCGACGTAGGTGTCCCGGTGCCGTCCCGGCGTGAGCATGAAGTCGATGTAGGCGGCCAGCCACAGGTCGGCGTCGTAGCGGCCGAGCTGGCGGACCTGCTCGTAGAGCCGGACGGCCAGTTGGAAGTTGAGCGTGTTCTCGCCTGCCGCGAGCTGCTGGTGGTAATGCACGCCGCGCTGCCCCCAGTAGCGCGCCTGGTCGTGGAGGATGTCGCCGCGCGCGTTGAGCGGCGTATAGGACGACCGCCACAGGATGCTGTCCGGATGCGGGTTCTTTGGCGCGAGGTAGGAGCGCACCTGCCCGTAATCTCGCGCGAGCGCCGCACGGTCGTAGTACCAATGGACGGGCATGGCGACGGCGTCGGCCGCGAGCGCGCCGAGCAGGGCGTGGGGTGATGAGGTCATAGGTTCAACGACGGTACGCCCACCGCCGGAGCCGGGTTGCCGTTTCCCGTCGTTTCCCCTACCCCGCCGCCGCGCTGAATGCCACCGCCGGTTGGCCAGTCGCACTGCCGGGCGGCTTGAGGCAGGCTTCCACCCGATCCATGACCAGGCTCAACCCGTCCGCCAGCGGCACCAGGCCGCGCACGTCCACCTTGCCGAGACCCACGGCCGCGTTGGGATCGAGCCGTCCGAGCAGCGCGGCGTCCGCCGTGTCACGGTCCACGAACGAGATCGTCACGTCCGGTCGCGTGCCGCCAGGTGGCTCCCCTACTCCGGCGGTCATGCGGCCCTGCGCCCAGCGTGCCCAACCTGCGAGGCCCAGCGCGGGCATGCTGATCTGCGCGGTGCCTGGCGGCGTGTGGGAAAGCGTGTGCCGCGACACGGGATCGTCCCCCGCCAGCACGGGGATGGCTCCGACGAGCACCTTGAACGACAGCCGCAGGTGCCGCTCCCGAAAAACCGAATCCTCCAGCGCGCCGGGGGCAG
This sequence comes from uncultured Verrucomicrobiota bacterium, assembly GCA_937859745.1. Taxonomy (GTDB): domain Bacteria; phylum Verrucomicrobiota; class Verrucomicrobiia; order Chthoniobacterales; family SZAS-18; genus CAHJWO01. Next base: position 14,170 of record CALMAQ010000068.1, on the reverse strand, counting down.
GTTGCAGGATCGCGTCCAGCTCTTTGGCCAGCTTCATGAAGGTGCCGACCTTGCCCACGCGCCAGAATCCGCCCGTGGGGAGCGGCGGCAGCGTCTTCTGATTGAGGAAGGTGCGGTTGAGTTGGTCGGCGGAGAAAAAGCGCAGCACCAGCTTCGCGGGCGCGTCGGCGTGCCGGTGAACGGCGAGCGTGCCGTCGCCCGGCGAGGCCAGCGTCGCCGCCGGTCCGCCGCCGCCCAGTTGCAGGCGCAGGGAAAAGGGCCACCGGGCCGCGAGGTCATGCGCGGCGGGCACGAGCGCCGCGAGGTCCTCCATCGCGGGCAGGACGGCGTGAAGGTGCAGCCGGGCGAGGAGGGAAGGGTTCAAAGGTGGAAGGTGGAAGCGGAAAGATGACGGCTGACGGACCACCGGTCTTCCGGAGCGCCAAGGGTGCGGCCTCATTTTAGCCTAGGGCAGCGCCCCAGGAAAGTGGCCGCGCAGGCCAAGTCCCCAAGGGGCGATTCATGTGCGGATAACTTGATGTTGAACGCCGCGGTTTGAGTTGCCCTTTCAGGGCTGTGCGGAGGGATGACTTGTTCCTAGGGCTTTGCCCTAGGCTAAAATAAGGCTGCGCCCTTGGCACTCCGGAAAGCCCGGCCTCTGACATTCGGCCTCGATCCCGCATCCTGCTACCTTGTGTCACGCCGTCTGGTACTCGTCCTCCAACTGTACGTAGGGCCGCGGCGGCGAGCCACCGGCGGGCGGCGTCGGGCGGGGGACGCCCCGCGCCACGTTCGCCACGAGGTTCAGGATGTCGCGCGGGTGCGCCGCCGGACGGCAGTCGATCATCCGCTGGCGCAACGCCTCGTACCGCCCTGGCTCCGCCGCCCAGCGCGCGAGGATCGCCGGGAGATGGTCCGCCCGGTGCGCCGCCTCGTACAATTCGTGCCGGTGGGCGTAGCGCATCGTGATCCACTCCTGCGGCATGAACCCGCCCAGCGTGTTGAAGATGATCGGGCAACCGCTGATGATCGCCTCGCTCGTCGTCCCCGTGCCCGGACGCCCCACCACGGCGTCGGCCACCTGCATGAGCAGGTGCATCTCGTGCGAGTGGGGCAGCGCGACGACGGGCAGCGCCTGGCGGTGGTGGTGGGCCCAGGCCTGCACCTTCGCCAGTTCGCGCGGATGCCGCCCGCACAACGCGATGACCTGCAAGTCCTTGCGCGGCTGGCGCTTGCGGATGGCTTCGAGGAAGGCGAGATGGTTGTTCGCCCCGTGCTCGCCGGTGGAGAGCAGCAACGTGAACTTGTCCGGGTCCAGCCCCAGCCGGTCGCGCAGGTACGCCGCGCGCTCCTCCGGGGTCATGGGCGCGTGGTAGAAGCTCGGGTTGAGCAGGAAGCCGCCGACCGCCATGCGCTCGGCGGGCATGCCCAGGAAGTGCGCCATCTCACACGTCTCGGGAACGGCACCGATGAACAGGTCCGCCCGGGGGTTCACCCAGTGGCGGCTGAAGCCGTACTTGCCGAACAACTCGCCGCAGTACGTCACGCAACGCACGTTGTCCGCCCCGAGATGCTCGCGCGCCAGGTCGAAGAAGCCGTGGTTGAGCGAGCCGTGCGTGGACAGGATCACCGTCGGCCGGACGTGGTCGAGCAGCGCGTGGAAACGCCCCACCCCCAGCAGCCGATGGCGCGAGTGGCAGGGGGCGGCGACCTCCAGGAAATTGAAGTAGACGTGGTGCGCCCAGGGCAGGTAGCGCTGGATGCGGTTGTACAGGCCGACGCCGAAGCGGTAGAGCCCGTGGGTGTTCTCCAGGCACTTGTGGATCTGGATCTCGTTGGCCGCCCCGGCCCCGTGGATCTCGCGCGTCCAATGGACGAACGAACTGGCGCGCATGTTGTGCCCGCCGCCGGTGCTGGATGTCAGGATGAGAGTACGCACGTTGCGATTCGAGGGACCGTCTGGAACAGGATTCAACCCGTTAGCCAACCGCAAGTTTCGCTCCAAGAAAAATCATCGTGTCATTCCCGGGGGAAGCGTTTCCATCCGGCCTTGTTCGGCCGTTCTGCCCCGGATGGATTGGAGCATTTTAGATACCTCGCCGACCAAAGGTAACTGGAAAACGACCATTTTCCAGCCCGGAAAGCTCTCGGACGCGAAGGGCGACTGGAAAAACAGCAACGCCAGCAGGAAGCAGCTCTGGGGGAAAATGATCGTCATGGTGAAGAAAGTCCCCAGGTGGAAGAGGATCAAGACGGCGGCCCAGGGGCGGTGCAGCGCCGGGCGGAACGCGACCAGAAAGGCGAACGTCTCCAGGTAGATGGTGGCGGGCATGGCGGGCCACGTCAGCCAGGGATGGTGGATGATCCAGCTGCCCAGGTCGCTGCGCGAATGGGTCTGGAGCAGGCGCAGGGCGACGTGGACCCCGAAGGAGCCGGGGCTGAACGCGCTGGCCTGGCCACGGGCGAGCTGGTACAGGGCGCCGCCGAGCTTGCCTAGGCCGCTCATCGTGTAGGTGAGCAGCACGGCGGCCTGGCACGTCCAGAAAATGAGGACGGTGCCCTGGCGCAGAGCACGCCCGGTGCGGGCGGCAGGGCGGTCCCACCCGGCGGGCAGAAACACGAGCACGCCCGCGGCGAGCAGCGGCAGGTGGAAGCTGTGGCTGATCTTGCCGTAGGAGTTCTTGAGCGCGACGTATTCGAGCAGCCCCAGGCAGGCGGCGAGGCGCAGGCTGCGCCAGCCGGGCAGCAGGGCGGCGAGGACGTTCGAGCTTAGATAGAAGAAGAACAACGCCTTGACCCCGTTGGGCCAGAGCGTGCCGCTCGCGCCCAGCCACGCCACAGGCCAGAGCGGCAGGTTGAGCGGCTGGTTGGTCAGCCCGGGCAGTTCGGTCAGTTGCAGCGTGGCGAGGTAGAGCAGGAAGGCGTAGAACCCGCGCACGAGCGCCTGCGCCGCGGCGAAGCGTCGTCCGTGGTCCGCGAACGGCGTGCGCGTCGGGGCGGCGGGCGCGGCGAGGAAGCGGCGGCAGGCGCGCAGGAAAGCAGGCATCTGGGGGGAGATGATAACATGGTCGGCCATCGTAACCAAGGTAGGGGGGGGGGGGCGGCGCGGGGCCGGGGGGGGGGGGGGGGGGGG
>CALMAQ010000068.1:0-11048 GCA_937859745.1 uncultured Verrucomicrobiota bacterium | reverse complement strand
GTAGGGCCGGGCGCCCGGCCCGGCCCTACCTTGTGACGTGCCGCTGCGCGGCAGCCTGGAAGCCGTCCAGACCCATTAAAACACCAACCGGAAAAAAGCGTGCAGGCTCGGCAGCGAACCGGCCAGCAGCAACGGCACGAACCAACGGCCCGGGGGCACCAGGAAACAGAACGCCACCGTCACCGGCAAAATCGCCCGCCAGAACCCCCAGGGGCCTTCCCAGACCGGCAGACCCAGGAACGGAAAGAGCAGCAGGAACGGCAGCGCGATCCGCAGCCACCGCGGCCCCCGCCGCCAATATCTCAGCACCACCCACACCTGCACCGCGAAGGAAAAGATCGTCACCAGCCGGAACGTGTAGCGGCCGTTGTCCTCCACCCCGTGGCGCAGGTGCTCCACCGCGTCGGCCGCCGTGCCCGCGACCGCCCGGAACGGCCAGTTGAAGTTCCCCTCCACCCCGACGCTGCTCGTCGGGAAGTAGTGCGAGACGTACAGCGTCCAGAGGGCCGTTGGCAGGACGATCAACCCTCCCAGCACCGCCAGCCGCACGATGCCCCGCGCTCGCGGCGGCCACGGCCAGAGCAGGCCCAGCAGGGACAGCGCCACCGTGTCGCGGCTCAGCACGCTCGCCACCCAGAACGCCGTGCCCGACCGCAGCCGCCGCGTTTCCCACAGCCGCATCGCGCCGAGCATCATCAGCAAGGCGGGCAGGTCGGTCAGCGAGCCGCGCAGGCTTTCGAGCACCCCGGCGGCGAGCAGGCAGCCGGTCCAGCGGCCGAAATTGGTCCAGTCGCGCAGCGGCAGCCAGGCGGTCAGCAGGGCAGCCAGCCCGAGCCACGCCAGCACGTTGAAGAACGAATAGACATGGACGATCCACAGCGGCCTGCCCAGGCCCAGCGCCCAGGCCAGCGCGGGCAGGAAAATCCGCCGCAGCCGGTAGGCGGGAAAATCGTAATGGTCGCTGAGGTCGTGGTATTTCCACGGGGGATGCAGCGCCATGTGCGCGTAGTACTGGCCGTCGAAGCCGTGGTGGTGGGGCACGAGGTACACCGGCACCCCGGTCAGTTCCGGGGCCAGCTTCTGCTGGCGTTCCTCCCCGAAGCGGATCAGCGAGGTCAGGCCGGTCGCGCGGTGGAAATGCGGCACGAACACCGCCGCCAGCACGACGGCGACCACGAGCCCGCAGCACGCGGGCAGGAGGCGCGGCGCGGGAGGTTGCACGGGGGCCATATCAGTTTTGGCCCGAGACGTAGGAGCGCAACGGGGTGATGCTCAGGGTCTGGTCGCTCTCGTAGCGGGCGACGGGCCGGTAGGTGGCCCTGACGACATCGTAGCGCACCGCCGGGACGAGGAACTGCACCTCCACCTGCCGCCGCAACTGGTCCGCTCTGGGATCGTTCTTCTCCACGGCGCGGCCGAACTGCTGGATCAACTGGTAGACGACGATGGAGTGGGGCGCGTGGACCATCCGCCCGGCTTGGCTGAAGCGCGGCGCGGGGTCGAGCGGCCGGTCGCCGGTGGCGCGCAGGACGAGGTCGTAGTCGTTGACCTTGCCCGGCACGAGCGAGAACAGGAACCACGAGGCGAAGGGGAAGATTTCCGTGCGCGGCGTGAGGGTGCCGCCCAGGCCGACGACGAGTTCGACGAGCAGGATCGCCACGGCGATGACACGGAGGCGGCGGTAACGCTTCATGGAAGGAGGAAGTTTCAAGAACCAGGAACCAAGATTCAAGGAAGATCAAAGATCGAAGGTCCGTCGAAGGTTCAAAGAGGGAACGGCCGCCTGCTCGCCGCACCTTGGACCTCGTGCCTTTGATCTTCCTTGAAACTTGGAGTTTGCAACTGGAAGCTTCCGCCGCCCTGCGGCGGCACTATGGCACGAATCCTCTACGGCGTGATGGGCAACACCTACGGGCACGTCATGCGTACCCAGGCCATTGTGGAGCGGCTCATGCCCGAGCACGAATTCTTCTTCGTCGGCGGCGGGCGGGTGCCTGAGGCGCTCGGGCCGCGCGGCTGGAACCTGCACGAGGTGCCCGTGCTGCGGACCGTCCACCGGCACGGGGCCGTGTCGGTCTCGCGCGTGGTCGGCCAGATCGGCGGGCGGCTCCTGGACGCCCCGCGCGTGCTGCGGGGCCTGCGCGAACTGATCGACGATTTCCGGCCCGACCTGGCCGTGTGCGACCGCGAGTTCTTCCTGCCCATCGCCTGCCGCCAGAAGAAGCTGCGCTGCCTGTCGCTGGACCACTCGCACGTCCTGCGGGCCTGCCGCTACCCCGTGCCGCCTGGCGAGCGGCTGAGCTGGAGCCTGGCGATGCTCAACGACTACCTGCTCTTCGATCTGACGCGCCACCACCTCATCGTCAGCTTTTTCCACCCGCCGCTGCGACAACGCCGCCGGGGCCGGGGCGACGTGGACGAACTCCTGCCGCCCGTGCTGCGTCCGGCCGTCACGCAAACCCAGGCGCGCCCCGGCGAGCACGTCCTGGTCTACCAGACCAGCGCGACGTTCCGCCCGCTGCTGGAGCCGCTGGCGCTGCTGGACCGGCCCGTGATCGTCTACGGCTACGGGACGGAGACCGAGCACCGCCGGGGCAACCTCACCTTCAAGCCCTACGACGACCGGGGCATCCTCGCGGACCTCGCCGGGTGCGCCTACGCGGTGGTCAACGGCGGGCACAACCTCATCTGCGAGGCGCTGTATTTCGGCAAGCCGGTGCTGTGTTTCCCGATCAAGCGGTTGTTCGAGCAGTTCATCAACGCCTGGCACGTCCGCGCGCTGGGTTACGGGGCGTTCTCGACCGATCCCGCGCCGACGCGGGCGATCTTCGACGCCTTCGAGCGGCATCTGGACGAATACCGCGCGGCCATCGCCGCCGCACCGGGCGGCTTCGACGGCACGGCGCGCGTGGCGGAGCGGCTGCGGGAGATCATCGCGGGCGCTCCCGCCACTTCAGCGGCGTTGTGACCAAGGTAGGGCTGGGCGTCCCCGCCCGGCCGTAACTGTCTGCCTCGGCGCGCCCGATCAACAAAGCTACGGCCGGGCGGGGACGCCCAGCCCTACCTTGGAACGATTCAACGGTTGACGATTAACTCCTCCTCAGGCAGACGCACCTTGGGCAAGCTCGCGGCCCCGTCGTCGGCGGCGCGGTGGCCCACGGCGGCCAGGACCACCGAGCGATAACCCTCCGCCGCCAGCCCCAGGATCTCGTCGTACTTCTTGTTGTCGAAGCCTTCCATCGGGCAGATGTCCACGCTGACCATCGCGGCGAACGTCATCAGGTTGCCCAGCGCGATGTACGCCTGCCGCGCGCACCATTCCTTGATCTCCGCATGGCGCGGGCCGTGGACCACGTCGCCCTTGATCCGCTTGCCGAAGCTTTCCTCCAGGTGCGCCACGTCTATCCCGCGCACCTGCGAGATGCGCTGCATGTAATGGTCCACGTCGGCGTCGGTCACGTCCAGGCGCGAGGCGAACACGACTAGGTGCGAGGCGTCCGTGATCTGCGACTGCCCGTAAGCGGCGGGCTTGAGTTGCTCGCGCAGCGCCGGGTCGTGGATGACGAGGAACCGGTAGGGCTGCATCCCGTAGGACGACGGCGACAGTTCCAGCACCTGCTCGAACTTGGTCCATTCCTCGGCGGAGAGCTTCTTCGCGGGATCGAACTTTTTCGTGGCGTAGCGCCAGTGGAGCGCGGCGATGACGGCGTCGGCGGAAAGGAGCGGTTGGTCCATAGCAAAGACACGATGGCGCATCGTTCCGAAAAAGCGAACGATGACGGAGGGCGCAACGCGCCGATGCGGGATGCGGGATGACAGATCCTGGGATGGAACGCGCTTCCTCGTGGCCACCCTATTACGGCAGCACGCGCACGTCGGCAGGGTCGATGCTCACGAGCACCGCGGCACCTGCGCCGAGCGCGGGGGCCGCGCCGGGTTGTAGCACGCGCAGCCGCAATGATGGCTTCCCCGTCCCTTGCAAGGCCAACGTCAGCAGCGTGCCCGCGCCTTGGAACGTGCGTTCCACCACCTCAGCGGAGTAGCAATTTGCCCCCACATCGGGGGACATGGCCAGCCGCACGTTCTCGGGACGGATCAGCAGCGTGACGCGTGTTCCGGCGGAGTGGGCCGGGGACGCCGGGGCGACGATGCCCACGCCGCCCGGCAGCACGCAGCGCAGGCCGTCGGCATCGTGGGACCTCACCTCCGCCTCCAGCAGATTCGCGTGGCCCACGAACCCGGCCACGAACCGGCTGGCGGGCCGCTGATAGATGTCCTCCGGCGTGCCGACCTGCTCGACCCGGCCCGCGTTGAGCACGGCCACGCGGTCGGAGAGCGTGAGGGCTTCCTCCTGGTCGTGCGTGACGAACACGAACGTCAGTCCCAGGCGGCGCTGGAGCGCGCGCAACTCGCCGCGCACCTGCGCGCGCAGGCGAGCGTCGAGCGCGCTGAGCGGTTCATCCAGGAGCAGCACCCGGGGCGCGCACACCAGCGCGCGGGCCAGCGCGACCCGCTGGCGCTGGCCGCCGGAAAGCTGGTCGGGACGGCGGTCCAGGAGGCCGTCGAGCGCGACGAGTTCCGCGACCTCGTACACGCGCCGGGCGATCTCGGGCGCGGGCAGCCGTTGGGTCCGCAGGCCGAAGGCGAGGTTGCCGCGCACGTCGAGGTGCGGGAACAGCGCGTAGGATTGGAACACCGTGTTGACCTCGCGCCGGTGGGGCGGCAGACCCGTCACGTCCTGCCCGGCGAGGAACACGGCTCCGGCGTCGGGCCCCTCGAAGCCGCCGAGCAGCCGCAGGCAGGTGGTCTTGCCGCAGCCGGAAGGCCCCAGGAGCGTCAGGAACTCGCCGGGCCGCGCGGCGAGGGAAAGGTCATCCAGCGCGAGCGCCTCGCCGTAGCGTTTGGACACGCCGCACCATTCGGCGGCGGGCGTGGAGTCAAAGGACACTTAAAATGATTCTGGATTGCCCTGGTTATTAGCTGGCCACCCCGTGTACTTGACCGGAGCAACCACGATTCACCTCTTCATAGGTCAACTGATAGGCTGGAATTAGTTTTTCTTGTGCTTGAGCGACCGAGTGAATCCACATTCAGGATAGTTAGAGCATCCCAAGAAGCGTCCGTACTTTCCGCTTCTAGTACGAAGCTTGGACCCGCAAGTAGGACAGGTATTTGTTGCCTCCGCTGCCTTCCGTTCGGCTGGACTGCGGTACACATTAGGCAGCCCGGTTTTAGGGTCCTTGGTATAGATCGGTGCGGGTGTCATCACCGGGCTGTAAAGCGGCACCGATGGAAGAGGTTTGCGGATCGTCTGCTCTTTCGGTGAAGTTGCTACTTCAGCTGGTGGCTTGAATGTTTGAAGGGCGGATCTGTAATCAGTGGTAGTAGTCTGGGTTCCATTCGGCGCAGGAGATTGCTTCAAGCCCTGCTTCTGTGCTTGACGTTCAACCTGATGGTCAGAAATCCACTTTAGAAGATAAAAGACCGCATTCAGGAGCCCAGCCAACAAAAAATAGCAACATACAAACTGCCATTGCCTTCCAACTTCAGCCATGCCAGTTTTCGATCCTGATAAGAGGTAGACAATGGTCGCACCTACGAGAAGCCATAGGTAGCAGCCTGCTCCGGTGTATCGACTTGCCATACTGCTGCAAGTTAAAAAGAACGGATGACTGGATGCACGCCTTTTTCGACGTGAGACTGTGATATCAAAAAGCGGTGACGAACATCAACGCCCCCCGCCCGCTTCCTTTGTGGCTTTAAGCATCTGTTTACGCCGAGCCTCCTCCTTCTTCCCGATCAACTCCATCAGCGGGCGGAAACGATCCGCCGGGACGGACAGGCGCGTCTCGGCGGGGACGCCCGGCGGATCGAACGTCTCGGGGGGCAAGGCGGCCACGAACTTCGCGTCGTCCACCGTGATCGTCGAATGGCTGTCCGTGCCGTGCCACTCCAAGCGTGCGGGCGCGTGGGTGTCGTCGCGCACCCACAGGCGCATGTAGCCTTTGGGGTCGTCGCTGTCGGGCGGCTTCACGTCCACCTTGTGGCAGGCCGCGCCGTTGAGTTCCCCCACCCCGGCGTCCTTGACCGACACCAGCCGGAACAACAGCCAGAACAGGCTCACGGGCACCTTCAGGCGCACGGGCGCGATGGGCTCCTTGTCGGCCTTCGTGGGCGGCTTGGCCTCCACCTGCGCGAGCAGCGGCTGCCACAACGCGGCGGGCGCGACCCAGAACGTCTGCCCCTGGCGGCACACCGTCACCACCGAGTCCAGGGCCAGGAACTGGAAGAGCGCCTTGTCCGAGGGCTGGAGATAGAGCGACAGGTGCGAGCCGATCATCTCGGGCTTCTGCGCGCTGGAATCGGTCACGGTGGCGCGCAGGGCCAGGGCGCGGCTCGGGCCGACGGGATCGCGCGAGAGGATGTCGATCAGCGGCTCCATCGTCTTGCGGAGCGTGTCGCGCGGGGCGGGCGGGGCCGGTGGTTCCGCGAGGGTGACAGGGTTCCCGGCGGGCAGCAGGGCGGCCAGCAGCACGGGGGTCAGGAGGGAACGAAAGCGGACCATGGGGCAACGACGTGAAAATGCCTTTCAGGATACTTCGTGCGGCCCGCGCCGGATGCACGGCGCACGCTCAAACCAAGAATGGATTGGACGCCGCTTCCCGGCCCACGGTCGTCTCCGGGCCGTGGCCGGAATAAACCACCACGTCCCCGGGCAGGGTCAGCACCTTTTCGTGGATGCCGCGCAGGAGCAAGTCGTGGTTGCCGCCGGGCAGGTCCGTCCGGCCAATGGAGCCCGCGAAAAGCACGTCGCCGCCGAACAGGCGCTTCCCCGGCGCGTCGTAGAAACAGAGGCTGCCCGGGCAGTGGCCGGGCACGAACAGCACGTCAAACCCCACGCCCGCGAACCTCTGTCCCGGGCCCTCGGTGATGTGCTCGCCGCCGGTCACGGGCTCGAAGTCCACGCTCAGGCCGAAGCGCCGGTAGGCCGAGGTGTCCACGAGCAGCGGCACGCCGTCGGCGTGGTAATAGATCGGGCAGCCGTGCTGCTTGAGGATGGCCGCGGCGTCCTGGATGTGGTCGATGTGCGCGTGGGTGAGCAGCAGGGCATCGAGGGTCCAGCCCCGGGCTTTGATCCAGTCCGCCACGCCCTCGGGGGCATCAATGAGCACCCGTCCGCCCAAGGGGGTGGGCAGGACGTAGGCGTTGGTCTGGAAGAAGCCGCCGGTGTATTTTTCGGGTCCGTTCGTCGCCGTCACAGCCAAGCATCGCCCTAAAAGGCAAAAGGCAAAAGGCAAAAGGCAAAAGGCAAAGGCAAAAGGCAGGAGGGATGCAGGACGCAGAATGCAGACAAAAGAAGGCGCGTTCCTCAAGAACTCTGTCATCCTGAGCGCAGCGAGTCCGCGAGCGCAGCCGAAGGACCTTCCGGCCGGCGGCAGCCAGAGGCGGAGCGTTTTACTCGCGCGCCAGCTTGATGGCAGCATTTGCCTCCGGCGGCGGAAGGTCCTTCGGCTGCGCTCGCGGACTCGCTGCGCTCAGGAGGACAGAGTTGTGGAGGAGCACCCGCTGCTTTGCTGGCATCCTGCATCCTGCATCCTTCTGCCTGCTTGAACATCCGCCCGGTTGCGCTGTCCGTAGATTGCGTGTTAACTCCCCGGTTGCCCGGATTCTGCTCCCAGTCTTTCCGCCCATGACGAAACTTCCGCTCTCTCTGGCCGTTGGTTGTTCGCTGCTCTTCTCCCCTCTGTCCGCCTGCCGCGCGGCGGACCCCGACCCCGGCCAGATCGCCATCTCCGTGGCCAAGGCGCTCGAACAGCTCCACTACACGCGCCACCCCCTCGACAACAGCGTGTCCGAGCGCCTGCTCAAAATCTACATCGACACGCTCGACTACAACAAACTCTTCTTCACCCAGCAGGACATCGACGGGTTCGAGAAGAAGTACGGCACGGAACTGGACGACGACATCTGGCTGGGCCAGCTCGAACCGGCCTACACGATTTACGATCTCTACCTCCAGCGTGTCGATGCCCGCGTAGCCAAGATCAAGAGCCTGCTCAAGAACGAAAAGTTCGACTTCAACGGCCACGGCTCCATCGAACTGAGCCGCCAGAAAAGCCCCTGGCCCAAGGACGAGGCCGACGCCGACCACCTCTGGCACGACCGCATCGAGAACGAGGTGCTCACCGAAATCCTCAGCGCCCAGGCGGCCGACGACAAGGCCGACAAGGCCGACAAAGTGGACAAGGCCGACAAGGCGGCGGGGGAAAAGGACCCTAACGCCAAGAACCAGTCCGCCGTGGCCGCGAGCGACGCCGCCACCACCAAGCAGGAAACGCCCGAGCAGAAGGTCGCCAAGCGCTACGACCGCCTGCTCAAGAGCCTGCACGAGCAGACCAAGGAGGACGAGTCGAAGTTCTTCCTCAACTCCCTGGCCCTGGCCTACGACCCGCACAGCGAATACATGAGCCCGAGCGAGATGGAGAACTTCTCCATCAACATGAGGCTCTCGCTCATCGGCATCGGCGCGGTGCTCCGCAAGGAAGACGAGTATTCCAAGATCATGGAACTGGTCCCCGGCGGCCCGGCGGCCGTGGAGGGCGAGTTGAAGGTGGACGACCGCATCGTGGGCGTCGCGCAGGGCAACGAGCCGTTCGTGGACACGGTGGACATGAAGCTCGACAAGGTCGTGGAGATGATCCGCGGCAAGAAGGGCTCGACCGTGCGGTTGCAGGTCATCCCGGCGGGCACGGCCGACACGAGCAAGCGCAAGGTCATCGCCATCGTGCGCGACGAGGTCAAGCTCACCGACAGCGAGGCGCGGGCCGAGGTCATCGAGCAGAAGCGCACCGACGGCACGACCGACCGGCTGGGCTGGATCACCCTGCCGAGCTTCTACGCCGACATGGACGGCGGCCGGGGCAGCCGCGCCGGGCGCAAGAGCACGACGCGCGACGTGGCCGCGCTGCTCGGGCGGCTCAACAAGGAGAACATCAGCGGCCTGGTGATCGACCTGCGTCGCAACGGCGGCGGCTCGCTGGAGGAGGCCGTCAACCTGACGGGCCTGTTCATCAAGAAGGGCCCGGTGGTCCAGAGCAAGAACTACGACAAGCACATGGACGTGCTCAGCGACAAGGACCCGTCGATCCTCTACAACGGGCCGATGATCGTGCTGACCAGCCACGTCAGCGCGTCGGCGAGCGAGATTTTCGCCGGGGCGTTGCAGGACTACGGCCGGGCGGTCGTGGTCGGCGACAAGAACACGTTCGGCAAGGGCACGGTGCAGACGCTCCTGGAGGTGGGCCACTTCATGTCGCCTTTTGGCTTCAAGACGGCGGACGCCGGGGCGCTCAAGCTGACGATCCAGAAGTTCTACCGCCCCTCGGGCAAGAGCACGCAGCTCAAGGGCGTGGAAAGCGACGTGGTCCTGCCCTCGCGCTACGCGCACCTGGAGGTGGGCGAGGACGCGCTCAAGTACCCGCTGCCCTTTGACGAGGTCAAGCCCGCCGACTACGAGAAGTGGCCCGGGCCGCAGCCGGACTTCAGCGACCTGCGCGCGCGCTCGGCGGCGCGGGTGGCCAACGAGCCGGAGTTCCGGTTCCTGCAACAGGACATCGACAAGATGGAGGGGCGCATCGCCACCAACAAGCTCTCGCTCAACAAGGCGGAGCGCGAGGGCGAGATCGCGGCGGATAAGAAGCGCACGGAGGAGATCAAGAAGGAGCGCGCGGAGCGCAAGGTGACGATGCCCGTGGAGTTCTCGCTGGCGTTGGGTGACGTAGACAAGCCCAAGCTGGAGCGCATCAACACGGACAAGAAGGACAGGAAGGACAAGGACAAGGCGGCCCAGGAGAAGGCGGACGCCGGGGCGGATGGGGTGGGCGACGACACGGACGACGTGGAGGAGGGTTTCGGCCTGACCGCCAAGCCCAACGTGGTGGACCCGATCAAAACGGAATCGCTCAACATCCTGGAAGACATGATCGAGCAGCAGCGCCACCCGAAGCTGGCCAAGACACGGGATTGAGGACCTCGCGCGCGTTCCTCCACGAGAAACAGCGAAGGGCTGACCGGAAACGGTCAGCCCTTTTTGCGTGCCGCGACAGCGCCGGATGATCCGCTACAAAAACTTACATTATTGCAAGTTCTTCCGGTAGATGCGCTTGTGATCTATGTCAGGCGAGGTCGACGGTAGGAGACCCAGAAAAGCATTGCGCTGCTCTGTGTGAACCCACTACATCTCTTGCCCTGAGGGCAGTCAGGGCATCTTCGTCAAAACGGTGTTTTGGCTGCCGGTCACATTCCTCACGACAGAGCAATCATCATTCCATGTCGCATCATCCCATCAAACTAGCGTTCGGCGTTTTGTTCACCTCCCTGGCGGCCTGCGGAGCCGCCTCCGCGCAAACTGCGGTTCTTGACCAGATCGGCAGCAACCCGAGCGTCTTCACGGCCAACGGGTACGAATCGCAGATCAACACCGACGCGGCCTACGTTTCCAGCTCCACCGCGCTGCTGGATGACTTCACGGTGAGCGACCCCTCGCTGCTGCACCTCACGAGCGTGCAGGCCGTCTTCACCCTGCCGACCAACACCTTCTTCCACCCGACCACGGCGAACATCCAGGGTTGGGAGGTCAACGTCTACACGACCAAGCCGGGCGCAGGCTCGATGATCGCCGGCACCTACACGCAAACCATCGCCCCGGCGAGCGTCACCTACACCGCCCCCTACGGGAGCGCCAACGGCAGCAACCTAGTCACCATTCCCACGGACCTGACGCTGGCGTCCACGGGCACCTACTACATCTCCATCGTCGCGCTGAACAACTTCGAGACCAACCAGACCGTCTACATGGACCTCACCAACGGCTCCTTCTTCGGTGGCGGCAACAGCTTCAACTTCACACCTACACCCGCACCGCCATTCGGCCAGTACATCACGGCCCACACCGCCGACGCCGCCTACCGGATATTCGCCGGCGGCCCCGCCGCCGTGCCCGAGCCGGGCACCTGGGCGCTGCTCGCCGCGGGCGGGCTGACCCTGGC
>CALMAQ010000067.1 GCA_937859745.1 uncultured Verrucomicrobiota bacterium | reverse complement strand
GGCGGCGGCGGCATCGCGGGCGGAGCGGCAGACGGCGCGTCCGCCGGCCAGGCCGGACGCCCCCGTGCACCGCGTGCTCATCGTGGACGACAACGCGGACTCGGCCAACGGCATGGCGAAGATCCTCGATTTGCAGGGCCACGACGTACGGATCGTCTACGACGGCCCGAGCGCCATCGAAGCGGCGTGCGAGCACCTGCCGCGCTTCGTGCTGCTGGACATCGGGCTGCCGGGCATGGACGGCTACGAGGTGGCGATGCGCCTGCGCAAGGAAGAGTCGCTGCGCGACGCGACGCTGATCGCCGTGAGCGGCTACGGCCACGACACGGACCGCCGCCGCTCGCGCGAGGCGGGCTTCGACCAGCATCTCGTCAAGCCGGTCGATCCCGAGGAATTGCTGGCGCTGCTGGTGTGAGGCGCGGGGGGGCGGCGTTGGAGCAAGGAGAAGGGTTTCGGCTTGTCCCTACCCATCTCTGGATTATACTCGTGCGCCTGCTCCCCTCACGCATGGTCCGGGTGAGCGGACGAGGGGCCGGGCGACTTCCTCGACCGGGTGACAGCCACCGCCAGGAAGGCCGGGGACTGGCCGATGCTCCTCAAGGCGGTGGAGGCATCGCGTGCCCTGTTCGGCGGTTCCGGCGGAGTCGGCGATCCGTTGCCGAACGTCTTGGCCAGCGCGCTCGTCTACGCGCGCCGGGGCAAGGTGCGCCGGATCGACACCCGCCCGCGCTTCCGCCGCGAGTTGGTTGTCGTGGTTTCCCGCGAACTGCCCGCGCGCGGGAGCTTCCGGCAGTTCGTGGAATGTATCCTGTTCTGAGAAATCAAGAGATGGCGGGAGCGCGGGAGGTGATAGCCCGGGACAACGCCCCGAGGAAAGTGCCCTCCATCCAGCCAGGCCAGCAGGGGCCTTGGCGGATGGCGATCCCCAGGACGTTGTCCCGGGCTATCCAGAAGCTGCCTGCATTTATTTCGAGATGATCTGTCCGGTGCTGAACACGTAGAAGTAGCGGGTGCCGTTCGTGTTGTACCGTCCCGGGTTGTTCGGGTCCGGGTAGTAATAGACCGTGCTGTTCAGGCTGAAGTCGTAGAGGTAGGGGAACGGGAACGAGGGGCTCGTGTAGAAGAAGCCGCTGCTCGTAAAATCGTAAAAATACACGCCTGCCCTGCCGTCCGCGGCGTCGAAGACGTACTCGTAGCCCAGGTCGAAGTGGTAGAGGTAGTTCGGATCGCTCAGGAAGCTGAAGTAGCCGAAATCATTGCCGCTGGTGAAAGCCAGGTAGTACACGCCGTTACCCAGGCTGGTCTCACCGGTGAAGAAGGCGACCGGTGCCGGGACGACATCCGCGAACGCCGTGCCGATGCGCAACTCGCCGATGTTGAAAGAGACGGTGTTGCCGCCCGCCGCGAGCAGCACCTGGTTGATCCCGGCCGCCTGGAACACGCTGGTCATCGCCTGGCTGGCTGACGCCGCGGAATCCGCCGGTTCGCTGGTCAGCGAAGGATTGACAAAAATATATTCCATGCCCGCGCTGAAATCGAGCTTGGCGACCAGGAAAACGACGGTGCCATCCGCGGATACAAAGGTCCGTGCGCGCTGGACCGGACTGTTGATGTTGTTGTCGATGCCGTAGATGTTTTCATTGTCCAACATGCCGATGCCGATGCCGGAGCCCGCACTGCTGGAGCCCACGCTGACCACGTCAAAACCACCGGGGTTCGATCCGCCGCTGGCCTGGTTAATCAAAAAGCCAACCCAGACCACGCCGCCACCAGCGCCGCCCACCTGCGAGGTGGCGGCGATCACGTCATCCCCGAGGGGAGCGCCGAGCCCCGAGATGGTTGCCTTGCTGCCCGTTGTCTGAACCCCGGCATCAGCCAGCCCCCCGCGAGTCACCTGCGCGCTGCCCGAGTAATTCGACCACGCTCCTTGTCCAGCAGGACTACCGGCCGGCGGCCCCTGACCTGCCAAGGCACCTGCCGGGTAGCTGAAAGTGTCCACGTAGATGGGTGCAGCCTGCACCGTTCCACTGGTGTAAATCGAGCAGAGCACACCAAACAACACGGCGGGCGAAAAGCGGCGGAATTGCATAAGGATGGGTTTTTCGGATGCGGATGGTTGCGGCGGCGGCGTTTTCCCCGCCCGGCTGCCTTGTGCTTGCCGAGGTCTGTGACCGGCCTGCGTGGCGTCGTGACCACCCATCTTTTTGCAAATAAGCCCGGGGTCGCAATACTCCGAACGCAGTAGCCCCCCTCCATTTCTTTTCTTTCTTTCCGGCTGACAGTGAGCAACTTGGAGTTGTCGAGTCCGGGAATGGAAGTAAGATGATCTCCGCAAGATACGCTTGATGGCTCACTTACGTCATAGTGACCTGCGCCGGTTCTCCGATGCCGCCGGAGAACTCGCCGCACCGCCGTCTCGCGGGGTGGCGCTTTCCCAACGGCTGCTGCTCGGCGTCTCGCAGCTCGTCCCCGTGGACCGCGTGTCCTACAACGAGGTGGACCGCGCCAGCGGCATGGTCATCACGGCGCACTCGCTCAGCGAGCCGCCCAGCCCGGAACTCGTCGCGAGCCTCAACCGCCACATCCACGAGCACCCCTGCTTTGCCCACCTCGACCACCGTGCCGCCCACCCGCCGCCGTTGAAGGTCTCGGATTTCCTCTCGCAGCGGCAGTTCCGTTCGCTCGGGCTCTACAGCGAGCATTTCCGGCTCTACAAAATCCACTACCAGCTCGGCCTGAACTTTGCCGTGACCCCGCAACGGCGCGTGTCCTTCGGCCTCAACCGCGGCACCCGTGACTTCAGCGAGGAAGACCGGCTCCTGATGTCGCTGCTGCAGCAGCACTTGGCCGCCGCTTACCTGCGCGCCCGCGCCACGGCGGAGATCGAGGCGGCGATGGCCCTGCGCGATTCCGCCCTGGCCAGCATGGACGCAGCCCTGGTGCTCTTCGACTCCGCCGGGGAGATTGTCTACCGCCCCGTGCTCGCCGCCGAATTGCTAGAACGCTACGACCGGCCGGACGCCGCCGGTGTCCCGGCCGGAGTCAGGCCGGTGCAGGCCTGGGCGCGGCGGCAGATCGACCGGTGCAACCACCAGTCCGGCCCGGCGAGGAGCCAGGCAGCCCGGCTGGTGATCGAGCGGCACGGTCAGCAGTTGACCGTGGTGTTCACCCCCGCGCCGCAGGCGGGCGGCTGGCACCTGCTGCGTCTGCTGGTCCAGCGGTCCGTGCCGACCCCGCTTCCGCTGCAATCCCTCGGCCTGGGCGCGCGGCAGGCGGAGGTGCTCTTCTGGCTGGCGCGCGGCAAACGCAACGCGGAGATCGCCCAGATTTGCCGGATGCATCCGACCACGGTGAGCACACACCTGCGGCAGATTTTCACCAAGCTCGGCGTGGAAACGCGCACCGCCGCCGCCGCCGTCGCCTGGGAGGTCCTGGCGGAAACCGAGATGACCTCTGCCCATGCCAACGGCGGGTTGCCCGCGTGAGCCCCGGAATCGACCGCGCGGACCTGCTACGCCGCCTGCCGCCACGCGCCCTCGCCGTGGCCCAGGCCGAACGCCTCGGCCAGCAACTCGTAGGAGCGTTTCCGCGCCGCGTGGTCGTGGACGACCGTGCTGACCATCAACTCGTCCGCCCGGGTCTCGGCGGCCAGGGCCTCCAGCCCGGCGCGCACCGTCCGGGGCGAGCCGACGAAAATCTTCGTGCGAAAATCCTCCACGAAGGCGCGCTCCTCGGGCGACCAGGGGTGCGCCTGCGCCTCCTCCACGCTGGCGATGGGCAGGAACTGGCCCCGCGCCCGGCGGATGGCCATCAGGTCCAGGCTGGCGGCGAGCCGGTCGGCCTCGGCGTCGGTGTCCGCGCACAGGGCAGACACCGTCAGGATCAGGTGCGGCTGCCGCAGCCGGCCTGCCACGGGTCGGAAGCCTTCCCTGTACGCCCGCGCGGCGGGCAGCACCCAGTCGGCGCTGAAATGGTGCGCGAACGCATAGCCGAAGCCCATCCGGGCGGCCAGCCGCGCGCCGTAGTCGCTGGACCCGAGCAGCCACACGGGCGGCAGCGGCACGTCGTCGGGCAGGGCGCGCACCGTCCGCAGGGGGCTGCCGGCCGGGAACTCCGTCTGCCCCGCGAAGGCCAGCACTTCCTCGATCATCTCCGGGAACTCGTCCCCGCCCCGCGTGGGGCGCGGCCCGCGCAACGCCAGCGACGCGCGGCCGTCCGAGC
>CALMAQ010000066.1 GCA_937859745.1 uncultured Verrucomicrobiota bacterium | reverse complement strand
TTATTATCTGGCATGTCGCTTTGAAAACTCTCTAAAGTCTCGCTCGATACTCCCCACTTTTTTGAAAGTCGCGCTCCAAACTCCCTATCGTTTTTTAAAGTCGCGCTCCAAACTCCCTCTCCTTCTAGCCCTCATCTGATCGGTTTTGGATACGGTTCCGAGGTTCAAGCGTGCCTATGAGCCCTGGAAGTCGCGCTCCAAACTCCCCCTTTACTCCAGTTTATATGCGCGAGCGTTCACGTTGCCTTCGATGATCTCGTCCACAACCGCAGTCGAGGGGAATAATGTCCACACGGCACCGATGATCGGGGCGAAGCCGCGCTTGGGCTTCTCGCCGCGCAGGAGCTTCTCGGCGTAGGGATTCATTCGGTCCAGAATGCCTTTGCTCTTCAGCTCCAGCAGCGCCTTGCGCATAGCGTCAATGCTGTCGCGGGTGCGTCTCTCGGTCGCGATGCCGCTCTCCCGCAGGATCGTCTCCAGTGAGAGGTTATAACCTACCTGTTTCATTGCCCCTCCCTTCTCGGCTTGGCGGAAGTTGTGCGAGAGCCGCTCGTAGAGCCAACGGGTCAATGGAGAGTCGAGGGCCATCAGCCGCTCGTAGTTGATCGCGCGGAACGTCTTTTCCAGAATGGATTTTGTGACGAGGGGATTGAAGACGACGTACCGATGCGATTTATCCCCCTCTTCCGCTGTCGAGGTGTCTTCATCGTACCCTGAGTAGAACATGAAGATACCGCACGACATGAGTGCGCGAACAGCGTCCCCATTTTGCCGCAGGTCGAAAGATGCCAAGCGACAAACGAGGATGGCCTCATCCAGTTCGGCGATGGGGAACTCATGTCCGCTTTTTTTGAGGTGCTTGCGAAGTTGGGAGAGCGTAAAGGCGGCGCTGATAATCAAATTGCCCTCCTTGTCCGCCTTGGTGCGCAGGCCAATGTGCTGCTGGACCGCCATGTGCAGGATTGCTCGGAAAACGAGTTCCTCTCTCACGCCGGGATAAACGCCGAGGTCATCACCAGCGCGGTCTACAATGGCTGGCGTGATGCGTAGTGCATACTCGGTTGAACGATGGGTAAACGAGCGGCGCAGTGAGCCAACCTGGGTGGTTGCCTTGGCGTGGCGGTCAAAGATGTACTTCGGCATCGCATCAAAAAGCTCAAGCGTATGGCTTTGGTGCGCTGCCTTGGAAAACCAGCCGTTGAAGAGTTCGATCTGCCCTCCAGCGGTGGTCTGCGCTGCGGCAGAACCAGCTGAACTGGGAGGATGGAGCTTCTTCCGTGACATTCTATCGTAATGTTAGTGTGTTACATTAATACTGTACGAAGCGGGCGGCTTTTCGTCCGGCTTTGAGGCGGACGACTCGAAGACATATGGGCGACAAGGGTCGAGACGATCCAGGCATAATACCATGCTAGTGTATTACACTGTTACCATAATCATTCCTGCTTTCTGCGCTGGTCGTCGGCTTGCATTGCCCGATAAGCCGCCACCAACTCGTCTGCGCTCAACTCGACATGACGCAGCGCCACACGCACGGCTTCCGAGTCAGAGACCCGTTTGATGCCGTGATCCTCCAGTTTGCGCCGGATTTCTTTTAAACGATCGAGGTCAGCTGGGTACAGCGACATCGTGGCCGTAGTCCGACGGGTGCCGCCGCTCTTGGAATCAGATTTGCCTGGCACGACAGACAGCGCACGAGGCGCTTCCGCCGTAGGAGGTTTACCCGCCAGCTTCTGACTGCGGAGTTCGGTCAGGGCATTTGCCTTCATAAAATGCTATTGTCTTAGTGTAACACAGTAACAATTGCAAGCGCGACGCGACCTACTTCCTCACGCGCTTCCTGGGTGAGCGCTTTCCAGCCTGCCAGCACGGCGTGTTGGTAAGCCTCTCGAAGCTGAAGGTGCACCTTCAAAGGTTTGATGCCGATTTCTTGAGCGGTTTGGTCCAGGCCGCGCGCGAGGATGGTTTTCTCGCGAACGTTGGTGAAAAGCAGCCGCGTCTTATCCAGCGCGCGGAGTTTGGAGACGAGCGCGGCGGTGTCCTGCGAGGTAAAAAGATCGCAAGGGGAGGGACGTGAAACCACAATGACGGAGTCCGCTTGCCGGATGGCGTCTGCCACGGTCGCAGATTCAAGTCGCGGTGGCGTATCCAAAAGTTGGATGGGGGCGGCAGTGTCGAGTAGTTCGGGTTGGTCGGACAACCAGCGCGTCGCGGTGCGCTGGGGATCAAGGTCACGGACGGCTGCCGCATGACCTGCTTCCCGCAGAGCCATCGCTACGAGGATGGCGGTAGTTGTCTTGCCAGCTCCTCCCTTGCCGTTGACGAAAGAAATGATCATCCTGTTATTGTGTTACACTACTCCTGTGTTCGAGTGTCACCGTAACATGCTAACCGTACAACATGACAGCGTTTTCTTTGTGTCATTCACCGATGATCTGTTCTGCCGCGAGCCAGCTTCACCGGTGTGTGCTTGCCTGAACAACCGACTGTGTCGGGCGCTTTTTACACCCTTCGAAACGGTGGCTGACGCGCGGATTGGTGCTTGATTGGAGCGCCTCGACATCCACCAAGTAGCCGTTCCGCACAGCAGCAGCATCGTCATCTGGGACGCTGCCTGCTAACCCCGCCTGCTCATTTGTCCTGGGATCGTGAAAGACGGTAGGTCACCCAAAGTCCTTGGTTCAACCGGACGACGAGCAAGAACAACCCGATGAAAGCGAGTTCAACACCCAAATAGAACCACTGCTGAAGTCCTTTCGTGAGCGCCACCAAGATCGTCGCCAGAACAATTTCAATGACGCAAAGCACCAGCATCGCATTGAACAACCAAAACTCCGTCAAATCCAATTTATCCAAGCCGAACCGAAAATGTTCGCTGTCACGGTCCCGGTGCGGCCAAATGAACTGAATTTGGCGTGGTGTGTACTTCGCCGTTTTGTAGCACTCCATGATTTTGCCGATCTCCGCGCGCGGCACTTCACAACCGGTGGTCATGCCGACAAGCTTTTCTTTGTGGATTTCGAGCAGGAATTCCCGGTAAGGAACATCCTGTGACTTTTCGACGGCAGTCAGCAAGGCATCCAATTCCGCCTTTGTGGCTTGGCTCCGCTGGCCACGATGCGTCGTCCACCAAACTAGAAAGGGGATCGGCAATCCTAAAATTGTCGTCAGAAGCGGGATGAATTTGACGATCCATTCGATAACCATCGCTGCTGTTGAGCAAGAGATGATCCACTCGGCTTGAACCTAGTGTAGCTTGTCGCCGTGGCCGATGCCGGCTGCACTATCCTAGAATCAATATGCGTTTGGCTTGGTTAACCGACTTGCATCTCAACTTTGTTTCAGCCCGGAAAGTGACCGCGTTTGTGGCCGAAGTGGCTGCCCTTCAACCTGACGCTATCCTTCTGGGTGGCGACGTAGGAGAAGCCAACAGTGTTGCGAGCTGGTTGGAGATGCTCACGAGGGCGTGGACAATTCCCATTTTCTTCGTGCTCGGCAACCACGACTTTTATCACGGCTCCATTGAGGCGGTGCGGACCACCGCCGCCGCGCTCACGCAACGCCATCCTGCATTGACGTATCTGAGTGGGGCTGAACCCGTCCTGCTGCCTGGCGGCACATTGCTCGTCGGCACGGACGGCTGGGGTGATGGCGGCTTTGGTGATGCCGTCATCCGCCATGTGCGTTTGATTGATGTTGTGTTGCTCGAGGCGGTGCACGCCGCGTCTCCCGGGATCGG
>CALMAQ010000065.1 GCA_937859745.1 uncultured Verrucomicrobiota bacterium | reverse complement strand
CGTAGGCGATGGAGCCGAAGAAAAAGCCGACGGCGGCCAGGAGGTAGATGAGGTCTAACATAAGATGGATCAGCGTTTAAGTAGAACGGGTATTTGGTTGTGTGCCTGAGGAGATCGGCACCCGTTTCACCGCCCGGGTCGATCCGTTGTTCGTTGTGTAGTAATTCAATGAAATAGAAGACCGTCAGGTGAGCCCGGATTGCCCCCTGACCGAAGGCATCGCACGAAACGATGTCTCCGGTCGTTGGTGTTCCGGCCGGGCCGGGAAGAATACAGGCTGAACTCAGAAGTGGACGATCACATCCATGTTAGCGGTGATCTGAGTCTGGCGGGTGCCATCGTCAAACGCGCGCTTGTCGTAAGAATGGTCGAGGCGGATTTCGGGCCGGATGGTGATAATTTTGTCCGGCCAGTAGACGACGCCGAGCGCATGTTCGGAGTACGAAGTGGCGTACCCGGTACGGTTGCCGCGGATGTCATCGAAGAACTCGTTTCGGAACGAGAGATAAGTGCTGCCGCTGAGACGGTACTGTGTATAATTCAAGATGGCCACCTCGGGTGCGAAGCCGTTTGCCCTCGGAAACGACCCGTTCTGATAGGGTACCGCCGCCGTCGGCTGATCCTTGGCGTTGCGCTGGTACATGAACCAGCCCTCCGTGATCGTCCACCATTTCTCGTTGAACTTGTGGGTGTAGGTTCCGACGAGTTGCTGGAGATTGTTGTACCCGAAGTCTCCGTTGTTGAAGGCGTTCATCCCGCCGTAGAACGAATCTTTGCCGTTCGGCGAAATCCATTGCAAGAGCACCGAACCGGTCGGCTGTCGGCCCCGATCCGCCTGCCAGGGAGCCACGTCGTTGCCGGCCGAGAAGCCGAGCTGCAGCGACCAGACGTTGCTGAGTTTAAACGTGCTGAAAATGCCCCATTGTGTGTAATGGATCATAACTGTAAAGCAGCGAGTGACTGTCCAGAAGGTTGTTTGGTGCCAACTGTGCCTCGATGTCCGGCATCGAAATGATGCGTCCGATCCGGACGTTCACGCCCTGAAAGATCTTGGGGATGTAGATATCCGCGTATAGCATCGGGAAGTCGTACCCGTAGAAGTTGTTGTGCTTGAGCAACTGATCGCTCACAAAACCGCGGGAGATCGTGTAGCGGTACGTCAGGCCGTAGAGAGCGGAAAGGCGGAAGCCCACGTCGATATGATCGGTCTGAGCCTCGTCGGGTACGCGCTCCAGGTAGACGACGAATTGCTGCTGCTCCACCCTGTCGGGACGCTGGTCGTAGATCGTCGGGAAGTTGCCGCTCTGGCCGTTTGGCCCGAGGCCTTTGTTGGTGGACGTGCTCAGATTGCCGCTCACGTCTTCCCAGCCGTAGAATTGGATGCGGCTGTCCTTGATCGCCTTGCCGCCGGGCCCTTCGTAAAGCGCTTGCATCAGCGGGCCGGGCGGCACGATGCCGGGATCTCCGATGATCGACGTGCCGCCGATCTGCCACTCGCCGGCCGGATAAGGCGGGGAGTCAAACGGTGCCGGCGGGATGCGTCGGACCGACCCCGAGGCCGCGGCCTCGCTAACGTTCTTGTGGTCGGAGGGCGCGTCCGTGGCCGGGGGCGATGTCGTGTCCGGCGGCGTGTAAGCGGGCGAGCCGAGTTGTTCCCGGAACGCTCCGTCGAGACGTTGGAAGAAATTTTCATCAGCTTTTTTCTCCGTGTCACGTGCGCTCAGCGAGGCACTGTCCGACTGGGAACCACTGCCGTGACCGGCGGCGATGCCTTGCTGGTTCGCTGGAGGGGGATCGGAAGCGCGCACATGGGCCTTCAGGAAGGCGCACGCGGCAAGCGCAACCAGCGGTGCCGTGCAAGCCAGCCATGGCGAGGGTTTCATAATGATTTGGGATTTTTTCATATGTCGGAAAATTATTTTCCGCCAGCCCTTCGTGGCAGGGCCCATCGTCCAAGGTTGGGTCGTAGCGCAACGGTTCGTCGCTGTGGCCGATGGAATGCAACTCGGCGAAGCGGCGCATGTTGCCTCGGGCGGCGGCGTGGTGCGGATCGAGTTCGAGGGCGCGCCAGTAAGCGTCCCGGGCGGCGGCGTAGTCTCCCGCGACCTCATGCAGGATGCCCTGGAGGTTGTGCGCGTCCGGCAGTTCCTCGTCGATCTTCAACGCCTCAGTCACCTTGCGCCCGGCCAAGTCGAAATGCTGGAGGTTGATTAGCCGCTTGGCTTCCCGCACGAGATCCTGGAGGCTGTCCGGCTCGGCATGCTCGGTCCGGGCCTCGCGCCGCTCCAGGATGTCCGAGACCGTGGTGCGTAGCGTGACCGGATCCACCGGCTTTTGCAGAAAGTCGATGGCCCCTAGCCGGATGGCGTGCACGGCGTCGCGCACTCTGCCGTGGGCAGTGAGGATGAGCGTGGGCGTCTGGACACCGCGGGCGCGCATCTCCGCGAGGATCTGCATGCCGCTCTGCTCGCCGAGCCACAGGTCGAGGATGGCCAAGTCAAAAGGCTCCCGCCGCAAACTCGCCAGCGCTCTCTCGGCGGAGGTCGCTTCCGCCACCTGGAAGCCGTCCGTTTCCAGCGCCGTGCGGACCGTCATGCGGATGTTGCGCTCGTCGTCAATCAGGAGAATTTTTTGTCCTTTCATGGAGATACACCGATTAGGCAAACTGACTGGTTGTATGGGCGAAACATCTCCAAGGCCTGCTTCCGAGACGCAGCGATTCCTGGCTGCTGCCGAAGTTGAACGACTCGTAGATGCGCCGCATGTTCTGCTGGGCGGCAGGATGGCTGGAGTGGAGCTTGATCGCCTGGTCATACGATTTTTTCGCCGCGTCGTAGTTGCCAGCAATTTCTTGCAGCACGTCCTGAAGATTATGCGCGTCAGGAGAGCACTCGTTTATTTTCAGGGCTTCGGCCACCATGCGTCCGGCCTGCACAAAGCCTTGCAGGTTGATCAGCCGCTTGAGTGGGGCAACCCCGATGAAGATGCAGTTCCGTAGCATGGCGGTCGAAAGTACACTTAGCTACGCTTATGCCACGCATTTATCCAAAAACTGCAACCATCTCGTAATGAGTTTTTTATAATTTTCTTTCTGATGAAAACAACCTGATCTATCCAAAAAAACCGTGCGCGATGCACGATGGAATAGCCTGGAAACTACACTCTGCACGACAACCCAAATTGAGCGGGAGTGAGACGCACTCGGTTTCGACTGCAAACGCTATAAATCAGCTTTGTTCAGCCGAGTGCCAACGTTTCCAAGCTCAGCGAACGAACACTGGCATGAAGCAAGACTTGGCTGACACAAAAAGCCTCGCGCCAACTTCTGTGCGATGAAGCGCGTGGTTGGGCGACATGGTCGAAGTCAGGATAAGCTTACACTCACTGCCGACCAAATTGGATGACGAGACCACCGATGACAATGAGCGAAAGTCCACACCAGGTCGAGGCCGGGATGTACTCTCCGAAAACATAACGGCCACAGAGAACGCTGACCAGAGCAAAGAAGGCGACATAAACGCCAAGCAGTTTCGAAAAGTCCCAGTTCACCGAATTGACGATCAGTCCATAGGAACCGAGGACGACAAAGCCTCCAAGAATAAGCAGCAAACCGCCACCTCGCAAGCCACGGCGAATGGCCGCATCGCCGCCGACCTCCAGCAAAGCGGCAACAACAAAGACAAGCCATGTGAGAAGTTTCATCACTGCAAATATTCCCTTGCCAATGGCTTGTGAACCCGCCGAAGAGAGCTTGGAAATTCACGTCGAAGTGCAGAAAGCCGTCGAACTTAGCGAGCATCCATCCAAGAAGGAAAGAATGCATGACCCACGAATGTAGTTTCGCAAATTATGGGGTCCTGCGCGGTCAAACCTTCGCCAGTTTTACTCCGGCGCGTCATGTTGCCATTTGCGGCGTCTGCGGTAAAGCGTGGCCACGTCGATGCCGAGGATCTCCGCGGCATCCTCCAACCGTGCCGAACGTGCCAAAACTCGCCGGGTGTGTTCGTCGGTTATTTCCGCGATGCTCACGCTGCCACCTACTTCGATCTCGCTATCCGCTGCGTGTGGCGGAACGTTGATCTGCGAGAGTTGATCGAGTTCGATCAGCGGCCCGCAAGCGAGGATCACCGCCCGCTCGATGACGTTGCGCAGTTCGCGCAGGTTACCCGGCCAAGGACATCGCCGCATGGTGGCCTTTGCGTCTAGGCTGAAATCGTGGACTGGCTTGCCCGTTTGCCGTACGAAAAACCGCAGGTGCGCCTCCGCCAGACGCTCCAGATCGAGTGGGCGTTCGCACAAAGGCGGCAGGCGCAGCGCCACCACGTTGAGCCGATAGTATGAATCCTCGCGGAACCTGTGTTCTTTGATCGCCCGCACCAGATCGCGATTGGTGGAAGAAATGATCCGCACGTCGGCGCGGCGGGTCCGCGTCTCGCCCACCCGCTCGTATTCGCGCTCTTGGGGCAGGCGCAGCAGCTTCGGCTGGATCTCCACCGGCAGTTCGCCGATCTCATCAAGATAGAGGGTGCCGCCGTCCGCGACGGCAACTTTCCCTTCCTTGTCCGCCACCGCCCCCGTAAACGCCCCTGCAATGTGTCAGAATAGCTCGCTCTCCAGCAACTCCCGCGACAGGCTCGGACAGCTCACCGTGACGAACGGTCGGAGGGAGCGAGCGCTGCGCCTGTGGATCTCGCGCGCGAGCACGCTCTTGCCCGTGCCGCTTCCGCCCAAGAGGAGGACGGACGCCTCGCTGGCGGCGGTGCGATGCGCCAGGTCGAGCACTTCGCGCATCGCCTTGTCTTGCGCCGCCAACCGACCGTCAACCTCACGCGTTTCAAACAATGTCTCCAAGTCTTCGAGCCGACGTTGGAGGCGGCGGTTTTCTGCGGCGCGAGCGAGCACCAAGCGCACCTGCTCAGGCGTGAAGGGTTTGGGTAGGTAATCCGCCGCGCCGAGCTTGGTGGCTTCCACGGCACTGGGAAAAGATGCAAACGCGGTGATGATGACCACCGCCATTCCGATGTCGGCGCGGCGCAGTTGCGCCAGCACTTCCATCCCATTCTCCTGACCCAGACGCAGGTCCAGGAAAGCCACATCAAACGGGGCTTTTTGCACCTGGCGCAGTGCGACCGAACTGCTCTCAACCGCGACCACTTCGTGGCTGTCTGCTTGCAATGCCATCGTGAGTGTCCGCTTGATGTTCCATTCGTCGTCGATAAGCAGGATTCGCATGGCCTTGCCGTTGGGCATAGGCTGGGCCTGTTTCCCGGCCAGTTTGGTTGATGCACTCATGTGTTACGGCAGCTGCATGCGTTTTCCGGTGGTAGATGACCAGGCTCTTATTGGCCCACGGATGTTCCTGAGACCTTGCCTCCGCTGGGCGCGGCGGCGTTGCTATGCTTCGCATCGACGTCCAGTGTTCCCACCAGCGGCACGCCCATCGGTCCCACCGGAATGTAGATCGTCGTGTGGTTGGGCGAACCGACCATGGCCTGCTGCGCTTTGATGGCCTCGTATTGCAGGTAGAGCGGCGTCAGGCGCTGATTGATGACATCCATGGCTTCGGCCAAGCCTTTCGCCTCGATCACGCGTCGCTCCTTGTCCTTTTGCGAGATTTCGATCTCGGTTTGCTTACGTTCGAGTTCCTGGGTGGCGGCCAGCTTGCGCGAGACCGCCTCGACGATTTCCGGCGGGTACTGGATGTTGCCAACCACGGCGCTGCGGACCTCGAAAGGTGAACCCTCGGCCGTCTGGACGATGCGCTGCATGATGCGCTGACCCAGAGGACTGATGTTGTCCTTGATCTCCAGTCCTTTGAGTTGCTGCACCTCGTCGCGCGCGAACGTGCGCAGCGGCTGCTTGAGGAAGTTGTCATAACACACTTTGACAATTTCGTCCGGCGAGTCTCCTAGCCGGAGCGTCGAGTATTTTTCCACCAGCTCGCGCACCTTCTCTGACCGCACCCGCCAGACCAGATGGACCTGAAAAGCGACCTTGAGGTTGTCGGTAGTGATTAGTTGAGTGTTGCAGCCTGTTTTATTTGGAGGTTGTAGGTGGTG
>CALMAQ010000064.1:4342-20513 GCA_937859745.1 uncultured Verrucomicrobiota bacterium | reverse complement strand
TCGTCCTGGCGCTGACCAAGCAGCACGGCATCGCGGGCGGCAAGATCGCGTTCATCGCCACCAAGACGGGTCACAAGGAGGTCTACCTCTGCGACACGGACGGCGGCAACCTGCGCCAGTTGACCAGCGACGCCAACATCAGCGTCGGCCCGGCCCTGAGCCCCAACGGCCGCCGCTTGGCCTACACCAGCTACAAGAGCGGGTACGCCGACATCTACGTGATCGACCTCGCCAGCGGCCAGCGCCAGCGCGTCGTCAAGTTCCCGGGCACGAACACGGGCGCGGCGTTCTCGCCCGACGGCGGGCGGCTGGCCATGACGTGCAGCAAGGACGGCAACCCGGAATTGTACGTGACCGACGCGAACGGCGGCAACGCGCGGCGGCTGACGCACACGCCGGACGTGGAAAGCTCGCCCTCCTGGTCGCCCGACGGCAGCGAGATCATCTACGACGCGGGCGTGCCGCCGCAGCTCTACCGCATCAGCGCGGGGGGCGGCTCCGGGCGGCGCGTCGGCACGGGGTTCGGCTACGCGGCGGAGCCCGACTGGTCGCCCGACGGCAAGCGCGTGGCGTTCAACGTGCGCGAGGGCGGCGGTTTCGCCATCGCCGTGCTCGACCTGGACAGCGGCACGGCGCGGACCGTCTGCGGGGCCGACGCGCAGGACCCGGTCTGGGGCGCGGACTCGCGCCACCTCGTCTACAGCTCGGGCGACGCCATCAACCTCCTCGACGTGCCCACGGGCAAGAAGACGCGCGTCGTCAGCGGCCTGGGCAAGGTGTCCGAGCCCACCTGGAGCCGCTGACCCGGCGGCGAGCTTTTTCCATCCGTCATCCGTCATCCGCCTCCATGAACGCCAAGTTTTTCCTCGCCGCCACCCTCGCGCTCTGCACCCTCACCACGGCCTGCACCAAGAAGAACGGCGCGCGCAACGACGCCACCTACACGGGCACCGACAGCGACCGCGTCAACGGCACGCCGCTCTCGCAGCGGCAGGAGGGCGTGTCGTTCATGGACCCGAACGTGAGCAAGAGCCGGTTCGCGCCCGTCCACTTCGCCTTCGACAGCTTCAACCTCGACCCGGCCGACGGCGCGACGGTCAACCAGGTCGCGCAGTTCATGCGCGGCGGCCAGAACAACGTGATCGTGGCCGGGTTCTGCGACGAGCGCGGCACGGCCGAGTACAACCGCGCCCTGGGCGAGAAGCGGGCCGGGGCGGTGCGCGAGGCGCTGATCGCTGCCGGCGTGGACCCGAGCCGCGTCCAGACGGTGAGCTTCGGCGCGGAGATGCCGGTCGATCCGGCATCGAACGAGGGCGCGTGGGCCAAGAACCGCCGGGCGGAGTTCGGGGTGACGCGCTGAAGACCGGCGTTTCCGGCACAACCGGCACGTCTGAAACAACCGACAACTAAATCAGGCATTTTCCCGGGTTTTTTCCGGAAAATCCGGTGGGTCGGCCGCAAAGCCGCCCCTTGCGCCGCCGTCCGGGCGGGTTTTACTTGCTCCCCCGCTTTTTCCGCCATGCACTCCTTCCACTACCACAAGGGCCAGCTCCGTTGCGAGGGGGTGGACCTCTCGGCCCTCGCCGCCGAACACGGCACGCCCCTCTACGTCTACAGCGCCCAGACCATCCAGGACCACTTCCGCCGCCTGGACGCCGCGCTCGCCGGGTTGGACCACCTCATCTGCTACGCCGTCAAGGCCAACAGCACCCTGGCCGTCCTGGACCTGCTCGGCCGCGAGCGCGCCGGGTTCGACATCGTCTCGGCGGGCGAGTTGTACCGCGTCCTCCACGCCGGGGGCAGGCCCGAGTGCTGCACGTTCGCGGGCGTGGGCAAGACACGCGAGGAGATCGAGTACGCGCTCCGCAAGGAGGTGCTCTCCTTCAACGTCGAGAGCGAGGCCGAACTGGAAATGATCAACGCCGTCGCGGGCGAGTCGGGCCGCCGCGCGCCCGTGGCGCTCCGGATCAATCCCGACGTGGCGGCGGGCGGCCACAAGTACATCTCCACGGGCAAGAGCGAGAACAAGTTCGGCATCGGCATCGACCGCGCCCTGGAGGTCTATGCCGCCGCGTCGAAGATGCCCCACCTGCGCCTGCGCGGGGTGCAGATGCACATCGGCTCGCAGATCACCGAGGCCGGGCCGTTCGCCCGTGCCGTGGCGAAGGTCGCGCCCGTGGCGGCGGAACTCAAGCGCGAGTACGGCATCGAATTCTTCAGCGTCGGCGGCGGCCTGGGGATCGTCTACAAGTCCTCGCTCGAAAGCGGCCAGGAAGCCTGGTGGCAGCACGGGGACAACACCCCCTCGCCCTCGCTGACCGTCGAGGAATACGCCGCGGCCATCGTCCCCGCGCTCAAGCCCCTGGGGCTGCGCATCCTGCTGGAGCCGGGCCGCTTCCTGGTGGGCAACGCGGGCGTGCTGTTGAGCACCGTGCAGTACCTCAAGACGACGGCCAGCGGCAAGAAGTTCGTCATCGTGGACGCGGGCATGAACGACCTCATCCGCCCGGCGCTCTACGAGGGCTACCACGAGATCGTCCCCGTGCGCGAACCCTCGCCCACCGACCGCCGCGAGGCCGCCGACGTGGTCGGTCCCGTGTGCGAGAGCGGCGACTTCTTCGCCCAGGCCCGCGAACTGCCCCCGCTGCGCCAGGGCGAGTTGATCGCGCTCATGAGCGCCGGGGCCTACGGCTTCGCCATGGCGAGCAACTACAACTCGCGCCCGCTGGCGGCGGAGGTCATGGTCAGCGGCAAGACGGCCCACGTCGTCCGCGAGCGCCAGACCCTGCGCGACCTTATCCGGGGCGAGCACCGCGTGGAGGAAGCCGCCGTCGCGCATTGAAGGCGGCGGACCATCCACGGCCCCGGCCGCGTGCTCCCCACCCCGTTCAGATGATGCCGTAGCCGTTGACCAGCAGCGCGGTCAAGAGGGTCAGCGTCGCGGTGGAGAACAGCAGGATGGCCTGCTCGAACAGGGGTGCCCCTTCCGCAAGGTCCGCCAGCACCAGGTAGACGGGCACGGTGGTGCTCAGGTACCGCGGCAGCGCGACTCCCGTCGTGCTTGACACATAGAGCAGCGCGAGCGTGAACACCAGGACGCCGTAACCCACGCGCCGCAGCGTGAAAAAACCCACCATCGCCGCTGCCAACACCACGCACAACAGCGAATCAGACAGGGCCGTCTGGAACGTGTCGTTCCGGTGCCACTGATGCACCAGAGCGTTCCAAGGTAGCTGGATGCCGCCGGTGTTCCAGCCGACTTCGACCGTTTTTTGCTGGGCGCGCCAATCCCCGAAGATCACCTGCTGAAAAATCAGGAAGCCCAGTTGCCCCAGGACCGGACCCGCGACTCCCACGGCCTGCCGCCAGAGGATGCCGACCGGATGCCGGGTGGCATCGTCGGACTGCTCACCGGTCGGCGCGCGGCGACGAAGCTCGCGCCGTTGCTGCCACGCTTCCAGGAACAGGAAGCCGGCCAGCAACACCCCGGGCGTGCGCGTCAACGCGGCTGCCAGCCCCCAGCCTCCGGCTGCCAGCCATCGTTCCCGGCGGGCCGCCAGCAAGCAGCCGAGCATCGTCAGCAGGAACACCGATTCAGTGTAGACCATGCCGAACCACACCGCCCCCGGACAGAAGAGCAGAAAGGTAACTGCGCGGTCCGCCACGCTCGCCGAGCGGGTTTCCAGCACAGCCAGTTTCCACAACAGGACGCAGGCTCCCGCCAAAGCAAGGTGCGAGATCAGGTAGCCGGCCAGCACAGGGTCCAAACCCAGGGCGGACACCGCCCGAATGGATAAAGGATAAAGCGGGTAGAATCCGATGGTGGACCCCCCGTGGGAGTCGTAGTTGTACCCGCATTTGACGATGGCCAGGTACCAACTGGCGTCCCACACGAGCAAGCGTTCGAGCCACGAAGGGCTCGCTGCGCGCGCGGGCCACGGACCGGGCGGCAACGCCAGCCGCGAAAGCGCCGCGACGGCGAGGATCAGCGCCCGGGAAAGCAGGAAAGCGCCGCCGAGGCGGATCACCACCGCCAAGGCCAGACGCGGTGTAGTGTCCGGTGCCGGGCGGTCTCGCGCTTCGCTCGGGAGAGGGGCTAACATGCTTCGTCAGTCCAGGAACAGATCCAGCGTCGTGTAGTTCCCCGCGAGCGGGCGCGGGTCGGCGGGGGCGTAGTCGCCCCCGGCATGGTTGTAGCGCGCGTAGGTGACTGCGAAGCGGTTGGCTCCTGGCCGCAGGTCCAGCGCGTAGGTGCGGCGCAACGGGCCCACTGGCAGCGCCGTCAGATGCTCAAGCACCTGTTGGTTGCAGGTGAAGGTGAGTTCCTGCCCCGGGATCAGGTTGTTGTACTGGAGATCGAGGCGGGCGTGTGTCCGGCTCGAATAAACCTCGATGGTGCTGAGGGGTCCCAAGCCATGCCGCAGTCGATGATAATGGCGTTCGGTCGAGAAGTTTTCCAGACGCACGAAAGTATCCGCCTGCACGGGGAGAAATTGCGAGCTGCCGATGAAGTGGCTGCCCCGGGGTTGCAACAGGGCGAAGTCGGGCCCGGGCTCCCCGAATTTACCCGCCCGGCGATAGGCCGACAGATCAAGTCCGAGCGCCACCGAGAGGACCACCGCCAGGGAAACCGTGATCAGCACGTCACCTCGGGAAAGCGTGGGGCGGACGGAGGAGCCGGGAAAGATCGTCATGCACCGCCAGTGTTGTTTTTCCGACCCGTGTCAGCCAGCTTATTTTTCCCCGGATGACCCCGCCAGCCCATCCGCGCCCGGCCGCAGAGATGCCCCGGCGGCCAGGAGCAGGCCCAATCCCAGGCCCGCCGCCCAGAGGGCCAGCGTGAAGCCTCGCGGCTGGTAGGTGAACACGACGCGGTGAGCCCCGGGCCGGTCCACCACGATTCCCCGGAAGGCATGGTTGACGCGCCAGACCGGGGCGGGGCGGCCGTCGAGTTCGGCGGTGACGCTGCCTTTCATGAAGCCTTCCGTCAACACCACGACCCCCGGCCCGGGCGCGTCCACGTCGAAGGCCGTGCGGTGGTTGGTCAGCCGGTAGCCCGTGGCCGCCACGACCGTGCGTCCGGCCGGGTCCGCCGCCATGCGCTCGGCCCCTAGCGGCAGCGACGGCCGGTCGGCATCCTCCACCGTCGCGAACGGGCACCCGTCACCCGCCTTCACTTGGGCCACGAAACCCTCCACCCCCCGGTAAACGCCCAGCCGGTCCACGAAGAAGGCGCGCGGCCAGGCCGCCTCGTCGCGGTACACGTCGAGGTCGCCCTGGCGCACCCGCGTCAGCCCGGGCACGGCTCCGAGCCCCTGGCCGGAGGACACGAGCAGGTAGCGCACGTTGAGCAGGTCGAGGAACGGCTTGACCCTCCCCACCCGCGCCGGATCGACCCGCCGGTTGAACCAACCGTCGATGCCCTCCAGGCCGCCGTTTTCCAGCGCGCGGTAGGCCGGGTTGTTGAGCGCATCTGGCCCGACGATGTTCTCCAGGTCGATGACGCCGGAATAGCCGAGCATGAGGTTGCCGCCCAGGCCCAGCACGCGGAACGCGCCCGCGCGGTCGGCGTGCAGCCAATCGACGGTGCCGGAGGTGGCCAGCAGGTCCACCCGGTTGGGCAGCACGGGCGTGTATTTGCCCAGGGGGTTGGACAGTTGCAGCCCGAACCGCCCGTGGATCGCGCCTAGGCAGAGCACCAGCCCCAGCACGGGCGCGAACCGGGGCCCGTGGAACCGCAGCTGGCGCAGGATAAAGGGCAGGGCCAGGGCCGCCGCCACGATGACGGGCACATAGCCGCCAAAGAACGCACTCCGCGCGATTTCCTGATCCAGCCGCAGGAAGGTCACGGCCGTGGTGTCCATCGCGGCCTGGACGCAGCCGAAGTAGAGGGCCAGCAGCCCTCCGCCCAGCAGAAACGCCACCAGCACGTCGCCGCCCCACGCACGGCGGTCCGCCAGCTCCAGACAGGCCCGCAGGCCGAAACCCGCAAGCACGAACAGATGGATGAAGAGGATGCAGGAGAACGTGTCGTCGATGTGGATCACGTTGCCGAGCAACGGCGTGGCGCGGATCGCGGCCGGAGGCACCACGCCGAAGACCAGCGCCGCGGGCAGCAACGCGCTCGCCGCCACCACGGCGAACGTCCGGTCGCGGGCCAGGCGCTTGCACTGGCTCAACGCCAGCAGGACGCCCACGAGCACGAGGAAGTTGAGCGACGGGTCCAGGTGCTCCTCGTGCACGTCGAATTGCCGGTAGAAGATGTCGTCGAACAGGCCGATGGTCAGCCCCGGCTGGAGTTGGAAGGCGTGGGGTTCGTCGTAGTTGCTGCGGGATTGATGGAGCGTGTCGAGGAACGCGGTCAGGACCGGCGACGCCAGCAGCGCGAAGATGATCCCCGCGCCGAGCAGCCCGCCCAGCCACCGCCGCTTTTCGCGGGCCGGGCGGTGGCTGGCGAGCAGTAGGAGGCAGCCGCAGCCGTTGAGGAAGAGCAGGTTCAGGTACGCCTCCTTGGCCGTGCCGCTGTTCATCTCCGCCCCGTTGGCCAGGATCAGGCCGCCCGCCCAGCGCATCGCCCCGCGCCAGGTGGCGGCGCGGACGATCCGCAGCCAAGCGAAGAGAATCCATGGCTCGTAGCACAGGCTGAAGTAGCCCGGGTGGTTGAGCCGGTAGCTGAAGAAGCCGAGGAAGGCCGAGGAAAAGCACAGCAGCAGCGCGGCGGGCAGGCAACCCGTGGCGGCGAGCACGAGGAAGCCCACCCCGGCCGCAAAAAGTCCCCGCGCCAGGACGAACTTGGCGTCCCAGGCCCAGGCCCGGCCCCCGGCCGCGAGCACCAGGCAGTGCAGCGGGTCGCCGAACATGCTCTGGCCCTGGCCGAGCAGCGGCACGCCCGCGTAGTTGTAGCGGTTCCACAAGGGCAGTTCGTGGTCGCGGAAGAGCGCCCGGCTTTCCACCACCGAGTAGGGGCCGTGCGCCCACGCCAGCGAGCCGAGGTCCGCGCCGTTCCCGGGGGCCAGCGTCGTGTCCGCCGTGCCGGGCAGCGTCGGGAAGCGACCGTAAAGCTGGAAGGTGCCGTCGCTAAAGTTGGGCGAGGCGAAGCTCTTGCCGCAGAAAATGACCGGATAGCAACTTCCCACCATGCTCACCGCGGCGACCAGCCACACCGCCTGCGTGGGAGACAGCCGCCCCCAGAGCGCGACCAGCCCCGGCAGGCGCGGCCGGGTCCAGCGGCGGCCCGCTTCGACGGCCACCCACAGCAGGCTCCAGCCGACGGCGAGGCCCGTCCAGAGGTAGCCCAGGTAGAACCAGGACCGTCGCAGAGGCAAGGGCGCGCGGGGCGTGACCGTGATCGCGCCCTGCCCTGCCGAGCCGCCCGGCGGGGCCGTCACCCGCAACACGTCCACGCCCCCGGGCAAGGTTTCCTCCACCCTCGGCGCAGCCTGCAACTCTTCAGGACCGAACAGGTGGTACAGGCGCGGCCTGCCCGGCAGCTTGAACCTCGTGCGGACGCTCACCGCCGCCACGCGCAGGGTCGCCGGACCGTTCCCGGGCTCCAGACGCACCGCTTTGAGGTCATCGCCGGAGAGCGGAACCTGCACCGGCTCCAGTTCACGGCTGGCCGGGACGACCTTGATCGTGGAGTGGCCGCCGAAGCCCGCGCCGGTGTCGTAGACCATCCGCAGGCTCGCCGGTGCGTCCGACGCGAGTTTGACCTCCAGCAGATAGAGGTCGCGCGAAGCCAGGAACGCATAAACCGCGAAACTTCCCAGCGCCAGGGCGTAGACCAACACGGCCCGGCCCGTCGGGAACCAGCGTCCGAGCCACGGCAGGATCGCCGAACGGATGCTCCCGGTCATGCGCGCTAGCGGACACCGGGAAAGTGGGTCGGGGCGGCCATGGCCGCTATTTCCGGGGTGTCCGCCAGGATTGGCAAGGTTTTATTTCCAGCCCCACCCGGCCGCGGAAGAGTTGACGCGGGCATGGTTCCGGCTACACAGTAGCGCCGCGTCGGGGCGTTCCCGGCCACGGTTTCGCCATGATCTTCGCCCGCCTCCTCGCCGCTGCCCTGCTGCTCGCGCCCGCCGCTTTCCTCCAGGCGCAGTCCACGCCGAACAGCGCCGTCGCCCGCACGGCGGCCTACAACGTTTCCACCCGGCCCGCCACGGCCACCCAGCCGCCCCCGGTGGTCGCGGGTCCGCCCCGCGAGTACGTCATCCTGACCGGCGGCCCCTCGCTGACGATCTGGGAACATTACAAGACCGCCCCGCACGACCAGTTTTGGGCGAGCTTCGTGCGCGCCTCGCGCACGCGCTTCCAGCAGTTGCAAAACGAGGTCGGCAACGATCCCAACGCCGTCTTCACCTGGCTGGTCTTCGAGGACGGCTACCGCAAGCGTGGTGAGCAGGACCACCAGGACTACGTCACCGACCTGAACAGCGTGCGCGACAAGTACCACCTGCACATGGTGCCCGTGCAGAACGGCCAGCAGGTCATGGACTACCTTAACCACGGCCAGGACCGCAACCGCATGAAGGTCGTGGACTTCGAGTACTTCGGCCACTCCAACCGCTGCTGCTTCATGTTCGACTACAGCTCGAACATCGACAGCGCCTCCAAGTTCTACCTCCACGAGGATCAGCTCGGCGCGCTCAACGGCAACGACTTCGCCCGCCACGCCTTCGTCAAGAGCTGGGGCTGCCACACGGGCGAGAGCATGAGCGCCAAGTTCTACAGCGCCACGAACACCCGCATGATCGGGGCCATCGGCCGCACCGACTTCACCAACCGCGACGAGGCACTCAACGGCATCATCCCCGTGCTCAGTTCCCCCGACGGCAAGTGGGTCCAGTAAACGGGGCGGCAGCCCACGGACCCGCGGCGGGCCGCCGTGCCCGCGCGGCCACCCCACATTTTTCCCTTCTGTCCGGAGCGTTCCCGGCGATCTTCAGGCGTCATGAATTTTGAACAGCTAGAGGCGGTCTACCGGCAGCCGTTTTTCGACCTGCTCCAGCAGGCCCGCGCCACGTACGAGGCCCATTGGCCCGAGCGGGACGAGATGCAACTCTGCACTTTGCTCTCCATCAAGACGGGCGGTTGCAGCGAGGACTGCGGCTACTGCGCGCAGAGCGCCCGCTACTCGACCGGGGTCCGGGCCGAGCGGCTCATGGAAGCTCCGGAGGTGCTCGCCGCCGCGCACCGCGCCCGGGAAAACGGCTCGACGCGCTTCTGCATGGGCGCGGCGTGGCGCGGGGTGCGCGCCGGGACGGCGAAGTTCGAGCAGGTGCTCGACATCGTGCGCGAGGTGTCCCAACTCGGCATGGAGGTGTGCGTCACCCTGGGCCAACTGGGGGGCGAGGAGGCCGCGCAGCTCAAAGCCGCGGGTGTGACGGCGTACAACCACAACATCGACACCTCGCCCGAACATTACCCGGAGATCGTCTCCACCCACACATTCCAGGATCGGTTGGACACGATCCGCGCCGTCCAGGCCAGCGGCATGGCGCTGTGCTGCGGGGGGATCGTGGGGCTGGGCGAGACGCCCGGGGACCGGCTGAAGATGCTCGCCGTGCTCACGGGGCTCGACCCTGCCCCGGAGAGCGTGCCCATCAACTGCCTGATGGCCATGCCCGGCACGCCGCTGGAAGGCCAGGAACCGGTGGACATCTTCGACCTCGTGCGCCTGATCGCCACGACGCGGATCGCCCTGCCGCGGGCGCGGGTGCGGCTCTCGGCGGGCCGCACGCGGCTGAGCCCCGAGGGGCAGGCGTTGTGCTTCTTCGCCGGGGCGAACTCGGTGTTCTACGGTGACAAGCTGCTCACCGCCGCCAACCCGGCCGCGCGGGCCGACCTGGCGCTGCTGCGCGCGCTCGACCTGAAGCCTTCCGGACTGCCCGCCGCCGTGGGTTGAAGGTCGGGATTTGTCGGGGAGAGGAATTGCGCGGTGCATCGCTGGAAAACGTTGACGCGAAGCCCGCGAGCCGCGCAAAATGCGCGGCGATGAAAGTCATCTTCCCCCTTCTCCTCTGTTATGTCTTGATGATTTCCCAGGGCTACGCGCTGAGCGGCGGCCCGGTGTTCACCAACAGTTCGGTCGCCGTTAGCGGTACTTACTCGGGCACGCTCGGGGGGATCACGCCGAGCGACCCTGACCATCCCAGCACCATCACCCTTGGCTTGTTTGTGATCTCTGTGCCGACCGTTGGCTTGGCCACCGGCACCTTCATTCTGTTCGCCAAGGGCTTCACTTACACCGGGTCGATTGAAGCGGTGGCCGATCCGCGCAGTGGTTTGTTCAGCGGCTTGGTCAACGCGCAGCATTATGACCTAGAGCCGACGAGTTTCTCTGACGGCACGTCGGGCACCATCAAGGTTGAAGATGCGGATGCGAGCGGCGCCATCTCGGCGACCATCCACTCCCGCTCCAACGGATCCGCGCGCCTGAGCGGCAGCGCGGTCCTCACGGTCACCCCCGTAGGCACCTCGACTTTCACCAGATCGACGATCGTGCTCAACGTCAGCGGTTTCCAGCAGTCGGCCAGCGCGGTTACGTTGTCCACCACCGGCACCGCCACGACCGGGACTACCGGCGGCGTGGGCACCGGCGCAGGTAACTAGCCCGTGCCCAGCCAAGGCCTCTGTACGTAAGCACCCGACGCCGAGGTAGGAGCTTCCATCACGCGGACAAGGCAACCGCTTTGTCCGCGTTCGCTGCTTATACTTGCTCAGGCAGGCTCGAGAACCATCACCTCCCATTCTTTATGGTTCTTTGCTATGTTTTTCCCCCAGACCGTCGTTTTCCTGTCGTCACGCGCGCTTTCACGCTGCTGGAAGTGATCATCTCGATCCTGATCGTTGCCATCGTTGCAACGATGTTGCTCCCGGTCATCGGCGCGTTCCAGGCCCGCGCCGAGCGCGTCAAATGCACGGCCAACCTGCGGAACCTCCACGTGGCGGCAAACCTTTACGTCCAGGAACACAGGATGTGGCCGCAAGTCGCCATCTCCGCCCGGATGGACCCCGGCACGGTCGCCGGTCTATGGATTGATGCCTTTCAGCCCTACGGCTTGACCCAGATCAACTGGATTTGCCCCACGATCCAGCGCACGCTCCAGTCGCCCGATCTCAGCAACCCCGAGAACGCGCGGATCGACTACGCGGCGACCAACTTCGACAGCAAGCAGCAAAGCCCTTTCCTGTACTCCACGCAGCCCTGGTTCATCGAGAGCGGGAACATGCACGGCGACGGCAACCTCATCATCTTCCCCGACGGCCACGTGTCCACGCTGAACGAGTTGCTCGCGGGCCAGAAACACTGAAGGTACCGCGGCGTCCGCCGCGGGCCGGACGCCCCTCTCTATGCCCCGGCCAGTTCCGTCTCCGGCACGATCCCGGCCTCCAGCACGGCGAACGGCCGGATCTCGTCCAGGGCGTTTGCCAGGGTGGTGACGATTTTGTCCGCCGCCAGCCGCTCGCGCCGACGCGCCAGTTTTTCCTCGTCGGTCTCGGCGTCCCAGAGCCCGACGACGATGTGCAGGTGCGGGAACTTCTGGCGCAGGAGTTTGCACAGGTAGCGGGTGTGCAGCGTGTCGTGCGGCGGCGTCGCCGAGATGCAGACCGTCTGGCAGTTGGATTCCGCCACCTGCGTCACCATCTCGTTCGCCAGCGTCTTGTAAGAGAACGATTCGGCCTTGTAGCCTTCCTTCTCCAGGCATTGCGCGAGCATGGCGGCCACGATCTCGTCGGCCTCGTCCGCCGCCGGGAGGCAGAACACGGGATATTTCGAGACGGGCACGGTGGGAACGACCGCGAGCGCGGCTTCGGCCTTCGCCTCGGCCGTGGTCTGATCCTCGTCCACGATGAGCTTGGGCTTGCCGCCGTTGGCGGTGTGGCCGCTGCCGATCTCCTCGATCATCTCGCGGGTGGACTCGAAGATGAACCGCTGGTGGCGCTCGTCGAGCGCGCCGGTCTGCTCCTCGCGCTCGGCCGCCGCGAGCGCGGGCACGAACAGGTCGGAATACACCTGTAGCGGGGTGTGTCCGGTCTGGTACTCCTCGGCCACGACGCCCGCCTCGTGCCGGTCCATCGCCAGGAGGCGCTGGTAGTAGCGCTCGTTGACGCTGAGTGTCGGGG
Organism: uncultured Verrucomicrobiota bacterium; assembly: GCA_937859745.1. Taxonomy (GTDB): domain Bacteria; phylum Verrucomicrobiota; class Verrucomicrobiia; order Chthoniobacterales; family SZAS-18; genus CAHJWO01. The sequence continues at coordinate 8,384 of CALMAQ010000064.1, read as the reverse complement.
CGGCGCCCAGCACGGGGGCGAGGGAGCGCAGGCGGGGGGTGTAGTTGGCCACCACCGCGGCGCACCCGGTCAGCGGGGTCGCCAGCAGCAGGCCGACGCCGCCCCACAGCCACGTCCAGAAGATGGTCGCCACCATGATCGCCACGGGCGACAGGCCGGTGTGCGCGCCGTAGAGCCAGGGTTCCAGGACGTTGCTGGTGACCAGTTCGATGGTGGCGAAGAGCGCCAGCACCTCAATCGGCATGCTCCAGGTGGACGTGACCGCCAGGGAAAGCAGCAGCGGGAAACCCAGTGCGATCCATGCGCCGACGTAGGGGATGAAGCGCAGCAGGATCGCCAGCAGGCCCCACAGGAAGGCGTTGGGCACCTTGATGAAGTAGAGCCCCAGACCGATGGGCACGCCGAAGCACACGTTGATGATGACCTGCATCGTCAGGTAGCCCGTGACCTTGTGCGCGGCCTCGTCGAGCGCCTGGGTGGTGACGTTGAGCCGCCCCTTGCCGATGAGGTGGATGATGCGGTCGCGCAGGTCCTCGCGTTTGAGCAGCATGAACAGGACGAACACCACCACGACTGCCCCCGTGCCCAGCGGCCCGACCGCCGGCCCGAGCACGCTTTGGACGACCTCGATCAGGCTGGTGGCTGGCCGGACTACCTCCACCTGGGTGATCTTTTGCTTGTTGGCGCTGCTCGGTCCGTCCGGGCGCGTGGCGCTGGCCTCCGGCGAGGTGGCTGTGATCTGGTTGGTCAGAGCTTCGACCGTGGCGCTGGCCCGGCTCAGCGGGCTGTTGGGGTCGGATTTCTTGAGGTTGGCGATGCGGGTGGAGATGTTGGACTGGTAGCTGGGGAGCTTTTGGGTCAGATCGACCAGTTGCGAGCCGACCAGATAGCCCACCCCGCCCAGGACCGCGAATGCCAGCGCGACGGACAACAGCACGGCCGGCACACGCGGGAGGCACCATCTCTCAAAGCGCGTGACCAGCGGCGTGAGCACGAAGCTGAACAGCAGCGCCAGCACCAGGGGCACGAAGATCTCCTTGGCGAAGTAGAGCACGGCCACGACGATGATGATCATCAACACCGAAAGCAGCGTGGAGAGCTTTTCGGCCTGGTTGGGAACGGGTGCGGGCATGTCGGGTTGCGCTGGAATCGCGTCCCGCCGGGATGATGGCGGTGCGGAGTATGCCGTCCTCGCGTTGCGATCCTGCAACAATCCGGCGGTTCCACCGCATGTTCCCCGCCTTCGCAGCGGCCTACTGCTCGCCTTCCGAGTCGCCGGTCGGCAGCTCCCACCGCGCCGCCGGGCTGCCCGGCTGGAGGCGGAAGTTGCCCTCGGCCCCATCCGCGAAGAGCGGGTCCTGCCACACAGAGCGCCCCTCGGGCTTGCGGCCCCCCTCCCCGCCGGCGGCGTTGGCGTGGGCGAGCAGGAACGTCTGCCAGCCCTCGAACGCCAGGCCCGGCCGCCGGTAGTTCGTGCGCTCGTAGGTGCAGAACACCTCCTTGGACGCCGGGTTCCAGAAACAGTTTTCGTCGGAGTCCAACGTGCCGTAGTACCAGCCGAAGTCCCCCTTGCCCGCCCGGTCGGACACGGGCAGGTCCACAAGCACCTGCCCGGCTTCGAACCCGCAGAAAACGTTGTGCCGGTAGGTATGGCCCGTCGCGCGCAGGGTGGGGGCGACCCGGGTCTCGAAGTCGGGCAGGTCGGCGCGCTCGACCACGTTCCAGACGTTGAGCTGCGGCATCGCGTTGCCCGCGACGAGGCAGCCTTCCAGCGTCACGTCCGGCGTGGTGGAGATCGACACGGCGGCGGGGAAGGCCGCGTTGTCTTTCAGGCCGGACGGCGTCCGGTTGCCGGTGATCTCGCAACGCCGGACGCGCACCGGGCCCGGGCTGTTCTCGATGAGCAAGCCGCTCACGAGGTTGTTGCGGACGCCGCTGTCCTCCACGGTGAGATCCGCGCAGTCGCCCGTCCACCACAGGCCCCGGCAGGCGTTGCCCTCGGCGTGGTGCCGCCGCCAGAGCGAGCCGTGCAGGCTCAGCAACTTGGCCCCGGCCTGCCCGACAGGGTCGATCCAGCCCGCCCACTCGCCCCGGAAGTTGTTGAAGCTCGTCTCGCAGTCCTCCACGAGCAGGTTCTTGAGGCAGGCCGCGTACAGGCCGCTGCCGCCGTTGTGCAGCAGGCGCACCCGGCGCAGCGTCACCGCCTCGGACCACGGCGCGGCGACCCGGCCGAAGATCACCAGTCCAACGCCGTCGTTCCACTGGCTGAGCACGTCCTCGACGAGCACGTTGGCGCAGCCCACCAGCAGCAGGCCCGCCGTGGTTGAGTCCGTGCCGCCCCTGCCCTCCGGGTTGGCGGCGTGCTGGAACATCAGGCCGCGCACAACGACGTTGCGCCGGTTCATGATGGCCAACGCGTGGTCGCGCCGCCCGGTCTGGATGACCGCCCCAGCCAGCGTCGTGTCCGGCGGCGGCTGGACCACGATGGTGCCGGTGTCCGTTGGCGGGGACGCCGGGGCAGGCGGGGGGGCGCGGTGGCGCGTGGGCGCAGCGGGTTCCGGCAGCCAGAACGTCCCCGGCGCGAGGTCGGCGGCGGCCTCGACCTGTCGCAGCGGATTGCCGTTGATGAAGAGGAGGTTGCCTCGCCGGTAGGTCTCGGCGGGAGCAGCGGCGGATGGTGCACGGGCAGCACGGGGACGGTGCGCGGCGTGCTGGAAGGGCCAAGGATGGGTCCAGTTAGGCGGGGCGTCGGTCTTCCAGGTGGAGGCGGTCCAGCCCTCGGCGTCGGCCCCGTCGATGACGGCCTGGTCGCGCTCGGCGGCCTCGATGACCAGCGGCGCATCGGTGTCCAGGGCGTTATCGGCCGGGGCGGGGATCTCGGCGGCCTCACGGTAGGTGCCGGGAGCGAGGATGATCTTCGCTCCGACGCCGCTATCCTTGTCGGCGGCGGCGGCGCGGCAGGCGCGGGCGAACGTGGCGAAGGGTTCGTCCTGGGTGCCGTGCTGGTCGTCGTCGGCCGCCTCGGCATTGGCGGCGTCCACGTAGTAGGTTTTCTGGACGCGCGATTCGTCCACGCACGCGCCGGTGATGGGCGGCGATGCAGCCACGAGACCCCACGGCGTGCAAACGAGCAGGCAGCCGACCGTCGCGAGATGGTGGCAGATTTTCATCCCTCAGGCCAGCGCGCTGCGGTAGCCCTCAGGATCGATCTCGACCGACCGGTAGCCGACCGCCAGCAGGCCGTCGCGCAGGGTGTCCTCCTGGCCGGACAGCGTCCGCTCCATCTCGACGGGCGCGATCTGCACGCGCGCCCGGGGCAGCGGGCCGCCGCCGTCGAGGTGGTGCCGCACGCGGAACACCCGGAAGCCCAGGCCGCGGACGAACGCCTCACCGCGCTCGATCATCCCCAGCGCCTCCACGCTGACCGGCGTGCCGTGCGGAATGCGCGAACTCAGGCACGGCTGCGCGGGGGCGTCGGCGGTGGGCAGGTTCAACTCCTGCGAGAGCACGCGGATTTCCGCCTTCGTCAGCCCGGCTTCCTTGAGCGGGGCGACGACCGCAAACTCCTGCGCGGCTTTCAGGCCCGGACGCACCTGCCGGGCGTCGTCGGCGTTCTCGCCGTAGGCAATGGCGGCAAATCCGCGCTCGCGGGCCATCTGGTCCAAACGGTTGAACAGTTCCGCCTTGCAAAAATAGCAGCGGTTGAGCGGGTTGCTGGCGTAGTCCTCGTTGGCCAGTTCCTCCGTGCGAACCACCTCCACCCGCGCGCCGATGCTTTCCGCCAGCGCGAGCGCGTCCGCCAGCGCCTGCCGGGGCAAGCTCGGGCTATCCGCGATGGCTCCCACGACGCGGTCGCCCAGCGCGCGGTGCGCCGCGGCGAGCAGGAAGGCACTGTCCACCCCGCCCGAGTACGCGATGAGCAGCGGTGCGTGCCGCCGGAGGATGTCGTTCAGGGCAGCGACTTTGGTTTGCATAAGTGGCAAGAGAGTGGCGGGGGGGGGGGGCGGGAAAAAACAACAAAAAAAACAAACAGAGAAAGTGA
>CALMAQ010000064.1:0-4332 GCA_937859745.1 uncultured Verrucomicrobiota bacterium | reverse complement strand
AAAACCACTCCCCTTTGGCCCCTGCGTTCGGTGCCGGTTTGCCTTTTTGGGCCTATATCCGCGGCTAGATTCCGTTCAAAGCTGCAACCGCCGGAACAACTCATCCAGTGGCAACTGCAAACCGATGTAGAACTCTCCGAACTCGGCGTACTCCGCGCTGACCGGGTCGAAACGCATCTCGTAGATGATCCCCTTCACGTCGTGCGTGTCGTGGGCGAACAACGTCACGAACCACTCGGAATCGTCCAGGCCGGTGGAACCCGTCACCAACTGGCGGATTTTTCCCGCCCACTGCCGCCCGATACGCGCGTGGCCGAGCATCAGGTCCTTGCGCTCGCCGTGGTTCATCCGGTACCAGTTCTGCTTTTCGGAGCGGCGCTTGCTCATGCTGTAGCAGCAGAGCACGGGGCGGTTGCCCAGCCTGGGATACAGACGCTCCTTGCCGTATTTGTCCATGCGCTCGTGGAACTCGGCCAGCGCCGCGTCGAACTCGGGCGTCCCGGCGCTCAGGCCGCGCTCCTTTTCGAGCGTGTCGGCAATGTAGTCGGCCTCGCTGGTCGTGTACTCGCTGCGCTCTGTCATCGACAGGTAGCTGTAGACGGGCGTCAGCACATCGGCCCCCAGCGACAGGTTCAGGCGCTTCTCGAAGGCGTTGGCCGTTTGCAGGTCGGGCGTCAGCAGCATGAAGCCGAGGTCGGCCTTGGGCGTGACGATGCTGAAGGCCAGTAACTGCGTGCCTTCGGTCGCGCGGATCTCCTGGATGAGCAGGGAAAGGTTGGTTTTCGCCTGAAGTTGTTCCTCGCGCCCTAAAAGCTGCCACTGGCCGTACTCGACGCGGTAAAACAGGTGCAAGACGTGCCAGCCTTCGGCGGGCACGACGGGGTCAAAGGGCCGCTCGGTCGTCATCTGGACTACGGTAGACCAGCGCGGGCGCGGTTCAAGGAAAGTCGGTGAGCGAGGCCTTTCGCGCTCCCGCCTTGCTCAAAGCTGCACGGCGAAGTGGTGGCTGGTGATGTCCATGCCCCTGCCGAGATAGAACCGGTGCGCGCCGAAACGCTGCACGCCCGAATCCAGGTGCAGCGCGGCGCAACCGGCCTCCCGCGCCCGGCCCAGCAGCCAGTCGAAAAGCTGGCTGCCGAAGCCCGCGCCGTGGTCCGCGGCCCGTGTGACGAGGTCATCCACGTAGACGAACTTCCCTGCGTGAAGGTTTTCCAGGAACCGGAAGCCCGCCACCGAGCGCACTTCCCCACCCGCTTCCACGCAGGCGAGATGGTAGCCCTGCGCCTGCTGGCGCTCCACCCGGGCTGCGAACTCCCCGGCGTCCACCAGCAGCGGGCGCAACTCGCGCATCACCCCGTGGCAAAGCAGGATCGCCGCGCGGTCCGTGGCGAGGCGGATGGTGCCGGGTCCGGGCATGGTCAATGTCCGCGCTTCTTGGGGGTGGTGGCCGGAGTAGTCGTGGGAGCGGGCGTCGGCGCGGCGGAGGCCAGCGGCGGCGGAGTGCTGCTGGTGACGGTCCCGGTGCCCGTATCGTCCGCCGGCGGGGTGAAGGTCAGCACCCGCGTGTATTGCTCCTTGGGGTCCTTGATCTGCTTGGGGTCGATGTGCCAGTTCTCGTAGGCGAAAAGCAACGCCGCATGGTCCAGCGTGGGCGAGCCGCTGCCCTTGAGCAGGTTGATGATGTCCACCAGCCCGGACCCCGTCTCGGTCCAGAACACGCCGATGGTGCAATCCCCGCCGGGGTGCGGATGGATCGCCAGGGCTTCCGGCGGGTAGGGCGGGTCAGGGATGCCGATGGGGGCGGCCAGACGCTTGAGCGCGAACTGGCGCTGTTCGGCCGGGTCCAGCCGGAACTCGATTTCCTTGTCCAGCGTGGAGGGAATCGGTCTGCCGTTGAGCGTGGCGGGCACGAAGGTCCAGCTCAGAAAGCCGCGCGACCTGACCACGGAGTCGAGCAGCACGCTGTGCGAGGGGCGGTACACGGTCGCGTCCTTGACGGCACCGTTTTCGTCGATGGCGAAACGCACGCCGACGATGCCCTCGATCCGATTGAGGTTGGCGAGGATGGGGTAGGTGATCGGACTCTGCTTGAGCACCTTGGGCGGCGTGTAGCCCGTGCCCGCCGGGGTAGGCGTGGGGCTGGCTGCCGGTGGGGGCGTGGGTTGGACAAAGAGGTTGAACCGGTCCGGCGCGGGCGTCTGCGCGACGGCCCCCGCCGCGAGCGACAGGAGGGCGAGGGCTGCGCCGCCCTCCAGGAAACGGGAAAAAAGACGGTGAGGCATGTCGCCGACAGCTTAGGCAACATCCGCGGCCGTGCAATGCTTCCGCAAGTTCCGGGCAGCGGATGTGGGATGTGGGGATGCGGGATGGCGGAGGTTACAAGGAGCGCGGAAAAGAAGCAGAAGGAGAAGGTTAGAAAAGGGATACAGCGCATGCGCTGCTTTCTTCTGATCTCGTGCCCGCTGCTTTCCTCCGTGGCCCTCTGCGCTCCTTTGTGCCTCCGTGTGCAGCCTCCGCCATCCCAATCCCCCATCCCGCCTCTAATTGGGCTCAGGGCATTTTTGGTGTATGGAAGGAACCAGCCGCGCCATGCACGCCCCCGCTCTCCGCCCCGATACCCTGCGCCACCTCGACGAAGTCGTGCGACGCTGCCCGGACATGGAAGGGCTGCGAGGCCTCCTGGTGCTGGCGACAGGGGTGATCTGCGCCTGCCACCGCGCCGGAGGCAGGGTACTCGTGTGCGGCAACGGCGGCAGCGCGGCCGACAGCGAGCACATCGTCGGAGAACTGGCCAAAGGATTCGTCCTGCGCCGCCCCCTGCCCCCGGCCGACGCCGCCCGGTTGCGCGGGGATGCCGGGCTCGCCGCGGAGGAGGTCGGCGAACTGGCCGAAAAGCTCCAGCAGGGTGTAGCGGCCATCTCCCTGACCGGCCACCCCGCCCTGGCCAGCGCCATCGACAATGACACCGGCCGCCAGATGATCTTCGCCCAACAGGTGTACGTGTATGGCCGCCGGGGAGACGTGCTCCTCTGCCTGAGCACGAGCGGCAACGCGGGCAACGTCGTGCGTGCGCTGGCCGTCGGCCGGGCGTTCGGGTTGACCACCATCGGCCTGACCGGCAACCGCGCCGGGCGCATGGACCCGTTCTGCGACGTGCTGCTCAAGGTTCCAGCGGCCGAGACCCACAAGATCCAGGAACTCCACCTTCCCGCCTACCACACGATCTGCCTGATGGTGGAGCAGGAACTTTTCGGGCAGGCACCGGCCTGAACGCCCTCCGCCCGCGGGTGGCAGCGGGGAAGATAAAGCCGTTTGGCTTGCCCACGCCGATTCGTAAGGTGTCCGGATGTGATGGTTTCCGCCAACCTTCCGCCAACCTTGCTACCGCGACGATGTTCGCGGTCGGTCCTTGGTCCAAAAAGCTTCTCTCTGCCGTGAAACTGACCCTCAAGCCTCTCCTTCTGTTGCCCGTGCTGGCCTTCGCCGCCGGGTGCGCCACGCAAGACGACAACGATTTCAGCGCCCATCCCATCGGGCGGCACGTCACCAAAATGAACGGCGAGCCGAACATGTTCGACGTGCAGGAGAACGACGCCGACATGGACCGCGCTACCCGGCGCGCCCGGCAGACGGTGGGCAAGTTCATCGCGGCGTTGCAGCATCCCACGTCTACGCAACGCGATTTCCAGGTCAACAAGCTCTTCATCCGTGGCGACCATGGCGAGCATATCTGGCTGTCAAACGTGAAGTTCGAGGGCAACCGCTTCCACGGCATCGTGGACAACAAGCCCAACAACCTGCCCGGATTGAAAATCGGGGCGAAAGCCTCGGTGAACCCGGACGAAATCTCCGACTGGTCCTACGTGGACAACGGCCAGCTCGTGGGAGGCTACACGATCCGCGTGCTCTACTCGGAATTGACCCCGCAGGAGCGCGCCGACTTCGAGAAACAGGCCGATTTCCATGTCGGCAAACCCAAGCAGTAAACGGCGTGCATCGAGACGCTTCTTTTCCCAATCCTTTATGAAAAAGACGATACAATTGGCCGCGCTCTGCGGCGTGGTGGTTTTAGCATTCCTCACGGGCGGCTGTGCCGTTGGGGATGGGGGTCCTGGTCCCGGCGGCCCCGGTTACGCGGCCGGGGTGGGTTACGGCGGTTACGGCCCCTACGGCGGCGACTACTATGGCGGCTATGGCCCCTACTACGGTGACACTTTGGTCGTTGGCGGTTATCGCCATTCGGGCTACTACGGCGGGCACCACTTCTACGGGGGCGGTTATAACGGCGGGAACGTCAGCCGCTTCAGCGCGCGCTCGGTGGCGGGTGGTGGT
>CALMAQ010000063.1 GCA_937859745.1 uncultured Verrucomicrobiota bacterium | reverse complement strand
CGGCTTCCGCCATGTCCTAGTGGACGCTTCCCGCCATCTATTCTGACATTTACCCCGGTCGCGATCCTGACGTTTTTCCCGGTCTGACAGGGCAATCCTGACATTTTCCCCGGTCGCGCAAAATGACTTTGATTGCTTCTTGTCAGGATTGTCGGTATGCCAGTGTCCATGAGCGGGCAAATTGTCTCCTGGCAAAAGCAGCCTGGGGACAACACCGTCGTCTGGCAGTCGAACCAGCTCGCCGAAGCCCGCTACGAGCTTTCGCCGCGCGAGCAGAAGCTCGTCCTCTATGTGATCTCGATGATCGAGCCGGAAGACGAGGATTTTAAGCGTTACGTCGTCAATGTGTCGGACTTTGCCAAGCTGGCAAAGCTCTCCAAAAGCGAGCTTTACAAGGAGCTGCGCGACTTGGCCGAAAACCTGAAGTCCAAGGTGCTGGTGATCCCGAACCACTTCGATCCTGACACCGGCAAGCACGTGGAACTGGTGACGAGCTGGTTTAGCGACGCGCTAATCACCGCCAACGGCCAAGGCTATTTCGCCGTGGAGATCTCGCGCAACCTCAAGCCCTACCTGCTCAAGGTAAAAAGGGAGTTCTTCAAATTCCGTTTGCAACAGGTCATGCAGATGCGCTCGGCCTACGCGATCCGCCTCTACCAGTTCGCCAAACGCTGGGAGTTCAAGCGCAAGTATTTGGTGAGCGTAACCGAGTTGCGCGGGATCATGGGGGCGCTGCACCCCGCCGGGCGCGGCAAGACGAAAACGGCGTTGGGGAACTACGCCGACTTCAAACGCCGGGCGGTGCAGACCGCCGTGGACGAGATCAACGCGAAAAGTGACATTTTCCTGAGCTTCATCGAGGTGAAGGCCAAAGGCAGCAAAGCGGTGGAGTCGCTGGATTTTACGATTGCGCCCCGCGCCAACCCCGCCGGCATCGAAACCTTGGCCCTGCCCGTGACTCCACAGATGGAACTGGAGTTAGAGCGGGAAGGGGACGCCATAGAGGAAGACCGGGCCGTCGGGGCGGTCAAGGCGAGGTATGGTTTAAGCGAAAAGCAGGCAGAGGCGGTGCGCGGCTATTATCGGCGCAAGGGGGCCGAGTACGTGGCCGAGAAAACCGCCGTAGTCGATTCGCAGAAGCGGCCCAATGTCGCCCAGTCGCTCCTGGCGGCGCTGCGCGACGATTGGCAGCCTTCCCGCCGCGCCCCTGCGGCTACCCCGGCGGGCAAGCCGAAGGCCGAACCGGTGGAACCGGGAGAATTGTCAGGAAAGTTCGAGGCGATGAAGTCTGCGGTGCGTGGCCGCCGAGGGTCGGCGGACGCCGCGTCGGGCAACGCGACAAGCTGACAAAACAGGCGTAGCTGCGGCATCGTCGCGGGGCGCGGTTCAAACCGCTGCGGCGATTTCAACGCTCGGACCCGGGCGTCGGCTCGTCGTCGCCTCCGAGGTCGATGATTTGTTGGAGCGTCAGGCTGCCGTAAGCTTCGCAGGCGCGGCATTCCGCCAGCACCAGCCCGAACCACTCGTCGTCGGGAAACCGCGCCTCGTATGCGGCCATGAGCGGTTCGGTGGCGTTGAGAAACCATTCCTCGGCGGCGCGCAACGCTCCCGAAACGAAACCGTCCACCTTTTGCGCCTCGGCCTGCCAGCGGCGGCGCTCGCGGGAGGGACTTGTCTTTGCCAGCTTGTGCAGGCGCACGCTCTCGGTGCTTGCTGCCGCCGTTACTTCCGTGGCCACGCCCACGATTTCGAGCCAGCGGGTTTGGTATTCGCTCAAGGTCATCCCGAGATGCAGGTCGAACATCTCGGCGGTCCGGTTGAGCAGGGTGGTCGCCAGCGCGTCGAAAGGCGTCTGTTCGGACAACGCGAATTCGAGTTGGTCTGCTGCCGCCGTCGCCCGCGCGGGGAGGGCCTGCCCGCCGCTGGGAGTATCCAGGGCGGGCGTTGAAGGAACGGAGGAGGCGTTCATCGCTGGATGTTACCTGCGCCGCTATGCCGCCAGTTCGGCGGGCACCGGCGCGGGGCTGCCGCGCTTGCCCCTCGCGCGGCGGGCCGGGGGAGCCTGCTGCGTTGCTTTTTCGGCCTCGCGCCACTGCCGATACGCTTTCAATCCAGCGATGAGGGTGCGGTCGCCGTCGCCGCTGACTCCGCTGGTTTCCTTTTTCGGCAGCCACTCGGTTTCGTACCAGTGGATTTGCTGAGGGGTGAGGTCCGCGAGGGTCATGCCCCGGTTCTTGCCGAAGTGGATTTGCGTCTGGCGGAAGTCCACCGTTTCGATCTGCCCCGCCTCGACTGTTGCCGCTGGCCGCGTCGTTTGCACCGGAGCCGGAGCGGGTGCCTGGGCGCTCTGAACCGGGGCGTGCTGCGGGGTGAGCGTGGCGAGGCTGGCGTTTAATTCCTCCAGGTCCTGCGTGAAGATATCGCTCGCGGCGGTCGTGGTGAGCACGGCATCCACCAGCGCCCGCTTCTTGGCCATCTTGAGCACGGTGTTGTAGTGGTCGGCGGGGTTGTCGGTTTCGACCTTCTCGCCGCCCTTGGCGACCATCCACCCCTGGCCGTCCACCTTTTTGACGGTGAAGCCTTTGCCGCCGATCAACTCCTGCGCTTTGGCGGGGTCATCCTGACGAATTTCCCAGTAGACGCGGGGCACGGCGCGGTCGGTGATTTCCGCCGCTCCCGCGCGGAAGCGGTACTTATTTTCCAGCGTGGTGCAGGAGCCGACCCCCTGGCCGATGAGCACCCCGGAAATGATGCTGGTCAGCGTCGTGGTCACCCGGTACTCGCGGTGGCCGCGCTCATGCTGACGTTCTTCCACGTCGTAGGCGGGGGCCAAACGGAAGAGCAGGCAGAGCTTTTCGGCACCCGGCTTGAGCAGGGCGGGTTTGTCGCCGCAACCGGGGATGCGGCCAAAGTGTTCGCCCTCCTTCATGGCGGCAGACATGATCTGTTGGATGAGTGCCACGTGGGTGAGCACCTGCTGCACGGTCAGCGGGGCGGGGGAGCCGGTTTCGGTGGTGGCGACGGCGCGACTGTCGGCTTGCGCGGGAACGATCTGAGCAGTAGTCATGGGTTGCTATCTTCTCGGGTAGTGTTGTAACTGGGCCTCCGCGTGGTCGAAACACGCGGGGGCCTTTTGCTTGGGGTTGAAGGCGGGGAGTAGGAAGAGCGTTAGTTGCGCCCGAACAGGCCGACATGGGCGTCCAGGAGGCCGTGCAGGGCCTGCGTGCGCGCGGGCAAGGCCCACAGGCTGCCTTTGATGGCTTCGGTGACGGCGTTGAACAGCCGCCAGACCGTGCGCGACTCGGCAAACTCCGGGTGGTTGGGGGTGCGCCACTGGGTCAGCACGTCGGGCATCTGCTTGGGCGTGAAGGCGTGCCCGTCCATCGCGCGGATGATGAGGTCGTGCGCCTCACTGGGAGAGAGTTCCGTCTGCTTGTAGGCGGCAAACCGCTCGTCCTGCTGGTGCCAGCGTTCGGCCAGTTGGCCGGTGCCTTGGGCGATGAGCACGGGAAGATCGCGCTCGATGAACCGGGTGTGCTTGCGGGCAATTTTGATCTCGCCGGAAAAGGCGAGGTTGTCGCACACGAACACCTGACTGCCCAGAACCAGCGCGGCGGGAAAACGCTTGTCGTGGCTGTTGCGCAGGCCGAGCACGTATGTGTAATCCTGCGTCGGCGGCTGCGGGGTGGTCCAACTCAGGTTGGCGGGTGCGACTTGCAACAGGCCGAAGTAACGGCAGGCGTCGGGGCTCAGGCCATGCGCTTGGTTGACGACGCACATGCCCGCCCGCTCCAGCGCGGTTTCTACTTCCCGGATCAATCGTTCGTGTGGGATGGGAAACCAGGTGTCGGTCGAACGGGGTGCGGCCATCAAGGCGAGCCAATCGCGCTCGACTTTGGAGGCTCCGCAATGCAGGAGTAAGTTGGTGTTTCTCATGTTGTTTCTTGGTCGTGTGGAATCAATGTGTTCGCGCTGTGCTGACGGACTTTCGCCAACTGTTTTAATATACGTTTCCGGTAATGAATAATCAACAGAAAAGCGCGGAAAACGGAAAGAATATTTCCTCGCATCCGGCTGCTATTGAGCCGGTTGAATCACCCGACCCGGTGAAGCGTAAAAGAGGTCGCCCGAAAACGTCGCCGCATGACACTGCGACCCAGAATCGTATTAGGGTGCAACGCCACCGCCAAGCGATGAAGGAGGACGATGCGGTTCGCGCCGACATCTATCTGCCGAAGGCGTGGCACGATTGGCTGGTCGGTGAGAAAAACGTCAACCTGCGCGAGGTGGCCGTGGAAGCATTTGCCCTGTGGTTAAAGAAGCATGACTACCCGGCGGGTGTATCAGTCAAACCGGACCCGGCCAAGGACACCTGACTGATGGCAAGCTGACATTTTCCATGGCGTAAACTTCTCCCGGCCGCCGCCGGCCGTTCGTCGGGGCGTTGCGGGGTGTCCCCGCTTGGAGAGGGGTGTGTCGGAAACGCTCGGGGTTCCGACCAGGGGAGAGACCTCCTGGGTCTTTCCCCTCCACGCGGAAGCCGGGCGTGGTGCTAGATTCTTTTGTGATGCCGCCCAACTTCCCGTCTTCGCAACCCACCCGCTTGCACGAGATGAACCGTCTCGAAGACATGGGACGTTTTCCTGTTGCCGTCTATCTGGGTGCGACCGGCAATGTGTTCGCGGAAATCCTCTTCTTTCATTGGCTGCACGGACGCGCAGCGGGGTATCTGCCCGTCGGCGTGATTGGTGCGTTGATGCTGCTCTTGCTGAACTTGCTGCCGGTCGTGGCCCTTCGCTGGCGTGAAGGAAGGGTGGGTCTGCACGACACTCCGCTCGTGGAACAGATGAGTTTTGTGCGCGACCAACACCGCTTCGCCTCGTGGGTTTACGCGGTGGCGAGCGGCAACCTGTTTTTCTGGCTGATGCTCGCGTGGGCCATGTTCGATGTGGAGCGAAGCACCCGGATGCTCGTGGGTGTGGAACTGCTCGCCCTTCTTTGCACCTTTGCGCCCGCCTGGGTGCGGCTCCTGCGCCGTTAATAAAGACGATAGACCGACACGCGGGTCATCCTACGACGGTCAACACCACATGTATTTCGCCTGCGGCCGGACGGCGGCTCACGAAAAGGAGACGACTTCTTCCGAGCGCGCACTTTCAGGCACTTCCGCGCGGTGTTGCGCTTCGATCCGAGCCTCCTTGGCGGCGGCCGAGTCTGCAAGTTCGCGCAGCCGATCCGCAGAAACCGACAACGGCGGGTAAATGACTTCCTCGTCCTCTGGGGTATCCGCCGCTGCCTGGTCATACCGGGCAAACTCGCCGGAATCTTCCAGCACTCGCCGCAGGATTTCGTCGCTCTCCAACGCTCCCGCCAGCTTCGCCTCAATCAGTTTTGCGGCGGCGCGGCCGAGTTTGTAATCCAATCCGGAAAGCGCATCCCACAACGAGATGAGGGTCGAGCCATTCCAGATCGACCACACAATTTGCCGCATCCTCCGTCCGCCGCCGGTGCTCCAATGATGGGTCAGCACCTCGGTGATGACCGGCAGTGCCTCGTCCAAACCGGCCTTCGCGGCTTCCTTGGCGGCGCGGATCTGACGCATCTCCGCAGCAAAGTCTTCCATCGCAGCCCGCTTTTCTTCCTCCGTTGGCCGGTGGACTCGAATGGCTGAAACATCAGGATCGGGCATAAGCTTTGGCCGAGTAGACTATCGACTGGCGGAACTGTTTACCAGCGCAAAGCGAACCACTGATCCTTTGCCACTCCACTGCACGGCGTTTATTTTACCCTAAAGGTGGCATGGCGATAGCTCGCACGGGAAACGGTCGTCCGATGGCTCAACTCATTCCCGAACGTCTGCCTAGCCGTGTCACCGCCAGCGAGCGGCGGCTTTTCGCGGCACTGGCACGTCTGCCGGCTGACTGCCTGGTTTACTTTGAACCCGTGGTAGCCAACCGCTACCCTGATTTCGTCATCATCGCACCGAGTTTGGGTGTGCTCACCATTGAGCTGAAGGGCTGGCGGGCGGCAGACATCGTCGGAGCAGACAGCCGGGCGGTGCTTCTGCGTGAAGCCTCCCGAGTGGGCGGGGTGGACACCGTCACTCGTCGCACCCATCCTGTGCGCCAGGCGCGAGACTACATGTTCCGGCTGATGGATCGTTGCCGTGAACACCGCTACGCCGCGTGTTTGCTCCAAGCAGACGGAGCACACCAAGGAGCGTTCTGCTTTCCCTTTAGCCACGTCGCCATCTTGGCCAACATCACAGTGGATGAACTCAAAGCGCATCCGGCAGGGGATCTGACCGAAGTATTTCCCTCTCAGCGCGTGCTGCCGCGTGAAGCACTGCTTTTGCTGGAAAAAGCAGGCCCGGACGAAATCCTCGCCCATCTGGCTGCCTGTTTTGATCCCGCCTGGCCCTTCCAGCCTCTGACCGAGGCTCAGATGAAGGGACTACGGGCCATCATCCATCCAGAGATTGTGCTCACGCCTGTCTTGCCGGGGTTCACTGCCGAAACCAAAACGATTGCCGCGACCAACCCACAACCTACCGCCGAGCTGAAGGTGCTCGACCTGCAGCAGGAGCGGCACGCGCGTCAGATTGGCGACGGGCACCGGCTGGTGTTCGGCGTGGCCGGCAGCGGCAAAACGGTGCTCTTGATCGCCCGCGCCCGGCTGCTCGCCATCGGAGCGCAGGGCGAAGCAGAACAGAAACGAGTGCTGGTGCTCTGCTACAACGTGGTGCTCGCGGCGTACCTGCGCGCGGCGTTGGCGGACTGCGCACCTTGCGTGAGCGTGTTCCACTTTGACGGGTGGGCAGCCCGGCAGGGCATCGTGCGCGACGTGCGAGCCGGTGAAACCGACGAGAGCGTGGGTAAACGCTTGCTGGATGCACTGCGAGACGGCCGTGGCGACGCGTCGATTTACAGCTCGGTGCTAATCGACGAAGCACAGGACTTCGAACCCATCTGGTTTCGTTGTGTGCTCGCCGCCATGCAAGACCCGGTGGACGGCGACCTCCTGATCGTGGGCGACGGCAACCAGGGATTGTACCGCCAGCACAAGATTAGCTGGAAGGAACTTGGAATCCAGGCGCAGGGACGCACGGTGTCGGCGCGCTTCGAGCTGGATCGCAATTATCGAAACAGTCGGGAGATCGTCGCGGTGGCACAGCCGTTCGCCGGATCACCGCGCCAGGACGGTGGACTGCCCGTCGAACTGGTAGAAGACGGGATCGGTGCTCCCACGGTGGATTTACAAAGGTGTCGCCGCTCCACGGGCATCGCGCCGATGTTCGTCGATGCTTCCGACCGGCTCGAAGAGTGCCGGCGAGCATGGAAGCTGGTGCGTGACCTTTTGCGTGGACGCTGGGCAGAACGGGAAGTCCTGCCTTTGGCTCCCGCCGAGATTGGCGTGCTCTACGCCCGCCTTGGCAAAAAAGCCGCGCACGCCCCGCTGCTGCGGCGCTTCGTGGCAGGGCTGGCCAAACTCGCGCCGACAGTGTGGCTCTCCGACCCAGACAACCGCGCAGCCCGTACGCAAGTCGGTCGGCCTGCCATTAAGGTGCAGACCATCCACTCGGCCAAGGGGCTGCAATACCGTGCCGTCGTGCTGCTGTGGGCGGGTGATTTGCCCGCGCGCTTGCCGGAGCCGGAAGCAACGGCGGCCGAACGTCGGCTTTTCTACGTGGGACTGACCCGGGCAGAGGACTATCTGGCCATCTGCCACTCGGACGTGGCTGCGCCGTTCGTGGCGGAGGCACGCCGCGCTGCCTCACCTGCAAAAGCGGCATCAGCGATGGAGCGGGTTTAGGAAGGGTTGACCCGCCCGTAGAGCACCCCGGCGGACCTCCCGCTCCAGCGCTTCGGCGCTCTTCGAGTCGGGCAGTTCGCAGAACCGGTAGGTCAGGTGCTCGTGCACGTACACCCTGACCAGCGCATCGAGCTTGAGTTCCCCCGCTGCAATGGCTGCGATCTGCTCACCGCTCAACGTGGAGAGCACGAGGCGGTCAGCCACGTAGACGCAGAACTGGTCGCCGCTGCGGCGACCGGACCAGTGTGATTCCAGGCGGGAGCGCAACCCCTTGTTCTTGATCTTGGCCGCACGGTGCCCGGAGATGATCTCAGTGGTAAACCCGCGTCCAGCCATTCCCGCGTAGATCAACGCATCCTCTCGCCAGATCGTGTAGACGCCGGCGGCCACTTCTGGCAGCAACGGATTGGGCCAGTCGTGGAAGCGGTATGCTGGACCATCTTCCAACAGGCGCAGTGCGTCCGGCTTGTCCTTGGCCGTGTGAGGTGACTCCATGACTTTTCTATCGCCGTTGCAAAAACACGCTGGTGCGGTGGAAATCTAGGTAACGCTTCTGCCCGCTGGAGAAGCCGCCCACGTTGGTGCCGCGCTCAACCTCGACGCCCAAGCGGGCCAGCGAAGGACGGTGGGCCACCGGCGAGATGAGCAGCCCGCCGTCGTCCTCGAACGCGATGAACCCGCGGTCGAAAAGGTGGTCGATGCTCGGAGTTAGTAACAGTCCGTTCTCGCCGTCGAGGCGCTCGTCGTCATTGGCGTCCCGCCACGGCTTGCAGTGGCTAGCTACCAGGTGGGCCGGATGGTTGACGCCAGTGATACGGCAGGCAGTCTCGATAGTAGCCACCCGCTTGCGGTAGAGACCTTGGCCGCGCCGTGCACGTACCAATTGCAGCCTAGTAGTTTCGGGCAGCTCCGCTCGGTCCAGGATGGTTTGCTGAAGATGCTCTTCCCACTCGTCCACGCCGACAGATTCCTGCGTCATCAATTGGCTATGATCCTTCCCCTGCACCGCGGAAAGCGCCGCCGTGTACTCCGGCCCGATCAACGCGCCCAAGGCATCGGCCAAAGGTGACGAAACCTCGGTCAGATACACGTGCTGGAGGCCGTCACCGCTCGCACGCAAGGGTGAATATTTGCCCGGCAGAAACGGCAGGAGCACGGCGATGTGGTCCTTGGGCCGAATCTGGCGACTGAGGTTCGTCCAGGCGACTTCCGCCCGCCAGCCCACTTGCTCCCAGTTCCAGCTGACCTGCCCGAACTCCACCGGCTTTGGACACTCGTAGCAAAAGGAACTGGCTACACCGACCGCCTTGATTCGGGTGTCCACGAAAGAAAAAACAAGATCGCCGGGGGCGACTTCCCTCATCGCTTCGTAGAACGGGTTGCGAGCCCCGTTCGCATTGCGCTTGGGCGACCACAGGTAACCCCCGGTCAGCTCCTGCCGGAAGGTCTGGTTCTGGTTGACCCACCAAAAGCGCATAGAAAAAGTGGAACCTCGCGTCTGGACGATAGGCAATTTATCCCACGGAGGCGACGATTTTGTACGCTGCCACTTCTCACTGTGCCAACGTCACATTTTCGTGTTCGAGGAGCGCTGGTGACATCGGTTTCACGCCGAGGCCGAAGAGGCATCCTCACACGGAGAAATCCAGACTTTTCACCCACCAGCAAAATCGACATGCTTTTTGCGAGACCGATGAGGACCGCCGATTGCCCATTTTGCCAGGCTTGCTCGGGGCGTGAACTCATCGGAGCAAACACTGCGGCCATCGCCTTCGCGGATCGTTACCCGCTCAGCCGTGGCCATACGTTGGTTGTGCCGCGTCAGCATGTGGACAGCGTCTTTAGTCTTCCGGCCACGGAAACACAATCTCTCTGGGACCTGGTTGCCACCGTGCGCCAGGAACTGACGCGGGCGTTCGCTCCCGCTGGATTTAACATCGGCATCAATGATGGGGTGGCCGCTGGCCAGACCGTGCCCCACGCTCATGTGCACGTCATTCCTCGCTACCTGGACGACATACCCGACCCACGGGGCGGCGTGCGCTGGGTCGTGCCCGACAAAGCGGCTTACTGGCGCTAAGAGACTCTTGGCACATGGACGCTCCTTCTCCCCAAGCACAGCTTGATTTCCTCCAGAATTTGCAGCGGCTATTAGGCGAGGGGACGTTCACGGCCACCTACAAGTATGCGCTGCTGCTCGCCTTGGCCGACGTGTGCGTGGAGCGCGGCGAGGACACGGCGGCGATATTCCAGGTGCAGACTGCCTGGCTGGCCGAGAAGTTCATCGCCTACTACTGGCGGCAGGCCAGACCGTACGCGGGATCACTCGTGAGTTCCTCGGCTGCGTCCCCAAGCGACGCACTCCTGCGGCAGAACACCGGGCAATCGGCCGTCGTGCTGACAACCCTCAAGGCGCTGGTCGACCAAGAACGTTCTTTGGCGGACCTGCAACGCTCGCGCCCCGAGTGGGCGCTACTCGTGAGCAAGGTGGCCAAAGTGGTCCGCGAGATGCCGCTTTGGCGGCTGCAAGTCATCGGCAACCAGCCGCTGGAATTCTTGTACCGGCGGGTGGGCACAGGCACCTCGGTCGAATTGGAGCCCGGCGTGATGTTCTGCTTCCGGCAGTTCCACGGACTGGTGACCGATCTGGTGCGGGGTGCTTGGGTGCGCTACATCCGCCGCCAGAACCAGGACGTGCTCGGCTCCCCGTCCGATCTGGACCAGTTTCTTTTCGGCAGCGAACGCGCCCCCCTGGCCATGTACCTGCCGATCCTGCGCGAGGTGCAGGAGGCGCGCTGCTTCTATTGCCAGCGCGAGGTAAAAGCCGGCGACGAACGGGCACACGTCGATCACTTCGTTCCCTGGTCACGTTACCCGGTTGATCTGGGTCATAACTTTGTGCTGGCTCACGGCAGTTGCAATCTGGCAAAAGCCGACTACTTGGCGGCCAGCGAACATTTGGCGCGGTGGGCGGAACGCAACCGGACCGCGGGGCCGTTTCTCGGGCAACGATTCACCGAAGCCAAGATCGTCCACGACGAGGAAGGCTCGCGCTGCATCGCCCGCTGGGCCTACCAACAGGCGTCTGCCGTGCGGGCGATGACCTGGATCAAAGGGGATCGGCTAGAGCCGCTGCCGAGCAATTGGCAGGATTCGATTGAACTGGCCGAGGTCCAACTGCTGAATTGAAGACCCGTACCAGCCTCGCTTGGGGCAAGCTTCCAAGCGGATAATGAGCGTCCACCGTGCTGCGTTTGACTCAGGTGCAAACGTTTTGTAGAACCTTCGACACGCGCTTTTCTCCGGGCCACTCGGTTCGAACGGGAGGTCGGCAACATTTCTGGGATCGAATAGAATGATGCGCCATGCAAATTGATGAGGTCGCAAACTCGGGCGGACTCGTTCTAAGAGGGCAACGAACGGCTTGGAAACGTCGGATGATGCGTCGTGCTCCCTGGCTCCTCTGCCTCGTTGTCTGCGCGCTGTTTTGGCGCATCGCGCCCGGGGAGAGTGATACTAAAACGTCCACCAGTCCGGAACCTGCCGCCACCGTTGCTCCGGCGGCTTCGCCGGGTTTGGTGTGGGTAAACACCCGCAGCAAGGTCTATCACTATCCGGGTCATCGCTGGTATGGAGGCACCCAGCAAGGCAAATACGTCAGTGAGGCCGAAGCGATGGCAGAGGGGGATCGTCCCGCACAGAATGAACACAGACCGCTGAACTTCGGCGCGGCAGTCATGTCTGCGGGAGGGTCTCCGTCGCCAGCGCCCGTCGAGGCTTTGACAGCGAAGACATTGGTACGTGCTGCGCCGGCGGTCCCGTCAGTTGTCTCTCCTCTTGCGACAACTTTCGGCAACGCTACCCCGGTACTCGGGCCAACCGATGCGTCGACCGCAGCGAATCAGTTGACGGTTGAACAGAAAGAACAGCTTTCCGTCTGTGTGCAAGCCATCGCTGCACAGAGCGATCCGGCCAAACTGGCGACCTTGGGCGAGCGCGGAGCCAATCCGCGGCTCAAGCGCATCATGTATTACCTTGCACGGGCACGTGCAAGCGGGGCTGAGCCGGGTGATGTTATCGAACAGGCGCAACGCCAAAACGGCAGCTTTGGGACACCCCGCGCTTTGTTGGTTAAAGCGAGTTTGTTGCGCAATCTCAAAATTTGCGATGGCTTGGGGCTGCTGACACCAGGAAACTTAGCGGGTCTGCGGCGTGGAGGTGCTCCCACGGTAACCCGTGGTCCATACGTTGGTCAGAAGGCGGAAGTGGACCACATTGTGCCCTTGGCGCGGGCGAGGGGGATCGGCAACGAACTGGCTAATCTGGAGATGCTTCCTGCTTCACTCAACCGGGCCAAGAGCGACAAGGTTGGCGAGCGCCAGCTCGCCTTGGCCGGCAAATTGCACGATGCAGGACTACTTGCCGACGCGGACTTTGCGCGGGTACAGGCCCGTTTTCGACCGGCAGGAACTGAAAAATACGAGATTCAGGGGCAGTAACTAGAAGCAGTCTCATAAATACTGGCGCAGTAAAATCTTGATGCAGACGAGGTGAACAAAGCCCAGGTAGTTTTCGGCTTTGTGCTCATGGCGGGTGAGGATGCGGCGGAAGTTTTGCAGCCAGGCGAAAAGACGTTCGACCTTCCAGCGGCGGCGGTAACGGCGCAGGGCGCGGCCATCCTGGGTCTGTACTTTTCGACCCCGTCGGTTTGGCGCGACCATCTCGACGCCTTGTGCGGCCAGGGTGGCATCCAGCGGGTCGCTGTCATAAGCCTTGTCGCCGATTATGCGCTCGGGTTCGGCAACAAGGAAACGCGCTGCCAGAGTTGCTTGGACAAGGGTGACTTCAGCCGGGCTAGCACTCGTTGCGTGGATGGCGACAGGAAGACCAAAAGCGTCTGCCACGACCATGAGCTTCGTGCCTTTGCCCCGCTTGGTGGGGCCCACGGCTGCCCCCCTTTTTTGGCCACGATGAACGTACCGTCGATGTAGCATTCCGAGAGATCGATCTGCCCGCGCTCGCGCAGGTCTTCGGCGAGCACCTCCAGGATGTCGCGTAGCGCCCCGTTCTCCACCCATCCCTGGTAACGCCGGTGGCAGGTCTGATAGGGCGGAAAGCCGCCGGGCAAATCCTTCCAACGCGCACCCGAACGCAGAATTTACAACACGCCGTTGAGCACCTCGCGCTGGCTGCGCCACGGTCGCCCGCGCCCGTCGCTGCGCCGGGGCAACTCCGGCAAAAGCTCCTCCAACATCACCCACTGCTCATCGGTCAACTCTTCTCCTCTGGCCATCCCGCCAGTTTACACCACCCGGCATTTATGAGACTGCTTCTAGCCTCCGCACGGTGGCGAATCCGTCCCACGCCAACAGCCGCATGATAGAACTCTTTCAGCCACGTCTACGAGGCATAGGGTTAAACGACGCCGGCCGTCGCGGACAGCAGGCAGCTTGAAACGTACCCGTAGCCGGTCCATTCGTAACATTGGAAAGGGGCTACAGCGTTAAGGCGGTGGCCGAGCAGCAGGGCGACGAAGGCAGGCCCGGCGAAGAAGAGGTGGACGATCCGCGCGTGGTTAGCTTGGACAGATTGCACGATGCGGTTTTTGACGTCTGTCACGATGGCGTTCGCTTGGTCAGCCGAGACTACTGGATTCTGTACGTGCAGAAACAGCGTAGGCGCGGATGTCAAATTCAGCGCCGAGAGCGCGCTGGAAACCTCGGGGGCAATGTCACGCACGAAAGAAAGTCCGACTACAAGATCTGGTTTGTTCTCGCCCGCCGACGTTTCATTAGCACGGAGGGCATGCGGCGGGGTAGCGGCTTGGGCGTGGTCGTCGGTTGCCCACAAGGCGGAGTTTCTTCCAACTTCCTCAACCGCGAACCCGCCGACCGCCGAAAACACGAAGCCGAACGCCAAGGAGGCCGACAGCCGGCGCTCGCCGCTTAAGCGGATGCGACGCGTGTCGCGTTGATCGAGCATCCACTGCCGCGTCTCCCGAAGCTGCTGCACCAACTCGTTGTCCCATTGCGCGGATGGTGGGTACACCCGTTCGACGTCACCGAAGAATTTCTTCCAACCAAAGGTGAGTTCGCGGGCGGCAGAGGGTTGTTCATCGAATGAAGAGGTGTGCATTCGAACCGGTCCTACGATCTGTTGGCAGGGCAGCAGGCATTCCCGCAGGCACCGTTCCAGCGAGCGGCGTTCGATGGGTGCGTTGCGCGACGCGCCGATCAGCTGGTCGAGCGCGGCGTAAATGTTGGCAAGGGTTTTGTTGGGAACTTCCGCTAGGTCGGGCAGTTCCCGCTCGACCTCGTCTTTGAAATGTCCTGTGCCTCGCAGCCGCGCGCTGGCCCAATCCGGGTCGATCCGCACTTTCGTGAAAAGAAACGCGGCATCCTCCCGCGTGCGGCCGAGCTTCTCGACCTGTTTGGCAAAATCCTCGTAAGAATCGCGCAGGACCGGCGAGCCGGCGTCGTAGAAGCCGTAGGGATCGCGCACGCGGCGCAGTCCGCTCATGACGGGGCGAACGCCGTCGGAAAGACCGGCCGAGACGAGTGTGAACCACTGGAATTCGCGGTCGCGCTCATAATCGAATTCCTTGAAACGGTCGATCTCCTCCCAAAACTCCGCTGGGGTGACCGGATGGTCTTTCGATTCGAAGAACTCGCGGACGTAGCCTCTGCCCGGCACGTAGAAGCGCGCCTCGAAATCTCCCGACGCCTCCCGGATGAGGGTGGTGAAGCCCTCCGTTGCCAGCCAGCGTGGAAGCTGGGCCAAGAGCACCGCCATCTGGAAACTCATGCCGCCCTCGTTAGTGTCTCCACCGCGCGATTCGCCCGACAGGAGGGAGAGCGGTGGATGGTCGTTGGTGCTCATGGGGTAAGCGCGTCTTCTTGCGTGACTTCGCCGACGTAATAATCAGTCGCCGGCTGGTAGACGGTGACGGCGCATTCGAGTTCGCCCGACGCTTCGAGCTTCACGAGCAGGAGGACCAAGAAATTCGCGCCGAGTCTGGAATCATCAATCATTCGGTACATCGTGCGATGATCTTTGCCGCTCGGCTGGAGCGCGAAGGAGTGATGGGAGTGCCATTCGCCGAGGTAATTGAATTTCGTGTAGCGATGGTGGGTCGCGTGGAAGAACGCCCGTAGAGGGCCGGCGATGGTCTCGACCAGACGCACGAACCGAGCGAAGGTTCCGCCCTTCATCTGAATCGTCAGGTCGTGGACGCGGAACGTATCCTCGCCCACGTGCTCGCCCATCAGCACGCCTCCAATCTCGCGGCTGCCGGCGTGGACGAGGGCGGTCCTTAGGCGCTCGACGATTTCAGGCGGGATCAGCAGGTGCATGGGGACGCTTAGCGAGCAGCTTAGAAACGAATTCGAGATTGTTCCGGGCAGCATCAGCCTGATCAGCACTGGGGGCGGCCGGTGTTTCCTGGTACGGCGAAACATCGACCGGCACCGTGTCGAAAGGCGCTTGGAAAATCCAAGCCGCCGCCAACCCTAGCAGGTACATTGAAAATGGGTAACGGCTAAACGAGGGAGTCAACACCGTGTCGATGGCGAGGCGCGCGGCGTGATGCGCGACGATGGCGACATCGGCGTCCGACGCCGTGAGCACGGTGCCTTCGCCATCCTCCGTGCCGTAGTCGCGGGTGGCGCGCGGGGCGGCGACGTTTTGTTCGCGGCAGAACGCCAGCAGCGCGGCGCGCATCTGCTGGGGAGGAGGGTCGATCTGTGGTCGGCTCCGGGCGATCATGCCGCCGATCCCGCCAGCGAAAATTTCCAGCCAGACGAGCGGCTTGCCCGCGTTCTTCACGACGGCCGCGAGCCGGTTAAACACCTGCGCGTCCGCCGTGGCGTCGATGAGGAGGTCGCACGCACCGAGGTCCTGGAGCGTCACGTTGAGCGAAGCGTTCGACTCCTGCCCGGTGAGGTGCAGGCGAGACACCTTGGCCTTCATCCCGGCGGCGATGAGCCGGAGCGTCGCGGCCACGCCGGCCGCCTTGTGCTCGCCGACGTTCCGCCAGTCGAGCGTGTGGCGGACCATGTTTTCCGGCAGGAACACGTCGTAGTCCACGAGAAGAAACTCCCGTGCTCCGGCGCGTGCGAGCGATTCGGCGATCTTGCTGCCGGCGGAGCCCAGTCCAACGATGCCGATTGTTTTCCCCGTCAGGTCGTTGTCCTTCGAGAGCCGCGCCTCAGGTGCAGACGGAGCAGAGGAAACTTCCCTGCAACAGATCGTCTTATCGCCGGAGTGACCGACGAAAAAATGCGGCGTCCCGTTCCCTTCGAGGACCAAAATTCCCCGGATGGCACGCTGGAAGCCGGCAACCGGCGAAGTGCCGTCGGTCGCCAACAGGTTGGACGGATGCCCGGAGCTCACCGCGAGCGTTCGCAACGCTTCGATCCCCTTCAACGAGCGAACGTCCTCGGTGCTACCCTCCGACAGTCGAAACCACACGCCGTCCCAGAAGTTCCCGGTAGCTCCCGGGATGCTGTCGGGAATTTGCTCGTCCACCCACTGCTCATCGTTCGCGGCGGTGGCCTGATGGATCAGGACCATGAAAAAATCATCCTTGTCGCGGAACGAAAATTTCAACGAACCCGTACCGTCGGGCTGTCTGGCAAGAAATGCGCGAAGCCCCTCGCTGAAGTACCACCGCGCGGAAGTGCCGCGCAGTTCCTGTCCGGGCGTCAAATAATGTCGGCTCGGAACCGGTCCGAGCGTTTGGATTGAAGGATTGCCCAGCGGATTTTCGCCGACCAGAAGCCGGTGCGCGCTCTCCAGCATCTGCACGCCCGTCAGCGCTGGATGCCAGTTGTCGGGGCCGTATTCCAAACAGAGCGAACCGTTCGCGTCCCCGTACTGATGACCAGACCAGCGGCTGGTGGCGTTCCTAGGACAGACGATCAACGGCGCTTCCGGGAAATGGGAAGGGTAAGAGAGGCGCACTTCGTAATCGTGACCGTGCGCCCTGATCACGGCGTCCACGCAGAGCCACAATTCATCACCGACAAATTCAAGACCCCACTCCGCAAGGATGAGCCAATCTGCCGTTCGCCTAAGCCCCTCGATCCCGGCGCGTTCCTGCTCCAGCCGGTCTACTTCCTCAAGAAACCACGTTGCCATCACAAGCCGCGCACAGCGCGGGCAAACCCCTCCGGTTTATCCGGGACGATCGGCCTTGGGGGGAAGGTCAAGCCCCTGCCGGGCACGACGGGGGGTCTAAGCAGGTTCGCCTTCGCAGAGCCACCATCAGTCAGCGGGAATTTGTCTCCGAAAAGTTTGCGCCAAGACCGCGCCGCGCCCAGTTCGGTTTCGGCCTCCACGGCGGCGCGAGCGTCTTCGAGCGACGTTTCCATCACGTCCAAGAAGACGCTGAAATCGTCGTCGTCCATGGACGTTTTGATCGTTTTGCCCGGCATCCCGGGATCAGCCAGTTCAGGCATCTCACCGGTTTCACGGTAATCGGAAAAATCCGCGAAAGCATTCTCCAGCAACGCGAGGATCTGCTCGGGGTACGATTCTTTATCCAGGTCGGCGTATTGCCCGCACATCACTTCGATCCAAAAGCCCTTCGGCTTACGCTTGTGGTTTTCGCCGGACGGCTGCAATCGCTCCCACTGGTACTGCCACCACCATTTCATCATCTTGGTCAGCCGCACAAAGGTCTTCCCTTGGTACGAGTCCGCATTCAGCGCGCTTGTGCAATCAATGTGTCCCTGCGGATGACTCTTGACCCACTGCTGCTTTTCACGATCCGGCACCCACAGCAGGCCGCTGTCACCAGACTGATAGATAGCCGGCACCACGTCTAGGGTCAGTTCGGAATTCGTGTCATCGTCGAACGGGCGGTCGACGCGGATGGATCGCCGCTGATCGGCGAGGTCGGCGTTGTCGTAGATTTCAAGCAACGAGTCGCGCAAGGTAGCGAGCACGTCGTTTGGATCGTCCTCGGTCGTGAAGTTAGTGACCACGATCAAATCAACATCCTTGATGTCGCAGATTGCCGTCCGGCGCTTGTATGATCCGTAGAGAAAAGTGTTTTCGTGGTACTCCGCGAAAGACTCGTCCGTTTCGAGGTGCTCCCGCACCGGATCGTCCGCTTTCTTGGCCTGTTGTTTGCGCATTTGCGAGGGCTCAATGGCACTGCGCAGACTTTCAAATTGCGATCCAAGGGAATGCATAAACTTCGGGAATAACCCGGTTCCAAGTTTACCATAAATTTAACGCCGTCGCAAGCTGGCACGCCCCCGATAAATCCAAGCTGTTGTGGAAAATCGATGGACGGTCCACAAGCCTTGGTATTTGGAGCGGCGAAATGATTTCGACGCGAGAATCTGGTGTCGAGTAGGTCTCCTGGATATGCTCAGCGCACAAAAACGGAGCGTTTCAAAGACAGTCATTTACAAGTCGATTGGCTTAAAGGCCGGACTCGGTTTGACTCAGAGCGTTTCGTCACAGGCATCTCACCATGAACGATCCCGGCGATACGACTCCATTCCAACAGAAAACCCCGCCTGTCCCGGCCCCAGTCCCCAACCAATTCTGTGACCTCGTGATGAAGGGCGGCATCACGAGCGGGATCGTCTATCCACTAGCCGCCGCCAAGCTATCCGAGCGGTTTGTCTTCAAGAACGTCGGAGGCACTTCCACCGGAGCAATCGCCGCCGCGGCCACCGCTGCCGCCGAACTGGCCCGTGAACGCGGCGGCTTCGATCGTCTCAAGGAACTGCCAGCCTTCCTGAGTGGACCCGCGCCGGACAAAAAGGGCAGCAACCTGTTCGCCTTTTTCCAACCGCAGCCTGGTACGGCGCGACTCTTCCGCGTCAGCATAGCCGGCTTGGGTGGGGGCGGGGCTGCCGCCGTTCGCATGTTGTGGGCCTCGCTCTTGGCGTATCCGGCTGCCGCCCTGCTCGGCGTGCTGCTGCCATCTGTATTTTTGGCGTGTGCCGCGACGAACGCGCGCGGGATCTTCCTGGCGCTGTGTGTCGTGCTCGGAATCCCCGCGTTCCTCCTTGGATTGGTGACAGGCCTGGCGGCGGGATTGACCAGGGACGCGGTCCAGGCACTGCCGGAGAATTTGTATGGCCTATGCAGTGGTATAACGGACAATTTCCGCACGGCGGACAACGAACGCCCTCCCAATCCGGCGAACCGCAGCAAGCCACTGACATACTGGCTCACGGAATATCTCAATTCGTTTGTGTCACGAACCGCCGCCGACATCCCGCTCACGTTCGGCGAACTCTGGGGCACCCGCGACCCGCAGGCACCACGCCAAGTCAATTTGGAAATGATGACGACCTGTCTCACTCATGGTCGACCGTACCGCCTGCCCTTCCGCGATGACGACGATGTGCGGGAAGCCGGACTATTTTATTTTCATCCCGACGAGTTTCGACGGCTCTTCCCCGAATCCATCGTCCGATGGATGCTGGAGCATCCTGCCGCCATTGCCGACCCGACGACGGAACACGGCAAGCGCGCGGTCGAACTCCGCGCCAGAGTCGCGCAACACGGCTTGCATCCGCTACCCGCACCGGCCGATCTGCCGGTGGCGGTGGCGGTGAGAATGAGCCTGAGTTTTCCGGTCTTGCTCAGCGCCGTGCCCCTGCACGCCATCGATTGGAGCCGTCAACAGAAAGGAGAGATCGTCCCCGAGCGTTGCTGGTTCAGCGATGGCGGAGTTTGCAGCAATTTCCCTATTCACTTTTTTGACGCGCCGCTGCCGCGGTGGCCGACTTTGAGCATCGATCTGGTTGAAAAGCCGCTTGGGACGGAGCCGGAAACGCTCATGCAGCCGGAAATGGTCGGCTCGAACCAAGCAGGCATCCGTGAAAACTGGAACCGTTTTGAGTGGACCGAAGAACTAGCGAGACCGGACGGGACTGGCGGCGTGCCCGTCCTAGTCCAGCGAGAAAAATCCAGCTTCGCCAAGCTGCTTGGGTTTGCCGGCGCATTCATCCAGACAATGCAGAACTGGACTGACAGCACGCAGTCACGTCTGCCCGGCTACCGCGACCGAATCGCGCACGTCGGGCTGACACCTGACGAGGGAGGGCTGAACTTGAACATGCCACCCGAACGCATTGATGCGCTGACCAAGCGGGGTGGGGCGGCAGCCGAAGAGTTCATCGCCCGTTTTGGTTCGCCGCCGGAGCTAGGTCAGAAGATGGACTGGGCGAATCATCGTTGGCTGCGCATGCGGTCATGGCTGGCTGCGTTCGAAGTGATGCTCCGGCGCGTGGAGCGCACATGCGCGGAGCCTCAAGCGGGCGACACCGACTATGAATCTTGGATTCGGGAAACATCGCCAAACACCGACGCGCCGAGCTACCCATGGGCAGGGCCGACCCAACACGAATTAGCCGTCAAAACAATCCATACTCTCCGGGGATTGATTGAGGAATGGCAAGCAACCGAGTGTTCAGCGGCCACCAAAGCTCCACGTCC
The DNA here is from genome assembly GCA_937859745.1 of uncultured Verrucomicrobiota bacterium. Classification (GTDB taxonomy): domain Bacteria; phylum Verrucomicrobiota; class Verrucomicrobiia; order Chthoniobacterales; family SZAS-18; genus CAHJWO01. Next base: position 5,417 of record CALMAQ010000063.1, on the reverse strand, counting down.
CCGCCCCGAACTGCGTCCAAGAGCGCAGATTTAATCCTCATCAAGTCGCCGTTCTGCACGTAGGATTCGGTTCCTCCCTCGTACCCATGACCCCACTGGGGCGGGCGACGCGCGTGTTGCAGCAGGCTGCCGGTTTTCCATTTACTGGACACTTTGCGATGACTGAATCCTAACGCGGGAATTGATTTGCCAGCGTTTCACGCGCGCTCTAGAATTTCTTACTCTGCGTGAGAATGGCATCATCGTTACCAGCTTCGCTAAAGAGGTCGTTACATGCTCGAAATTCGTGATCGCGTCGATAGAGTCCGCCTTCAAGTTGCCCGAAGCACCACCGCGATTCACAAGGCAGATTTAGGCCAGTTTATGACGCCATTGAGCGTCGCGCGGTTCATGGCAGCTCTCTTTCCTGCCAGCACCCTGCCGACCTGCAAGCTGCTTGATGCGGGGGCAGGGATCGGGGCGCTGTCAAGCGCGTTCCTGGATCGCTGTGCGGCTGGAGATTTTCGCTTCGAGGCAATGGAGGTTTGCGCCTACGAAATCGACCCGATTCTTCGGCGTCATCTCGCCGAGACCTTAGGCTCTTACGGCGAACAACTCGGGTTACGTGCACAAATCATCGCAGACGATTTCATCGAGCGTGGAGCTGCTTTGTGCCGCGCTGGACAAGGAGCAGCGTTCACACATGCCATCCTGAATCCACCGTACAAAAAAATAAACAGCCTGTCGCCTCATCGTTTAGCCCTTCGCACGGTCGGGATCGAAACGGTCAATCTGTACTCTGCGTTTGTGGCACTGGCGGTTGCGCTATCTGCACCGGGTGGGCAAATCGTTGCGATTATTCCGCGCAGCTTCTGCAACGGCCCGTATTACCGGCCATTCCGCAATTTCATTTTAGAGCGAGCGGCCATTCGGCACCTGCATTTGTTCGATTCCCGCAACAAAGCATTTAAAGACGACGCTGTTTTGCAGGAAAATATCATTATCCGACTGGAACGTGGCGGCACGCCGGGGCCGGTGACAATTTCGACTTCCGCCGATGATAGCTTCCACGATCTCCAAGCACACGAGCACCCGGTCGACCGGATTGTGTTTCCTGGCGATCCCGAAGCCTTTATTCATGTTCCGACATCACCCACCCAAAACGCCCTTGAGCTGTCGGCGGCGGTGCGCTGCACTCTCACCGATCTCGGTATCAGTGTTTCAACGGGACCGGTCGTCGATTTTAGAGTGCGCGAGCACCTCCGGCAAATGCCTGAGGAAGGCGCAGTTCCTTTGCTGTATCCCGGCCACTTCAGCGGCGCTGGCACCGAGTGGCCGCGACCGGCGCTGAAGAAAGCGAACGCGATTGCCCGCAATCCTGCGACTGAAAAATCGCTGTATCCAAACGGCAGTTACTGTGTCGTGCGACGGTTTTCATCCAAAGAGGAACGCCGCCGCATCGTGGCCAGCGTCGTAGATCCAACTGCCTTTCGCGGAGCCGAAATGCTCGGATTCGAGAACCATCTAAACGTCTTCCACCAGAAAAAACGAGGATTGCCAGCCGCTTTGGCGCACGGCCTCGCAGCCTTCCTGAATACGACGGAGGTCGATATGAATTTCCGGCGTTTCAACGGTCATACTCAGGTGAACGCAACCGATTTGAAGCAGATGGTTTATCCAAGCAGGGCCGCTCTGGAACAGCTCGGAGAATGGGCCATGAAACAAGAGTTGTTGACGCAAGCAATGTTGGACAAAAAACTGGCGGCGCTGACCGCATGAGAGATAAACAGAAATACCTTGAAGAAGCCCAGCAGGCGATTATCTCCCTCGGGCTGCCCCGCGCCCAACAGAATGAGCGGTCGGCACTTTGTCTGCTCGCAATTCTGAATTTGGTGCCCGGCAAGGAATGGGCCGAGGCCAGCAATCCGCTTATCGGGATCACACCCATCATGGATTGGGCGCGGGAGCATTATCAGAAGGATTACGCTCCGAACACGCGGGAAACAATCCGCCGGCAGACCATGCACCAGTTCGTCGCGGCCGGTGTCGCCATGTATAACCCTGATGATCCAGGTAGGCCGGTCAACAGCCCAAAGGCGGTTTATCAAATTGAGCCGGCAGCCCTGGCGCTGCTCCGCACGTTCAGCACAGCGGACTGGCACAACAATTTGACAACGTATCTGGCCGAACGGGACACGTTGACGGCGAGGTACGCGAAAGAGCGTGAGCAGAACAGAATTCCCGTGCAGATCGCACCGGGCAAAGCGATCACGCTGAGCCCTGGCGACCATAGCGAATTGATCCGTGCGATCATCGAGGATTTCGGCGCTCGCTACGTGCCGGGCGGGACGCTCATTTATGCCGGGGATACCGGCGACAAGATGGGATACTTCGACGCGGTCTTGCTATCTGAGTTAGGGGTGAAGATCGATTCACATGGGAAGATGCCGGATGTGGTGCTGTACTGTCCCAAGCGACATTGGCTGCTCCTCGTTGAATCGGTCACGAGTCACGGCCCGGTGGATGGCAAGCGACACGCGGAACTGGCGAAGCTCTTTGCGAATTCAAAGGCCGGGTTGGTTTACGTCACGGCGTTTCCAACCCGCGCGCTCATGGGAAGGTATCTCGGCGAAATCGCATGGGAAACCGAGGTGTGGGTTGCCGACGCCCCTTCGCATCTGATTCATTTCAACGGAATTCGATTTCTCGGGCCGTATCTCTGATTTCGATTGGCGCAGCCGCAGGCCGCTATCTACACGGAAGCGGCGCTCTATCCCCTCGTGCAAAAACGCTTCCCGGCAGCACGCTACAGTGCATGCAGGTTGCCTCGGCCCGGCATTCGACGTTCAAACTTTCCCTGGTGCGTCCAAACTGCATCGAGTACCCCTTGGGCCGCGAGCCATCGAGCAAGCCGAAAAATCCCAACAGGAACTCGTTCGCCGCGGTCGCGCAGGCCACGGTGTTCAACATGATGACGCTGGGTGCTGGCACCTCGGGTTCGTCGACGTACGCCTGGCGTTTTCGCTCCTCCGGGTTGAGCGCTTCCATCTGGAGTCGGTCGGGCGAAATCAGGCCGTTGCAGAGCAGGCAACCACCGCCCGAATACGGCGCGACTGGACGTGCGACCGCGAAAATATCTCCCACCGAACCTGTCGCTTGGTCGACCGAGACCTTGGAGCCAACTTGAACGCCGGGAATCTGGTATTGATGGACCAAGGCATTGAACACCAGGCGGCTCTGCGCCGAATCAGCGCAGAGAAACAAAAAGTCTGCATCCTTGAGGGTCGTGGCAACCGCCGAGTCAACGATGTCGCCAACGATGGCTCGATAGCTCACCTTGGGATTAGCGCGCCGAGCAACGCGCTCGGCGACGTGGACCTTGTACTTCGCGAGTCTGCGTCCGAGCTTGCGAATCCACCCAAACGTTGATTTGGACAGACGTGTCTGCGCGTCCCGATGGGTCGCACCAACCACGCGGGATTGGTTGCTTGGTTCAAGCTTCTCCGGGTCGATGGCGACGATTTCTCCGGCACCCAAATGAGCCAACCATTCGTTGACCAGTGACCCTGCGCCGCCGAGTCCGATGATCCCGATCTTCGCTGCCGCCAGATGGTGCTGACCCGCCGCGCCAAAAATGCGGGCCTGCCGGTCGTAGACCGGGTCGATTGTGGAAAACGCCCGCAATGGAGCGGAATAGAGTCGCTGCACGTTCTGATCCGCTACCGTCATGCGCGCCAGCGGGAAAATGCCATCGCGGGTCCAGATGCTTCCCGCGACAGCGTTTTGGGCGAACACCAGTGCGCCGACCGGACCGCCGTCGACGATGTCGAGCAACGCGGGATAGCCGCGTTCGTGGGAATTCAGATCGTCGGGCGAAAACGACACCTCGTCTCGTCCACCGTGACAATGCACCGCAAAATAGCAGAGCTTTTCACGGGCGCAGTGATCAGAAACTCTGGCAACGAAATCTGCGGTGAGCGCACGGTAACCATGCTTGCCGGGTACGTAGTCAACGCCATCTTTCGCCAGGAAGAGGTCTCTTGCGAGGAAGCGCGTGCCGCGCTCCGTCTCGCACAGGCCGGTCGTGATTACCGCTCCGTGCTCGTCGTGGTCACCCGGAAACAGGTGTGCCATGAGCTGTTCGCAGTGCGGCCGTGGAATATGAAAAGTGTATGTGTTCATTGGGAGCGCATCCAATCGAGAACCTTGTGGAGTTTGAAAGCAGCCGTGTCGGTGCTTGGATTCAGTCTGTTCGATCTCCGTGAAATCATGACGGCGGAGAAAGATTTGGTTGGAGTTTGCAGCGGTTGCTGGACGTGAAACCATGTACCGGGATGACGTCCGTCCTTGCGCTTGAGGCCAAGCGTGCAGTAATGGGGGTAGACGTCGGCGAACGGGTACTGAAAGGTGATCCGAAACGTCATCCAAGTGGTGGACGGTTCGTACAGGTCGCCGACCACGAGCCCGTGCACGGTCACCCAGGCTCCTTCCTGCCCATCCGGTTCCACCTCAACAAGGTGGCCCGGAAAGGCAGTACGGATTTCCTCAATGGCTTGTTGAACGCTTGGAGCCATGGCCTAGGAGTTATCGTCCGTTGTCAGCGCACGGAACTTGTCGCCCTCGTGCAAGGTCACCTTCTCGTCGTCAACGATGACCGGACCCAACCCGCCGTCTGGTTTGAGCGCGTAGAGCGCGAAGTCGATCTTGATCGCCACCTTCTGCGCAATGGCTGTCTGCTTGATCTCCAGCCCGCTTACTTCGCGCTTGGCGAACTCCACGGGGTTGTTGTTCACCTTGACGGTGATCAAAACCTTCTGGGTGCGGAAAACCGGTCCGTCGCCAAAATGAACCGCTTCCGTGTCCCCGATTGGCTGATCATGCGGTGACGCGTAGTCACGCAGGAGTTCGACTCCCGCCGGAACCTGGAACAGGTGCTGGACCGTGCGACCGGTCTGATTTGGGGTGACGGTGACCTCCCAACGGTCGTCCACCACGAACGCGAGTTTCGCGCGTTCGCCTTCGACTTCCTCGGGCCGCGTCGCCTCGCACTTCGGGCGAGTCACAAACACGTTGCCTTTGGCGAGATCGACCTCGGCGTCGTCCGCGAGGATCTCGTCGAAGAAGCTCTCATAGTCACGAACCAGCGATACGTCCAAGCCCATGCCGGCCTGATCGAGGATGTCCCGGGCAGGCATCCGCTGGCGGGGCATCGGGTAGAGGGTGTCGTCGAGCAAGGCCGCCCATTTCGGAAGAGCGTGATGGACCTGCGGATGATCGGTGAAGTTGGGTGTTTGGATGGAAGGGGTTTCGATGGTATTCATGGTTTTGCCGCCGCGCGGCGGCGATTGGGCTGAGTTGTCCTGTGGCTTGTGGTGTGCGAAGGGGTCTCGCGCGGGGGGGGTGGCCGCCGCGGCCCGTTACTCCGTTTGTTCGGCGCC
>CALMAQ010000062.1:7702-20868 GCA_937859745.1 uncultured Verrucomicrobiota bacterium | reverse complement strand
TCGCTCATCTTCACCCTCGATCCAACCACCGACAACAGTCAGGTTCCCACTACCACGTTTCTTAATCCCACTCATCACGAATGCCTCGGATAAATGCCACTGAATCTTTCCCCGCTGTAGCGTCGGGAGCGATGCCACGCAGTTCCAGCAGATGCTTGGTCCCTAGAGCACCCCGCGCCTCGTCCAACTCGACGGCATCTATGCGGTAGGGAAAATTTGCGTTCGGCCGATACCACTTCCTGCCCTGCACAGTCACGAGCTTTTCAATGCACTGCTTGGCCTTTTCCTTGAGGGAAGGATCAAACCGGCAAAGCACCTTTGTTGGACCGATTTCGGGATATATCCAGAAGTTCCTTGCACGTCCGTGAAGATTGATTGTTCCCAACTCACCAGTCAGCGAACCCACAGAAAAATACTCCCGATCCAAGAGCGTCCTGACGCGGGTGGTAAACTCTTGGTCGAGGATGACTTTGGCAGTGGTATTATGGATAATTGCGCTTCCGGCATGTTCGGCCCTGACCGCGAGTCGCTGGAAACTCTCCAGCGCACGGTTATCCACCTCCTCGGACACGGGGCGATCTTCCCGAATAGCGGTTAGTTCTTGGAAGAATCGGTCGTGCAGAGCTTGAATGTCTCGTGAACTCTCTGGTCCTTCCTCCTGCGTCGCCGGTTCGATGACGACCCTCGCACCGTCGGCGCGGCTCAAATCCACGACTCGGTAGTAGATGCGTGCCTCGCTGAGATGAACGAGGATGCGATTGACGTTGACCAAGGATTCTCGCAGAGCATGAAGCTGCGCGAGAAAGTCGTTCAGGCGCAGGTGTCCGCCTTCCTGCGGCATCCCCCTAAGCTCTAGGGTGATCTGTGTATCCGGGTTCGGCATGGGCCGCTTGTAAGCTCTGCTGGGTTAGCGACTCAGTTTAGCTGGAGGATTTATAAACCAGCTTGCCGGCTCGCTTTTAGCTCCCAACCCTTCTGTAGGCAAGCAAATAAATGTGCCGATCTGTACCTTTTGTACAGCGAAAGGCACTGCCTAAAGGTTTCCAGAACAGCGGAGGTCCTTGCCGCGAGTTTTGTGCTGAGGCTGACGACTTTCTAAATCACTTTTTTCTCGCTCACAATGTGCTCTGATCCTTCTAGATCGTCTGCCTCTTCGTGCAGGCTTTCCAGTTCCTCGAAGACAATTTCTTCGGTGGCAGCGGCAGCGGCACGTACAGATGTGGGGAAGAGCATGGCGCGAGTTTGTCAGCAGCCATAAACAGGCAAGCTACGAACCGGCGAGATGGTCTATTCGGCTGTCGGCAAAGGAGCTACCTTTAGACAGGGGAGAGTGGAGCAAAGGGCGGTACGCCAGAAGTGCCTACCCCGGTGCTGGCAACCGTTGACGGCGGACGAAAAGGATGGTCGGTCTTCTCGGCCCGATGAGGCTGCGTTGCGTCGTCTTTCTGGAAGGCATGCATCTGGAAAGCGGGCAGCAGGAGCGGCCAAGGTTCGCGGTCCAACGCCAAGCCGCGCTTTGGCAGCAGGCGGCGCAACTGCTGTTCCTCGTATATCGGCATGCCTTGAGTGTCACACGGACAGAACGTTCCGTGAATTTCCGCAACGGAGTAGCGCGGCAGATTCTGTGTGTCCACAAGGCTGACACCCGCCTTGTTGTAACACCCTTCTACCAGCGAAGCGCACGACCGGTGCGGAACCTCCACGGTCTCACCCGGATTGTTCGGGTCCTCATCGTCGCCCATGTTCGCCAGAGAGTAAGTCCCGCCTCTAGTGGAAGCCGCTCGGTGTTCGATCCTGCGCATCTCCTCGCTCAGGCGCAGGTAGCGTTCATCATCGAAAGTCGGACCGGTGAACGATCCCAGATACACGGATTCCGACAACTCACAAACGGCCAAAGGATCGCCTTCGCTGAAGGCAATCGGCGGCCTCATGTGCGTCACACGCACCCGGAATCCATCCATGACTTCCGCTGCATTGGTTGGACTCGCCCTTACGAGCATCGCATGGTACGTGCGGAAGTTGCCTGCGATAAATCGGACGTTGAACAAAGCCTGTCCTTCACGCAGATGCGGCCAGCCAGCTTCTGGCCGCCATGAGTCCAACGCCATAGAGGATCAGGTGGTCAGCGAGAGGTCTCCCACGCTATCGGCCAGTTGACGCCTCATCTCGGTTTGTGCCTCCAAGCGTTTCGCTTGGCCGATCCGCGTCAGATGCTCCGCCGCACGATTGATTTCGAGGGCGATGTCACGACGCAGCTTCGGATGCTTCTGGGCGAGGTCCACCACGACAGAAGATTCCTTGCCGAAACGTCCCAGCAGCACGCCGACCGTTGACCACAGCAGCGTCCCAGCGGTCTCCGATGAGCGGCGGAATTGCAGGCACGAACGGCACAACTCCACGAACTCGTCAGCATGGGCAACGAAAAACGCGTCCGTAGCCGGTGCGTCCGGTTCACGGCAGGCGACCTTACGCAGGGCATCTAGGGCGTGTGTACGTACCGCGAGAGGGCTGTCAAACAGAGCGAAGCGGCCGAGCAGTTCCAAATCATCGGCGCGTGCAAAGCTGCCGAAGGTACAAAGCGTCTGGCCGATGAGTTGCGCTTCAAAAACGCTCATCGTTCGTTCAACTGCGTTTGTCTTACCTGAGAGCCGTTCGATTAACGCCTCGCGCAATTCCGCACGCTGAGCGGCGTTCACCTTCACTAGGCGTACATTGACGACCGCTCCGTAAAGAGCTTCGTCCTCCTGCCAAGATTCTACCGCTTCAATCAGAGTATCTAGATAGCCTGGAGCCGGGAGAAACTCCGTGGCGTCAATTTCTGGAAGCGGCCAGTGCCGCAACTGTTCGATGGCGAACCATCGCACGCGCGGTGCCCACGCCGGCCTGCCGCCGGGAGCAGATTCACCGCGTGCAACGCTCAACAAAGCCGCACGGGCGGCAGGTTGCTCGTCCAACAGCGCGTCGATGTCGGCAACGACCTTTTCGTCAAACTCCTGCTTCTTCTTGGAAGAACCTTGCAGTTTGGCGAGCAGGGTAGCGAGTCGATCTGCGATGGCCGGTTGCGACTGGGTCGGAACTGCCGTGGTAGGACTGGCCGTCAGTGCAGGCTGACCAAACAGATCGAGGGATAGCGGCTGCTTGCCGAAGATTCGCAGCACCCGCATGATCTGATGGGCAGAACGTGCAAGATGAGGTTCGTGCGACAGCGAACCAAGATGGTACGGGATGCTTCTGCGTCTCGTGAGATCGTCCGACTCTGCCGCCGAGCAGCCGCGACGTTGCGTAAGAACGTCGTCGCCATAGGCAGCAGGCTGCTGGCCTTGCGGATGCACCATCAGCATACGCATACAGTCCATGTACCAGCCATCGCCATGAGAACCGGATGAAAGACCTTTGTCATGCAAGATGACCGTCGCAGGTATATTGTCCCGGGCTTGCCAGTGCAAGTCGTGGAAAAACAGCATTTTGCACATTGGCTCGCTCTCGATGCCTTGAACGGTCCGCTCGGTGCTCAAGCCGATTTGGCTAAACTCCTCCGCAGGCAACATGCTTGTGCCCCAAATGACGATTGGCTTGGAGCTACCCGGACCCATAACAGGAGCGGACTTGCCGCTCTTATCATGGGAACGGGCGAAAACATGTTCGTACATACGGGGCCAATATACGCCAGGAGGATGCGTCTCGGCGGACGATTCCGCTTGGTGGGCTTCTCGACCGGGTATGCCGCGCGAATGTTCTGACAAAGACTTAGACATCGGCCGGAGGAGGGAGGGCGGCAGCAATCCGTTTCAGTTTTAGGAGGTTGGCCTGAAGCCGTTGGAGTCTGTCGAGCATCAAAGCTAAGTCCGCTTCCGTTGCCTGGAAGTAGGTCGTAGACGGACTGCCTGAGTCGAGTTGCAGGCTCATTGAGGCGATGGGCACAAACCTGGAAATCTGCTTGGTGCCATCGGAGTCGGACGCCAGCGGCCAGTAGAGCGAGCGCAGTTCCAGAGTCGCCTTCAAATCCTCGAACATGGGCAAAACACCCCGGGCGATGTTCTGGTCCTCTGCTTCTTGCCTCACTCTTCCGCTACTTTCCGCCACTGTGACCAAGAGCGTCTGCAAGCGGTCAAGCACCTCGGTCGAGAGTTGAAGCTCCTGGTTGTCGCCAGCAGCACTCTGCAAAAGCTCGATTACTCTGGCCGCCGCTTGGGCAGGCGGCATCTCCTCCGTTCCAACCGCCAAGGTACTGCTCAGAGCGGCGAGCATCTGGAAGACACGTCGAGCCGTCCACGGATCACCGGAGACGCTGTTCGCCAATTCTGTCTCCAGCCTGCTCTGCCCAAAGTCAGAGCCGACTCCCGTGTACGTTCCCAGCGTACCCAGGGCCTTCTGCACCATGTCGCGGTTTACTGGGTCCGCTAGCAGGCGAAGGTCGGTAAAAAAGAAGGGCAACTGGCTTGCCGGCAGCGCAATGGTCGGTCCGTTGCTCATGCGAACACGCGGGTTTTGAACGATGATTTGTCCTTATGCAAGCTCAATCCGTACCAATTCGCACGACGAGGGCAGATCGCGCCTGACGATGTTGATCCTGATGACAAGGCTTACGATGACGGTTGGACAGTCATCTCAAGCCCGTCGGCTAAGAGCGGTTTGTCGGTGGAAAGCGTTCGGCGGCGCACACTGGAAGAGCATCCTGGCAAGCTAAACGTCAACGGGTCGCCGTCAACACAGGCCCGCAGGTTATCCGACGCAGGTAGCGCAGTGGTCGCTCTTGCCAGCCGCGACCCACACACAACTTGGGACTTTGGGCATGAGGAACTCGATCTGCTATGAGGAGCAACCGTGCATCGTTGCGTCGCTAGGCGAGGCAAACACGCTTGTTTGGAATGCTTACTCAGGTCGTTGATCTCTGCCCGTGCTGAGTCGTCCGACGAACTCACGGACGATCTTCTGCGTCACCGCTCCGCGTTCAGGTAGGAGCAGGTCGAGCGGCACGGCGAGGGCCTCTGCCAAAAATGCCAACTCGAAGTCGGACAACCAGCGCATCTGGCTCTCCACTTTGGCGAGTGTATCGCGCGAGATGTCCCAGCCCATGCGCTGACACCGCTCGGCGAATGCTTGCTGGGTGACTCCTTGCTGGGAACGCAAGCGGCGAACCTGCGGGCCAGCGATGTTGCGGGGGAGTATCCTGGCGGAAGGCATCCGTGCCGTGTACTCGACTCGGCACTTGACACTGCTCTCAGATAAACGTTTATCTGTGCTATATTCAGCACAAAATGATGTTCGCCACTACCCGCCGTCCTCTCGGACGCCGACCGATGTTCCCGTTTTGCGGTTCGGACCGCCCCGGTGGAAGTCAAAGCGGGGCGGCGGGGCGGACCGACTTTGGTCGCCTAGTTGTCGGTGCGCCTGTGCGGGTGACTGCCGAGTATCTCCCTGTCCAGTCGTGCTACCAAGGCAACTGCATCCTCGCCGCACGCACGGCACCAGGCAAAGAGTTCGAGCAGGTCCACGCGGCGTTCGCCCTGCTCGCTCTTGCCCACCCAGGTGTGCCGCAGCCCGAGCCTGGCAGCCAGGTCGCGCTGGGTCAGGCCCGCGCGCTGGCGCATGGCGACCAGCTCCGCCCGGACGGCGGCGTAATCGGGCGAGTGGAGGGAGGCAACGCTGCCGCGCATGAGCGATCCAGCGCAAGCGACGTGCTATCTTGTCTGTCCCCATATCAGGACCATTGACAACCGGAATCCGCCCGCGTAAAAACGATGCGCCGCGCATCATCCACGCCCCTTCCATGAACAAGTTCCTGCCTGCTTTCCTCGTCACCGCGCTCCTCTTCGCTGGCGTGGGTTGCAAGCCATCCTCACCACCAGGGACGGGTCAGGCCACGCCGCCGACCGGGGGCGGCGCGCCCCGCCAGCCGACCGCCGGTGACCTCCAGGCTTTCCTGCGGGCCGGGCTGCCCGCTGACCTGAAACTCTCGGACGCCCAGATGGACCCGCCCGCACGGATGCCCAACACCTCGCCCGCCGACAATGCCTGGGTCTTCAACGTCAAGCTCACCTTCACGCCCGACGTGGACCTACTTTCTTTGCCTCCGGCTGAGGATGCCCAGGCCATCAACCAGTTGACCGGCGAACTCAACTCCCTGGTGGCCTGGCGCAACACCTACGTCAATTCGCCCTACGCCAAAGCCTGCGGCGGCCTGGAGGTCAAGGTGCCAACGGTCCCCATGCCCCAACTGCTCGTCGTCACCCAGTCGAAGGGCCGCGCTTTGCCTCCCATCTACGGCAAAATGGCTGCCGAGTGGCAGGTGGACCACTGGCAGTTCATGAAAGTGGACTTGCCTGTTCCCGAGAGTGGTCAACCGCGTTCTTCCTTCCGGGGCGCAACCATGGTCAAGGGCAGCCCGGAAGCAGAAAAAGCCCTGGACGAGGTACGGGACGCGATCAGCCAAGCCCGCAAAGACATTGAGGCCATCCGGGATCGCTACACCGAACAGGTGGTCCGGGGCGTGAAGCCCGGCACGACCTACAATGGCACGGTCAGCTTCCGGGCGAACGTCGCGCCCTGCGAACTGCGCTTCCTCGACCCTCCCCCCGGCGGCGACGCGCGCTTTGCCAGCTTCCAGATCACGCTGTCGAGTCAGAACCCGGCCTGCTGGTACGTCTACAAGGCCCGGGTGAGCACGGAGCTGCCCATTCCCGTGCCGGGGCCGCAGCCCACGCCGACGAACCCCTATGCTGTCACCGGGTTCGGCGAGGCCAACGCGGTGCCCGGCCACAACGTCTTCCAGCAACTTGTCCGCAGCAGCAACTTCAAGGTGGGCCGGGACACCCTGGCGAGCTGGCTGGGCGAGAACGACCATGGCGGCCAAGCCCTGCTGCTGCTTGGCGGGCGCGTCGAGGGACTCATCAACGACTTCGCTGGCTCAGGCATTAAGCTCTCCGTGCAACAAGCCACCCCGTAGCTGCCATGATCCATTCCCGTCGATTTGCTTGCTGGTTGGCCGCTCTCGCCGCGTGCGCTTATGCGCCTGGTTCGGCAAGCGCGCAGACGACGCAGGCGCAGGCCATCAATGGCCTGACGCAGTACCCGTTCGGCACGCCCAGCGGCGACGAAACCGAAATCCTCCAGCTTATCAATCGGACGCGGGCGAATCCGCCCGCCGAGGGGCAGCGGCTCGTGGATTCGACTAACGCCGCGTATCCCAACCACGACAGTGGCATCGACCTCAACGCTCTGCTGGCTCAGTTTCAGAGCTACCCAGCGCGTCCGCCGTTGGCGTTCAACGCGCTGTTGCAGGCGGCGGGGGAAGCGCATGTGGCGGACATGATTGCCACCGGCATCCTGCAACATAATAGCTCGGACGGCACCAACTTTGCCCGCCGCATCATCCTGTTTGGTTATGCTCATCCTGTCGCGGAGAATGCCGCAGGCACGCCGGGGTATCCGGTGTCGGTCCTGCCTTGGAACGCTGAGGTCGACTACGAGATCGACTGGTCCACGCCGGGCTACGGCCACCGCGTGAACATTCTGGAGCCGGGCACGTTGGGAGAGGTGGAAATCGGGGTGGCCCATCATCCCCTCGGTGGCTGGAACACCCAGGATTTCGGTGAAGACAATACGCCGACGCTCCTGACGGGCGCGGTGTTCGTGGACAACGCGAAGACCGGCTTCTACGCGAGCGGCGAGGGCGTGGCCTCGGTGGTCGTCACGGCCCCGGGAGCCAGCAGCTACTACGCGGTGACGACGGAGAGCGGGGCGTACACGCTGCCGCTGGACCTCGCGCCGCTTTATCAGCCGGTGGCGTATCTAGACTCGACAGACTACCCTTATCCTACCTACGTGCAGCCCCCGCCGAGGCTGGGGCCACCGCCGACCGTGCAGATCGTGTTCACGGATGCCTTGGGCAACGCCACGACAAAGACGGTCACGCTTGGTCACACGGTGCTCGCGGATGGCTACACGACCTACGCGGATGCGGACGGCAACCTGCGGTACGACAACGCGGAGGTGGACCTGGTCGAGCCTGCCACCGACCAGTACCCGGCGTTCTTCGATGGTCGGGCGGATTTGGGCGGTGGCGTGTACTATCTCGCCTTCCCGAACGGGAACACCTTCGGCTACTACAGCTTTCTGGTGGACCCGCACTACGTGTACCACTTCGACCTGGGCTACGAGTACGTCTTCGACGCCCAGGACGGCCAGGCGGGCGTGTACTTCTACGACTTCCAAAGCAACGGCTTCTTCTACACCAGCCCGAGCTTTCCTTTTCCCTACCTGTACGACTTCAGCCTGAACTCGACCGTGTACTACTACCCTGATCCGCTCAACGCAGGCCACTACAACACGGACGGCGTGCGCTACTTCTACGTGTTCAGCACGGAGAAAATTGTGACGAAGTAGCCGTGGGAGACCGGTGCTCGGCGGCCCGTCTGATGGTTATCTCGGTGCCCACGTTGCGATCCCGTTCGTTTAGCTGCTTCACAATCCTGCTTCTCCCCCACATCTCCTGATTTGGCAGTATGCTCAACGCCATCGCCTCCCCGCTCGCCGCCCTTACCCGCGTTGTCCGGCGTACGGTGGCTCCTCAAATCCCGCCAACTCCCCGGCAGTTGTTCTCGTTCGATGATAGCTGTCGGGGCATCGTCACAAGGCATACGGCCCATTGGATTTCCGATACCCACAGCACCGGCAACACGGGCTACGTAAACCGGCACACGGGACAGATGGCGTTGCCCGGCGTGCGAACCACGCAGGTTCACAAACAGGAGTTCTGGGTCGACGGTGTCCACCGCTACACTCTGACGGACCGCGTGGACATCGGGATCACCGAGGGGCACCAGGTGAGCATCCTAGCTGACCGGGGACAAATCGCTTACATCCTCAACCACTCTACCGCACACTGGAACCAGGTGACCGCCTTGGACAACCTCCTGCCTTCCACCCCGAAGCCCCTGGATGTTTTCATGACCCTGTTCCTCGCGCTCCTCGTTGCTCCATTGGTGCTATGCATTTTGGCCGGTGTCACGATGCCCGCAGTTGCCTGGGTGCTGCGCTCCTTCGTTGGTTTACCGTCTACCGAATCGATGGCCGCCGCAGGCCTGGCTGCCATGGTGCTTTTCGGGATCGTCGGCCCTGTTTATTCCTTCCTATGGTTGTTTGGTAGACGGCGGCGAGCGCAACGGCACCAACTGGCCATCTACGAACAAGGCCGCCGCGAGTTGGAAACTGCCTGCCGGGACGGTCTGGGCATCGAACCGGATTTGCCCCGGCGGGCTCTTGGATTCTGGGGTTTATGGCTGGGTTTGCCTTTGCTGGCGTTCATGTCTCTGTTCACGGTGGCCGCCTTGAATGACATTTATGAGGATATGGCGAAGCCACCTGTTCCGCCGCTTCCGCCCCCTGACTACACCGCGCAGTTGGTCGGGCGGTGGAAGACCCCGATGGGGATAGTGAATTATACCCAGGACCACACTTACACCGTCACGCAAGCCACGGGAGGGAAGTTATTGGAAAGCGGCACCTGGAGCCTGAGCGGAACGACGTTGAGCTACACGGTGCAAGCTCCTGCGATGGATGCGGGCATCGGGGGGAAGCATTTCTTGCAGCGGGTCGATGCTTCAACGTTGGTTTACGCCGATCCGCAGACCATCACTGGCTCGGAGACCTGGCAACGGGTCACAGCCGCCCGGTAATCAATGGGTCCGGCTCCGGTTCTCCTGCGGGAGCCGCCCACAAGCGTGAAGCCATCTATAGCGATTTGCGGGGTACAAGGGTGCCGTGGGAAGCAACGTCAGCCGTGGGTCAGGACCGTGGGCTGGCGGTCAAGACGAGGCGGAGAGCTTCGTCGGGCATGACCCCGGGCTTGAGGGCGGGCTGTTCCGACCACGAGGGCAGGAAGAGCAGCAGATCGCGCCAGCGGCGGCGGCCCGGTTCGAGTTCGCCGCCGATCCGGGCAATGTGGCGCATCACGGCCTCGCCCCGCGCGCGGCGCGCCTCGTACACGAAGTCCGCCGGATCAACCTCACTCAACCGCGCCTTGAGCAGGAAAGCTCCCCGGCAGATCGCCCGCGCGTGGTAATCCAGGCAGGGCGAGAGCAGGGCGGCGGTCAGTTCGGTGTCGCTGAACGTGGCGCGCGGCACGCTTTTGGCCAACGCCGCCGTCGGCGGCGCGTGCTCGCCTGGTAGCGGATAGCCGCGCGCGATGGCGAGTTCCTCCAGGTCCCCCACACCGCGCAGCCCCAGCCGCCGCGCTTTGCCCAACAGCCGCGCGCGGCTCGCCGGGATGCCCAGTCGCTCGCCCAGGCGCGTCGGCTGCTTGGCGGGGGAGACTTCCGCTCTCACCTGGGTTGGCACCGGGAGGGTGGTTTCCCCGGACCGTGAAGTGGATAGCGGCGGGGGGACCGGGGCCGCCTCACCGGCGGCTGGCGAGGCAAACAGATGCTCGTGTCCATCCACCCACGCCCCTTCGATCAGGGCTGCCACCGCCCGCCAGCCGTGCGGGCTTTGCAAGGCGGCACCGAACTCCTCCACGTCCAGGCCGTCGAGCACGGGCGGCATGCATTCGGACAGCCGCGCCGCTAACCGCCCGGCTTCTTCCCGGCCCAGGCGGTGCAAGAGCGGCGGCTCGGGAGCGAGCCGCCGCAGGATGACCACGAGGTTCTGCTCGTCGGCAGGCAGCCGTTTAGCGACCGTGGCGGCGGCCGACACGCTCGCGTTGCTCTCCCGCACGGCAGCTTGTAGCTCCGGTGATCGTCCCTAAGATCCGACAGCGCGAACCGTCAGCTTGTTCAGGGCCTCCAATACACTGGACAGCCGATAACGGTGTGTCCGGTAGCCTAGGACCTCGACCGGAATTTTCCGACGACGGGTAAGATTCTCGACGGTACGGACCGACACTCCCAAGGCTTCAGCGAGCTGCTGTTTCGTGATCAGTTTCTCTACCATCGTTGCCCAAACCGTACCCTGCGGGGTCGGAGCAACAAGAGGCTGGCGTCCAGATTGACGCGCGCCTTCACCGTAAATACGGTACGAAGGTGCGTAAGACACATGCTTCGAACTTGCGTTTTGTCCGAGACGCCATCTGCCTGTCCCAGCAGAGATTTGCCGAACGCCTTGGCGTCCGCAAAAGCACCATCGAAAACTGCGAGATGGATCGAGCCCCTCTGTCGGAGCAGCTCGCTACGCGGATCGGTGCCTTCGCCGGAGTTGTTCCCGGGAGTTTACTCCAGGGGCGGAAGCCGATGGGGTTCGACGGTCGGCCCTTCAGCACGCGAACATTTGAGAAGTGGAAGGCACTTGGTTACAACCCAGGCGAAACCAAGGCGCTGATCCACGTAGCGCAGACCCACTTGGAGACGCTGCTGCAGGCGGCCATTGGTCCAACGCTCAATGACACGCCCCACCTGTTTCGGGAAGTCTTGGTTGATCTCAACGAGTTCATCTTTGATCGGGTGAAGCGGCTGAAGCTCATGCCGGTCATTGAAGCCTCTACGCGCGCGAGGCACCCCAAAAGGCAGTGGAAGACGACCGTGGAAGATTTGCGCCGCCAGTTCGGCAAGCACCCCGTCTGGAAGGCGAAAGACAATCCCGCCTGGAAGGATTACCACCACGCAGTCATCACGGTGTCGGACTTCACGCTTTTCGAGCCCTTCATGACCTTTGGAACACGAGCGGGCATGCCTGCGTTCATGAACCTCACCTCGAAGACCAAGTGGATATTCGACCTGGCGGTCCGGGGCGAACGGTTCAGAATCGTCCTCGACCAGCACGAGACCAACTTTCTGCGGGAACTCTACAGGCCGGGCGTTCCCAGACCCAAGGTCAAGCGACCATCTCCACAATCTTCCCCTCCCCGCCCTCGGTCGCCGGTCGAATCTCCCAAAAGCGCAAAGCGTCTGCGGGCTTCACGCGCTCGCGGTAGTGCTTGAACAGCATCGTCAGGCTCGCATGGCCCATTTCCTGTGCAGTCTCTCCGCCATTCTTGAACGCAGCGAAGTGCATCGACGCGTAGGTATGCCGGAGACAGTCGGCGGGCCAGGTCGTGATGCCTGCCGCCGCCCGCGCCCTTTGAAGGGCTTCAATGTAAGGGGTCTTCTTGGGTGCCACCGCACCACTAGCCCGTCGAAATGGCAGCAGCCATTCTGCCAGGTTGCCCGTGATCTTCACGAAGCGATTTTGTGCGGTCTTCGTGCGCTCCGCCGCAATGTCGATCAGGCGGCTCTCAAAATCGATGTTGCTCCAATCCAAGCGGAGGATCTCGGACTCCGGCCGTAAGCCCGCGAACATCCCTAGGGCCACGGCGGGCAGGATCTCCGGCTCTGCACATGCAAGCAGCTTGGCCGCCTGAGAGACAGTCAGGATGCCCGGCCGCCGCTCAATCTCTTTGGCCTCACTCGTTTCCCCGATGGGGCTCGACAGGCAATACTTTCTGGCCACGGCGAAATTGAACAGCACGCCAAGCAACCGGCGCGTCTGGTTGCGGGTGATCGGTGCCACCTTGAGCGAGCGTAGGTAGCCGTCCACCGCAGCAACGGAAAAATCGCTGGGCTTGTACGCAGGGAACGCTCCGGCAAACATGAACAGGGTCGAGCGCAGGCTGATCAGGTAGCGCCTGGAAGCCCCGTCACGCTCCTTTTCCTTGAGCAGCTCGGAGACAACCTCATCAATGGGCAGTTCCGCCTTGATGACCGGCAGATGCTTGACCATGAACGCCGCGGCCTCGCGCAACGTGCGCCCATGGGGCCGTAGCAGTGCCATCGCGTCCTCGGCATCGGCGCGCATGGCCGCCGACATGGCGAACGCCGACTGGCCTTCGTTCTGCCGCTTGATCCGCGCCTGTTCCGCCGCGGTCTGTGCCTCCGTCTTGCTTTTGAAGGTGAGGCGTTCTCCTCTACCCTCCATGCGGCAATCGACCGTCCAGCCGATCGTTCCGTTAGGGTAAACGCGCTTCTTGATGATTGGCCAGGATTGCTTAGCCATGTTGAAATTCTGTCACTTTCTTGGCACTTTTGCAAGACTTACTAGGTAAAAACTCGTACCTGAACTACGATCCCGCCGTGGCGTTGTCGGAGGCCCCCGCAGCCATCGTGGCGTGAGCCGCCGCCGGCGGCGGTCGTAAACATTGGTAGGGCTGGGCATCCCGCCCGGGCCGTGGCGGTTTGCCTTGGCGCGTTGTTCCAGGA
>CALMAQ010000062.1:0-7692 GCA_937859745.1 uncultured Verrucomicrobiota bacterium | reverse complement strand
CCCCGCCGCGGGGCGGGGGGGGGTGGGGTGGGGGGGGGGCGCCCTCGCTCCCGGGGGGGGGGGTCCCCCCCCAGCCCTACCCTTTAAGGATTGGCATCTCCCGCGCCAAGGTGCAGGCTGGTCCCGCCACCCGCCTGCCATGAAAACCCGCTCCCTCCTTCCCTTGGCCGCCCTCGGCCTCGCCTTTGCCGTCCTGCCCGTCAGCGCACAGGAATCCTCCCTCACCCCGGCGGCGAACCCGCCGCCGGTCCACGCGGCCAAGGTCACGGTGCTCTCCACCATGATGACCGACCGGCTCGGCTTCGCGGAGTGGGGCTTCTCGGCCCTGGTGGAAGTGGATGGCAAACGCTTCCTCTTCGACACCGGCGGACGCCCCGACACCGTGCTCAAGAACGCCCGCGAACTCGGCGTGGATCTCTCCGGCATCGAGGACGTGGTCCTCTCCCACGACCACTGGGACCATACCATGGGCCTCGTCACGCTGCGGCGCGAATTGATGCAGGCCAACCCCAAGGCGCTTTGCCGCGCGCACGTCGCCCGGGGCATCTTCCTGGAGCGCGTGTTCCCACCCGGCTGGGGCAGCGGCCAGCCGCTGACGATGGCACAGATCAAGACCGACTACGAGGCGGCGGGCGGCACGTTCATCGAATCTGCCGGACCGCAGGAAATCCTCCCGGGCGCGTGGCTGACCGGCCCCGTGCCGCGCCCCAACCCGGAAAAGAACTGGACGCCCGGGGTCAAGCTGCACAATCCCACCGGGCCGGGGCTGGTCGAGGACACGATCCCCGAGGATCAATCGCTGGTGCTCGACACGGACCGGGGGCTCGTCGTGCTCACCGGCTGCGGCCACGCGGGGGTCGTCAACATCCTGGACTACGCGCGCCGGATCGTGCGGCCCGCGCCGGTCCACGCGCTGCTCGGTGGCCTGCACCTGTTCTCGGCCAGGAACGACACGCTCGAGTGGACCAGCGGCAAACTCAGGGAATTCGGCGTGGCGCAGGTCCTGGGCGCGCATTGCACGGGCATCGAGCCGGTCGTCTACTTCCGCGAACACCTCGGCCTGGACCGCAAGGCGTGCGAGGTCGCCACGGTCGGCGCGACCTTCGAGCTGGGCAAAGGCATCGCCACGGGTCCGATTGCCCAGTAGCCTTCCCCTGGCGGCAGACACGGTTTGCGGGCGGGCTGCCACAATTTGCGATTTCTTGGTTGTCTGCCCGCGTGCGGCCTGATAAGGGACGTGCTTGTCTCGCGGCGGGCGGCTTTCTAGGCCGTGCGCCGCAAGGGTTTCTATCGTTTCTGGCACCAGGCCGCCGTTGCGAACCGTTCCTTCCGCGCTCTCGCTCATCATTTCCAACGTCCCATGATCCCGACCCCATCCGCCCGCGGCCACCTGCGCCGCCGCTTCCTGCCGTCCGCGCCGGTTTCCTGCGCGTCGCTGTGCCTCCTCGCGCTGGCCGTCAACGGGCAGGCCGCCCCGCCGGCCGCCGTGCCTCAGAACCTGGGCAACGGCCTGGGCAAGCTCGTGGAGAGCCGCCTCGCCATCCAGGCAGCGGCGGCCCGGGGGATCGTCCCCGCCAAGTCCGTGACCGTGGACGGCCACAGCTATTCCGGCTCCCAGGCGGCGCACTACGCGGCCCTGGCCATCACCGACACCCAGGACCGCCTGCTGGTCCGCGTCAACCCGACAGGCGAGATGGCGTTCAAGGCGTTCCGCAAGTACCTCAAGCAGAACATCGCCTCGCTGGGCATCACCGCCGGGGATGCCACCTACCAGGGCACGGGCGTGCTCAACGCCTTCGTGTCCATCGACGACGTGCCCGCGCTGGCGGCGTTGCCCGGGGTCCGCTCGGTCATCCTGGAGGTCAAGCCTCACACCCGCGCCATCTCCCGGGACGCCGCGCTGGCATCCGGCGGCCCCAACGCCACCGTGGGCGAGGTGCTCAACAAGCTGGGCACGGCCTTCGACCAGGGTGTCACTCAGCACCGCGTGGACCAGATCAACAAATTCTACAACCCCAGCGCCACGCTGGACTACGAGGGCTCGGGCATGACGGTGGCCTGCATGTCCGACAGCTTCAACAACCTGACGACCACGGGCCGCACCGCCGCCGCGGGCGTCGCCAACTTCGACCTGCCGGGTGACGCCAACAACCCGGTCAACACGCAGCCGGTGGTGGTGCTGGAGGACTTCTCCTCCGGCGGCACGGACGAGGGCCGCGCGATGTGCGAGATCGTCTACAAGATGGCCCCCAAGGCCCGTGTCGGCTTCGCCACGGCCTTCTACGGCACGGTGGATTTCGCCAACAACATCCGCGCGCTCGCGGGCCTGTCCGGCTACACCTATCCCGCCTCCGTGCAGCAGGGCTTCGCCGCCGACGCCATCTGCGACGACGTGAGCTACGAGGACGAGCCCTTCTTCCAGGACGGCATCATCGCCCGCGCGGTCAACGACGTGGCCGCCGCCGGGGTGAGCTATTTTTCTTCGGCGGGCAACGAACTGCCCATCAACTCCTACGCCTCCGACTACCGCAACGTGCCCTACACCGGTGGCACCACGGCGGCGGATTGCCCCGCGCTCGTCGGCACCAACATCAACCTGGCCAACGTCCCCCCTGCCCTCTACGCGGGCGGCTTCCACAACTTCAATCCCAACGGGTTGGACGTGGCGCAGACGGTCAACATCCCCAACGGCAACACGACGCCGCTGGCCTTCGAGTGGGACGATCCCTACGACCAGCCGCTGCCCGCCTCGCTCTCCGTCGACGCGACGCCGATCTACACCAACACGGGCACGCTCAGCAGCGCGTCCACGCCCGTGTTGTTCACGGACCTGCCCACGCTCACCGCCGGGCAGGAATACGTGTTCGAGGAGGTGACACCCGCCGGCAGCACGTTCGACGGCCAGATCAGCGTGTACGACCCGAGCGGCAACCTCGTCGCCTTCCAGGACACGAGCACGGACGAGACGCTCCAGTTCTACACGCCCGCCACGGGCCAGTATTCGGTCAAGATCACCTCGCTCGGCAGCACGGGCTCGTTCACGCTCAACGTGTACACCGGGCACGACGCGCCCGCCGGGGTCTCGACCGACTTCAACCTGCTGGTGTTCGACATGAACGGCACCTACCTGCCGAACAACACCCTTGCCACCAACAACATCGCCACCAACGAGGCCATCGAGTACGGCGTCATCACCCGCGCCACCGGCCAGACGCAGGTGCAGTTCGTCATCACCCGGGCCAACGTGCCCAGCGTGCCCAACCCGGCCAGCCACCTGCGCTACGTGTTCAACGGCGACGGCGCGGGCGGCCTGGGGCCGGCGGAATACTTCTCCTACACCACGCCCACGACCGGCGGCCACAACGCGGCGGCGGGCGCGAACGGCGCGGCGGCCTACAGCGTGTTCCGCCCGAGCCTGCCGGAGTCCTACACCTCGCCCGGGCCGGTGACGATCTACTTCGACCCCAGCGGCAACCGCCTCGCCACGCCCCAGGTGCGGCTCCAGCCCACTATCGCCGCGGCGGACGCGGCCAACGAATCGTTCTTCGGCGGCGATTCGGGCAACGATCCGGACACGACCAGCCGCAACTTCTCGGGCACGAGCGCGGCGGCCCCGCACGCGACGGCCATCGCCGCGCTGGTGCTGGAGGCGCACGGCGGCCCGCGCAGCGTCACGCCCGCGCAGATGACCAGCCTGCTGCAACGCTCGACCTTCGCGCACGATCTCGACCCGTACTCGGTCACGGGCAGCGCGCGCACGAGCGCGGGCGGCAAGGTGACGATCACGCTCGCCAGCGACTCGGACGCCAACGCGGGCACCGGCGGCAACAACCCGAACTCGTTCGCCGTGTCGTACCTCGGGTCGGGCGCGTTGACGAGCCTGACCTTCAACCCGCAGGGCACGGCGGCAACGGCGGGCAACGTCACCGGCGGCAACAACGGCGTGACCTACAGCACGACCGGCGTCGGCGGCACGGTGACGTACTTCGAGAACTCGTTCCCGGGCATGGTGTTCGTTCCGGGCAGCTTCGCGGTGAGCAGCACCTCCCCGGTCGCCACGGCGAACGTGGCGGCGACGTTCAGCAACCTGGCACCGGCACCCTCGACCACGCAGGATTACACGCTGGCCCTGGCGTTTTCGGGCGGGACGTTCACGGGCGGCCAAATCCTCAACTTCAACGTGGGGCGTGCCATCCAGCACTCGGCGGCCACCAACGGCACGCCGCCCTACACGGGCGCGACCTCGACGAACTACATCGCCGACCTGCTCGGCGGCGGCGTCTCGCTGCCCGGCGGGACCGTGACCAGCAACGGCATGAGCTTCAGCGGCACGACCAGCACCGGGGCGACGTTCTCCGGGTTCCTGAAAAACAACCTCGGCAGCGGCTACTCGCCGCTGGACGGCTACGGCTTCATCAACGCCCAGACGGCGGTGGGCCAGACGGTGCAGTAACCCCCGCCCGTCCGCGAGAACATCCGGAACGCGCTGGCCGCCACGGGGGCCGGCGCGTTTCCTGTTTCTGGACAAGTTCCTCGAAATAACCCGTCAGCGCAGCACGTCGCAGGGTTGCGCCCGGCAGCGGATGCCACCACGGTCTGCCCCCCATGCGTCAGCCTTACCCCGATCATGCCGTCCTCCGCCGCTTGCTGCCGTTCGTCCTGGCAGCTGTCATTGCCTTGGCGTACGCCCGGGGCGCGGACGCAGAACCCCTGGCCGACACCGGGTCGGCGGCAGCCGTGCCCCCGCAGACCGGCATGGCCTCCTGGCACCGGGGCGACAACCGCACGGCCAGCGGACGCCGCTGGAAGTCCGAGGAACTTATCGCCGCCCACCGCACCCTGCCCTTGGGTTCGACCGTGCGCGTGGTCAACACGCGCAACGGACGCGAAGCGGTCGTACTCATCACGGATCGCGGTCCCTACCAGCGCGGACGCATCATCGACCTGAGTGTGGCCGCCGCGCGCCAGATCGGCTGCCTGGAGGCAGGCACCGCCCCCGTGCGTCTGGAGGTAGTCCGGTTGGCCCGCTTCAACCGGGTTGTCCTTGTCCACCCCGATGTCCAACCGCCGGGATGAGGTTTGTTCACGGCGGGTTGCACCCGTTCGCTTGACTGCTTGCAGGTGTTTCCGGACTAGGATAAGGTATTTTGCTTGGATGGGGTTGCTTTCACCTAACATCCCATAATGTAGACTTTTATAGAAACTGTTATCCGACAGGTTGTCGGATAAGCAGAGTTAGATGATGAGCCGCATCATAGCCATTTTGGCGGTTTTGATTCTCGTGGGAACGGCTGGCGCTGAGGAGCCAGAGGCACTTCGCGATGCCCGCCAAATCTACGCGTCGCTCAAGCATCCTACCGAGAATCAGCGCGTTGCTTATGTGACCAAGCTGGTACGCCTGCGAGAGAGCTTAACCCGCAATGATGGAGAAGTTTTCAACGCCATCGACGCCGAAGTCGTCAAGCATCCAATGCCAGCCTCAGCGATCACGCCGCAGCTAGCAAGGCGGCTGGTGGGTCGCTGGCAATCTCCACGCCACCCCTACTTCTACCACGCCGATGGCACTTGGGCATCCGACGACAATACGCCTCAAGATACTGGCGGCACCTGGCGCATGGAGGGCAACCAGTTCTACAAAAACTTTCGAGGTGACGCGCCTTCTTCAGGAGAGACGATCATCCTTCTCACCAGCAAAGACTTTGTTTATGGGATCGCTCCATATTATCATCGTCGCGGCAAGGCATTTCCATGGGGTGGGCGCTAACCACATCATCTAACCCCTCGCCCCAGCGGACACTCGCAAGCTCGCGCCGCTGAGCTTTGGTCGTTAGACGGTGCTACGCACATCCTGTAAAAACAAACGCCTATGAAGCTGTTTGTCTTTTTGGTGATCGCGGTCACAACGACGTTGCTAGCCGGGTGCCATACCGCTACCGGCATCAACCGCACCGTGGTGGTCGCTCAAGCTCCCTCCTCCGCAGTCGTTGTTGCCGCGCTTTCCTCCCTTCCAGACGCTGAGAATTTCACGCAACACGAAGTGCCAGCCTCGACAGAGTGGGGCCTCTACACCGGCACCGTGCACCTTCCCGCTTACCGCCAGTTCTTCTTTGAGGGCAAGAGCGGCCGCGGCGAGATCGTGACTAGGCCGGACGCGGCGGGCACCGGGCATCTGAGCCTATCGTTCTACGTCCGCGGCACCCCGACACAGGCCAAGTTCGAGCGGGCGCGTACCCTGCTCGACGCTACCTACCTGAGTCTGTGGCGTTCGGAGCCGGGCTTACCACCGCCCCAAGCAGTCAAGGAGACGTTCATCGGCACCCCTTATTTCTGACCGTACCACCTAACCCCACGCTCAAGCGGACACCTGCGGTGCCGCTGAGCTTTGGTCGTTCGCCAACCTGGGAAGCCGACTAGCATCAAGTAACACCCTCCCATGGGATACCGCATCGACGAACAGGCAGACGCCAATTCATTGCCTGCACAGGTGCGGAAAGGCATTGGTGCGTCCGACCCCCAGGATGTCGGACGCCGGGACTGGCAGCCACTGAACTATGCGCTGCGGTCCGAGGACGGCGCGGTGGCTGGCGGCCTCTACGGGGCGACCATGTGGAAGTGGCTCATGATCGACGGGCTCTGGGTTTCGCCATCGTTGCGGGGGCAGGGCCTGGGCCGGAAGCTGGTTCTGGCGGCGGAGGCCACCGCCATCGCCAGAGGATGTCTCGGCTCGTGGTTGGGAACCTTCGACTTCCAGGCACGCGATTTCTACGAGCGCCTGGGCTACACGGTCTACGCCGAGTTGCCCGGATTTCCTCCGGGGCACGCGCACTACCACCTCCGCAAGCACTTCCCCGCACCGCAGGACACGCCCTAGCTCCCCGGGTGCAGCGTGAGGCGGTACTTCGCCTCACCCGGCAGGAACGGCGAGGGCCGCCCGCTCGCCCAGTCGTCGTGGCCCGCCCGGTAGAAGGGCGAGAGGAAATGCCCGCTCGCTCCGCCGGGTTGCTCGAAGATGCTGTCCTGCTCGCGGCCCGGGATGACCACCATCCGCATCGACGCGCCGAACGTCGGCCGCTGCACGCGCGGCATGTTCACATCGCCCGGCAGGGCTTGCGCGGGCATGTCCAGCCACCGGCCCAGGAACGGCGCGAGGTTGCTGAAGGGGTGGCGCATCCGCAGCACGTTGGCCTGTCCCCAGGTGCAATCGCGCAACGCGGGCTTGCCTGGTTCGCGCTCGCCGAGGCGGCTGGTCTCGACCGCCGCCCGCCGCAACAGCGCGTCCCACGAGGGCGTCCCGGCGGGCAGCAGGTAATCCGGCCGCGCCGACACGATGCTCCAGAGCGGTTGCTCGACGCTGTGCCCGACGTCCGCCGCCGGGTCGCGCGCCTTCACCGGGGCGTAGATCGGGTCCAGCACCATGGTGGACACGAGCAGCCGGAACTCCCGTACCAGCCGATAGCCGGCCTCATCGGTCGCGGCGTGCCCGTGCCACGCCCGGAGGAGGTCACGCAGTTCGCGCAGGCCCGCGTCGCCCGCCACGGCCTCGTCGGTGAGCGTCGCGTCGAGCAGCGCGCGCCATCGGTCCAGGAAGATTGCCTCGTCGTCCAACTGCACCGCCAGGCCGTCCGCCGCCGTGGCGGGACGGCCCGCGAGCGCCGTGAGCCGGTCGCGGATCTGCGCGGCGCGCGCGGGCCA
>CALMAQ010000061.1 GCA_937859745.1 uncultured Verrucomicrobiota bacterium | reverse complement strand
GCGGCGGCCCGGGCCAGCGCCGCCGGGTCGGCAAACACCTGGATGCGGCGGGCGTTGGGATCGTTGTTCATGGGAAGCGTGGGCGCGGTTACTACTTTTTGGCTTTGGCCTTGGAGAGCCCGGCGTTCCACTGGTCGATGTGCTTGGCCTGGGCGGCGAACAGCGGCGCGGTGGAGTCGAGGATGTCCACGGCGCGGATTTTGTCGTCCTGGGTGATGGCGTTGACCACGTCCTGGCCCTTGGTCACTTGACCGAAGATCGTGTAGTGGCCCTTGTGCTCGCTGTCCTCCAGCCACGGCACGGCGTTGTGCGTGATGAAAAACTGGCTGCCGTTGGTGTTCTTGCCGCGGTTCGCCATGGCAAGCACGCCCGGCTTGTCGAAGTGGAAGGGATCGTTGGGCTCGTCGTCGAACGTGTAGCCCGGGCCGCCGGTGCCCGTTCCGTCCGGGTCGCCGCCCTGGATCATGAACTGCGGGATGACGCGGTGGAACTTCAGGCCGTCGTAGAAGTGCTGCTGCGCGAGGTTGAGGAAGTTCGCCACCGTGACCGGCGCGTGCGTGGCGAGGAGGGTCGCTTCCACGTCGCCCTTTTCGGTGTGGATGACGACGCGGATATCCTTGACGGGCGCGGGGCTGGCATCCTGCGCGCGGCAGGAGAACGTGGCGGCGAACAAGATGGCCAGGATGGGGAGGAGACGAATTTTCATGGGAGCGGTGCCGTCACGATAAAAGAGGATCGGCCGAGTTCAACCGGCGGCGGCCGACACGGCTACCGCCTCCCTTTTCGCTTTTTGCCAATCGCTTCCGCGCCGAAAATCGATTCCATCCTCGTGACCGCCCCAACCTCTTCCCGCCAGCAAGCCACGGTCGCGCTCGTGCAGATGCGCTGCGGCCCGGAGCCCGAGGAAAACCGCGCCCGTGCCGTCGGGATGGTCCGCGACGCCGCCCGCCAGGGAGCCGGGATCGTTTGCCTGCCGGAACTCTTCGCCTCGCAATACTTCTGCCAGTCGGAGGACCACAAATACTTCGCGCTGGCCGAGGAAATCCCCGGACCGTCGAGCGAGCGGTTCGGCGCGCTGGCCCGCGAACTTGGCGTGGTCATCGTGGCCTCGCTGTTCGAGCGGCGCGCGGCGGGCTTGTACCACAACACCGCCATCGTGCTCGACGCGGACGGCACCTGCATGGGCCGCTACCGCAAGATGCACATCCCCGATGACCCGCTCTACTACGAGAAGTTCTACTTCACCCCCGGCGACCTCGGCTTCAGATCCTGGGCGACGCAGAAGGGCAAGCTGGGCGTGTGCGTGTGCTGGGACCAGTGGTTCCCCGAGAGCGCGCGGCTGACGGCCCTCAGCGGCGCTCAGTTGCTGTTCTATCCCACCGCCATCGGCTGGCACCCGGGCGAGAAGGAGGAGTTCGGCCACGGGCAGCACTCCTCCTGGGAGACGATCCAGCGCGGCCACGCCGTCGCCAACGGCTGCTACGTCGCGGCGGTCAACCGCGTGGGCCACGAGGCCCCGGACGGCGGCGCGGGCATCGAGTTCTGGGGCCAGAGCTTCCTGTGCGATCCCACGGGCCAGATCATCGCCAAGGCGGGCGTCCACAAGGAGGAAATCGTCCTGGCCGACATCGACTTTGCGCGCGTCGAGCAGCAACGTACCCACTGGCCCTTCCTGCGCGACCGGCGCATCGATGCCTACGGCGACATCACCCGGCGGCTCATCGACTGACGGAGGCGATGGGATGCAGAATGCAGGCTGTGGGATGTGGGATTCCGGGCCGGGCGGCAATCTGCCGGGGAAATTGTGACGAATAAGTCAACGGCCTCTCATCGCACTTTCCACCCGGCGATTTAACCCTTGCTGGCGCGGAACTTGCGATTGAACCGAGCCCGCGCCGCGATGAAAACACTTCCCGTCCGCCGGAATAGGCAGCTAAAATCCCGCTCCGTCATGCCCTCGCGCCCGAGCAGCGGCCAGCCCGCCCCGCACATCGCGCCCACGCCCGGCACGCCCGCCGCGCTCGGCTACCGGATGCCCGCGGAGTGGGAGCCGCACGCCGCGACGTGGCTCTCGTGGCCGCGCCCCGAGGGCATCAGCTTCCCGGGCGGCGGCTACGAGCGCGCCGTGCCCGCGCTGGTGGGGATGGTGGGCGCGCTGGCGGAGTCCGAGCCCGTCTGCATCAACGTCTGCGACGACGCCCACGAGGCCGAGGTGCGCCGCCACCTGGGCAGGCTCCCCGGCGGGTACGCGCACGTCCGCTTCTACCGCATCCCCACCAACGAGCCCTGGTGCCGCGACCACGGACCCATCTTCGTGACGCGCCCGGACGCGCCGCGCGTGGCCGTGTGCGACTTCGACTACAACGCCTGGGGTTGGAAGTACCCGCCTTTCGATTCGGACGACATCGTGCCGACCCGCGTGGCCGAGGCCCTGGGCGGGCTGCCGGTCTATTATCCGAAGATCATCCTGGAAGGCGGCTCGGTGGACGTGAACGGCTCCGGCACGCTGCTGACCACCGAGAGCTGCCTGCTCAACCCCAACCGCAACCCCAACCTCAAGAAGGCGCAGATCGAGACGGTGGTCCGCGACCATCTCGGGGTGCAGAACATCCTCTGGCTGGGCGAGGGCATCGAGGGCGACGACACGGACGGCCACGTGGACGACCTGACGCGCTTCGTCAACCGTACGACCGTGGTGACGGTGATCGAGGAGGACGAGCACGACAGCAACCACGAGCCGCTCCAGGCCAACCTGCACCGCCTGCGCGAGATGGCCGCCGAGGACGGCTCGCCCCTGCACGTCCTTTCCCTGCCGATGCCCTCCAAGATCGTGCGCGACGGCCAGCGGCTGCCCGCCAGCTACGCGAACTTCTACATCGGCAACACGGTGGTCCTGCTGCCGGTGTTCAGCGATCCGCACGACGCCTGGGCGGCCAGCGTGCTGCGGCAGGCGCTGCCCGGACGCAAGATCGTGCCCATCGACTGCCGCGAACTCATCTGGGGGTTGGGCGCGTTCCATTGCCTGACCCAGCAACAGCCCGCCTGAAACCATGCAGACCCACCTCGTCAACGTCGATCACGTCCAGATCACCGCGCCGCCCGGCTGCGACGACGCGGCGAGGGCCTTCTACGGTGGCGCGCTCGGGCTGCCGGAGATCCCCGTGCCGGAACCGTTGCGCGGACGGGTGAGCTGCTGGTTCCGGTGCGGTCCGCAGGAAATTCACGTCGGCATCGAGGAGGATTTCCGGCCCGCGCGCAAGGCGCACCCGGCATTCGTGGTGACGGAGATCGCCACGCTCATGGAGACCTTGCAGGCGCGCGGCCTGGAGGTCATGGAAGACTTTGATCTGACCGACCGGCGGCGGTTCTTCGTGTTCGACCCGTGGGGCAACCGGCTGGAGTTCTTGCAACGGCAGGTGTTGGCCGGATAGCGGTACAATTTCCAAGGGAGTCTGATCCCTACTTCGGCTTCGGCGTCGCCCCGGGCACCGGGATCGTCGGCGGCGCGGGCGGCGCGATGCTCGGATTGCGTTCCTCGCCCGGCGGGGGCGCAGACAGCACGCGCGGCCGCCAAACGGGTTTGTTGAGCGGTCCCAGCGACGAATACTCGAAGAGCTTGCTCACCGGGTAAAGTACCGCGCCCGGCAACCCGCGCGAGTTCATCCGCACAAGGAAGTTCATGCTGTCGTTCATGTACCCGAGCCACCCGCGCCCCGTCAGGACGAAACCCGTGCCCTTCACGTCCAGGTTGCCGGTGTAGATTTTGCCGCCATCCGTCAGGAACGTCGCGCTCGCCTGGTGCGCCTCGTCGAAGCCCAGGCCGGGGACCACCGCGCCGAGGATCGAGGAAAGCGGACCCAGAAACGGGATGGCGAACACGTTGCCGTGCTCCACGCTCAGGCTGCCCACCCCGCGCAGCGTCGCGGCGTCGTCGCCCTTGCCGGTGAAACGATAGCTGCCTTCCAACTGCCCCCGGGCGTCGTCGTAGTCGAAGTACAGCTTGGTGAGCCGCGAGAATTCGATGTTCTTCAGGTCGATGCCCGCGTTGTAGTTCAGCCGGGCGCTGTGGCCCAGCGTGAGGTTGAGCGTGCCCCGCGCCTGCCCGCCGAAGAGGTCGGCGCGCACGTCGTTGACGCTCATCCGTTCCTCGTTGAACACCACCTGCGCGGCGACGTTCTGGAAGGGCAGCGTCTTCTTGAGGAAGACGAAGTCCATGCCCGCCGGGGCGCTCACGTCGGTGACGAGGTGCGAGTTGCGCCCGCCGTTGAACTGCACGTTGCCGTTGAGCACGGCCAGCGGCGGCTTGTGGAAATGGTAGGGCAGGATCGTGTGGTACACGTCCGGGTCGAGCCAGACGCCCGCCTGCGCGGTGTCGAGCGTGCTGCGGACGTTGTCCAGGCGCAGTTCGTGGTGCGGAAAGTCATAAACGACGGTGTCGCCCGTGGCGGTGCCCTCGTCGCGCTCCAGGACCAGGTGGCGGCCCGTGAACACGCCCTCCGCGTAGGCGAAATCGCCGCGCAGCCGGTTGATGCCCGCCCCCCGGTAGCGCGTGTGCCCGAGCGCGATCCGCCCCTCGGCGCGCAATCCCTCGGGCTCGGCCAGCGAGCGGCCCGTGGCGGTCAGTTCCACGCGCGGCGGGTCGCGGAACTCCAGCCGAGCCAGCGCGCCCTGGACGTTCGCGGGCAGGAGCGCCGCGAAGGCCATGGGGTCGAACGTGCTGGTCAGCCGCACCCGCGCGCGGCCCGGCTCGGAGAGCACGTCGGCGTTGACCGCCTGCGCGCCGCCCGCGCCCGGCCGCACGAGCCGCAGCCCGCGCAGATACCAGTTGTCCCCGGCCCAGGAAAAATCCGTTTCGCCCTGCTCGAAGGCATATTTCTGGTAGTCGAAGCGGCCCAGGGCGACGTGGCCGGTCAACTGGAACACGCCGCCCGCGGCCGACGGGGCGAGATCGTTGGAGGCGGGGAGGGGCGTGGGAGCCGCCGTGGAGGCCGACTGGATGCTCGCGCGCGTGCGGCCTTCGAGCCGGAGTTGGGGTGTCCCGTGAAAAGTGAAGTCGTGCAGCGCGGAAAGGTCGACGAACTCGCGCGCCAGCGCGAGCAGGTCCAGGCTGCTCTGGAGTTGGAGGCGTGTCTCGCCCGTGCCCGGGTTGTAATCGCCCTGTGCGGCCAGGGTGCCCCGCGCGTCGGCCAGTTCGACCTGCTGGAGGTGGAACGCGCCCGCCGCGTAGTCCACGCGCACGAGCAGGCGGTCGAGCAGGCAGCGGCCCCGGCGCAACGCCTCGCCCTGAAGCTGAGCGTAGGCGCGCAGTTCACCGGGCCGGGCGAGGTCGCCCTGGAAGCGGATGTCCAGGCGCGGCGGCGCGCGGTCGGGATGGACCTTCTGGATTTCGTCGATGACCGTGCGCGCCCACTGGCGGCGGCGGAGCAGGTCGGCGGGCGTGTCCGGCGCACCGGCGGGGTTGAAGCTCTCCGGGTGCAGCAGCGTGCCGGACGCCGTGACCTGGACTCCGAAGAAATCGCCCTGCGCCTGGGTCAGCCGCACCTCGCCGGGCAGGATGGCCAGCTTGGCCTGGAAGCGGCGCAGGCGCAGCTTGGGCCCGTCGGGGTCGGACATGTCCACGGGGATCGACAGGCGCGCGCCCTGCAGGTCGAGCGAATTGAGGAAGGGCTTCTTCTGGACGAGGTTGGCCAGGGAAAGGTCCACGGCGGCGCGGCTGAAGTGGAGCAGGTGCGTGCCGTGGCCGTCGGGCGCGTGCGGGTCGAGCAGGTAGAGGTGCGCCTCCTCGATGACCAGACCCTCGAACGGGTTGAGCGTCAGCTTGCGGTAGGTCAGATCGAAGCCGCGGCGGCGCAGTTCGGCCGTCAGCTGGTCGCGCCACTTGCGCGTGAAGCCGCGGTTGTAGACGTACCACCCGGCCCAGAGCAG
>CALMAQ010000060.1 GCA_937859745.1 uncultured Verrucomicrobiota bacterium | reverse complement strand
ATTATGAGTCCCCTGCTCTAACCATTGAGCTACAGGCCCTAATTACACAGGTTGAGGTATTTACATTGAGAAGCACATCGGAAGATTGACTAATTTCACGGTTTGTTTCACGGTTGAGCTACATTGAGGAGGCAGAACCGTGAAAACATGGACCAAAACTAGGGTTCAAAATCTGATGCGGCATCGGAATGGGTTGTACTATGCCCGTTTCTACAGCAAAGGCCAAGAGCAATGGATACCGCTGAAAACCGAGTTGTTTGAAGTCGCCAAGGCAAGGCTGCGGGAGCAAATCGGGGAGATCAAAGAGGAAAAGGGGCCAGATGATGCCCTGGCCCGTGGCCGCATGACCTTCGGGGAGGCGGCAGCCGTTTTCTTGGAGCGGCTGAAAGCCAGCGGACTGGGTTTACAAGGCAGGCGCACCACGCGCAAGCGGATCACCGAAAGCAGCATTCATTATCGGGAACAAACGGTGCGGGCGCTTCTGAAATCATGGCCGGAGTTGGAGACGACCGATGTCAGAAAAATTAGCGAGACGGATTGTGAGAAGTGGTCGGAGAGATTTGCCAGCCGCTACTCCGCAACCAGATTCAATAATACGCTCGACAGCATGAGGCATGTGTTTGCTGTGGCGGTCAAAGCCGGAGCACGACATGGCAACCCTGCGGAGGCTATTGGGCGATGCGAGGTGCGTCCAAAAATGATCCGCCTGCCGGAGCGAACACAGTTTTCTGAATTTGTAGAAGCAATCGAAATGGCTGGTGCTTGGTGTTCCCGCGACTGCGCAAACTTTGTGCGGCTACTGGCGTTTACTGGCTGCCGCAAAAACGAAGCGGCAAACCTGCTGTGGGATGACGTGGATTTTGAAAAAGGGCGTATTCATCTTCGGGTGACGAAGAACGGAAAACCGCGCTACGTCCCGCTGATTCCAGATGCACGAGCGTTGCTCGAAAAGCTCAAAAAGGAACGAGTAGATGCCAGTGATGAAAGTCCTGTGTTGTCGGTGCGCGAGGCCCAAAAGGCCATGGATCACGCCGCTGCCAAAATTGGCATGACCAGAATCACCCATCACGATCTGCGTCATCTTTTTGCCACCCAATGCATTGAGGCAGGCATTGATATTCCGACTGTTTCGCGGTGGCTAGGCCACGTAGACGGTGGTGCGTTAGCGATGAAAGTTTACGGACACTTGCGGGATGCTCACAGCACAGAACAGGCGCAAAAGGTTTCGTTTGGCCGTTAGCGGCTACTTCTTTGTAAGCCGTGCCAATGCATCTTGTCTGCCGGATACTGCGATTGGCCACTTCGCTTTTCCTGCCACTTTACGTGTTGAAGTTTTGGACTGCGAATTTCGGCTCCGTCGTGTTGCTAAAAAACTCGACCAAGCGGTGCCGAGTTGCGGTGCAAGATTTTGAATCTCTGCTTTTGTTTTCGGTGCGTTTGGCTTTAACCCATCGTAAATTCCAGCTTTCTTTAAGATCGCGTCCACTTCGACAGCGGGGATAAGAATTCGTCCGTGGGAGGTAATTGCCTTCACCTTGCCAGCGTAAATTTGGCGGTACCCCCAAGTCTGTGACTTTCCGAAAAGCTGCGCGAACTCACCTGGCGAGAACGCAACCCGCTCAAGCGGAGTTTTTAGGGCCATGCAAAATTGAACTTGAAACAAAATCCTGGAATTCTGTTTCGAAATGGTGCCGTAAAATGCTCCGAAGAGCAAGCAGAGGTTTCCGACCGCTACCAAGTTTTTTCGATCAGCGCCCGTTCTTCTTCGTCCTTCACTGCGAGGTAGATAGCGGTCGTGGAAGCATCAGCATGTCCCATCCATCCTTGGATGAGGCTCAGCGGAATTTGCATCATCGCGCCGCGTACACCAAAACCATGTCGTAGCCCCTTGGCTGTGGCGTGAATTCCAGCAATATGCGCGGTCTTCATCACGGTTTTGATGATCCGCCAGCCAGTTGTCCGGGAGAACGCCCAAAGTGATTTGTCAGCTTCGGGTGGCGCGACACTCAGCAGCCCATCCACCAAAAAGACAGGGATCGGCAAGCGGCGGATTTCGCGTTTAGCGCGCTTCTTCAACGAGCGGATGAGCACCGTTTTCGCTTCAGGATCAACGTCTTGCCGCCGAAGTGCCAGCGCCTCCGAGATGCGGCAGCCCGTGTAGTAAATCGTCAGGCAAAACAGCGCTCGAGCCTTCGGCAAGCTTGTCGCGTGCTGCACGAATTTGCGGCCCTCGGCGCGGCTCAGGTACTTGCGCCGTCCTTCGTGGTCGTACGCGCTCTCGGCGCTCGGTTTCATCACGCCTCCCATGAAACAGAATTCCAGGATTATGTTTCATCATATCAGTAAGTGGTTAACAGACAAGTACTTACGTTTGTTTTTGTTCACTGGATTGACGGTGATCCAGTCAATGTTTTGTGTTCATGCCAGCGCCGCCGATGCAATCGAGAAGCGCGAGCACCTAGCGGCGTTCGACCCAGCAAAAGGCTTCAGACCGGCGCAAAGCGATTTGACTGAGGTGTTCCTCCAAATCGCCGGAAGCTTAGAGTTCTACAGCAGTCCAGAGCCATATCTACGGCACATGAAAGCCGAGCACGTCCGGATCGAGGCGAAGTATCAGCAGCAGCTTGGCGACAAGCCAAGGAGTTTCTGCCCGGCCTACATGGACGACGCGTATTTTGATCAATTTGCCGCCAACTGGAAACATATCGCCCCACAGCTTGGCCTCGAATCCCTAACGAAAAGCACCGGCCAGCTCATGTGCAGGGCCATCAACGGGCCGGATGGCAAGGGGACAATCCTCGCAGATGTTTTCCATCGGCAGCAGCACGAAGTCGATGCCGCCATGTCCAGCAAGAAAACAGTTCCTGTTCCCGATTTTGACTCCTTGAAGGTGAGGATGGTGAAATGCCTGCGGCTGGATGCTACGCCAATGCAGGTCGAGAATCTGACCCTGGAGCAACAAGCGGTGATCGGACCGGCCAACGACGCACACGCCGCCTTCCTCAAGCTGTTTTCGGCTGTGGATGCGGGATTGACACCAGCCGATGCTGAAAAGGTCAAAGCGGTCATCAATGCCATCGTCATCGATGTTGGCCGCATGGCAGAATCAGAGATGGAAGTGGCTAGTTTGGAAGCATCGCTTGATTACCTTCACGCCCCACAAACGCCTTATTCTGTCGAAATGGAAACGGCCTTGAACACGGACGAGCGAAAAACCTTGGCCGGTTTTTTGAAAAAACCACGCTTCACGCGAGACGATTTTCCGGCACTGGATAAATTTTACAAAGGGCCCTACGACAGACTGACTGAGCGCGGCAAAGACGAAATGAGCAAACGGATTCACACCGGGATGCGACCAGCCTCCTAGTTTTCAACCCCGTTTGCCGCGCGACGATGGCAGTATCCTCCCAAATCAGCGTTGAGCGACTTTTGCGCCGGAACCGTCAGGCAGAGAGGATGCAGAGGGAGAACCAGTGGCGTCGGCGAGTCTAATACCGCTCAAATCGATTGATCCAACATCAATATCTTTGACCGCCGTTTTGTTGGCGGGTTTCGCTGCTTGGCTTGAATTGCTCTTGTTGATATGCACTTGAGCCGAAGCTTCTTTATTCGTTTTGGCTGAGCAGTGTTCATTGTCTTTTTCTTGGATGACTGATGGCAGGTCTGTGAACTTGAACTCACCTCGCTTGATACCCTCGTGGATGCGTTTACTCATTTCCTCTTTGCCGCCTTCGCTTAAGCGATCATAGCTGTGAGCGTAGAACGCATCCAACTTCCCAAAGTCCTTCTTCGTGAAATACGATTCTTCGAGGAAGCTACGGTAAGTCTCCCGTTCACTTGCATTCAGCTTCGTCTCTTTTGCGGCTAACGCGGCAGCCGCCACAACTTGTGCTTGAACTTCCGCCGCATGTTCGACTTTAGCTTCTTCGATTTTCTTGTCCAACGTCGCTATCCGGTTTTTCACGTTTTCAACTGTGTTCTCTAAAATGCGCCGGGCACCCGGCGTCGAAGCGGTGATCGCTTTCTCTACGTCGGTGATTGTTAGAAGCAGATTATTCCGTTCCTGCTCATCACGTATAATATCAAATTCCGTCGCTGCCACCCTCGTTCCTCATTACAACTATGATAACGCTGAATTGTTACAATTTGATGAATTCGAAAAGAGATCGTTGCCATGTGTCAAACTAGTTCTATCCCTTCCGCTTTCGCGGCTTCGTTCAAGGGCCCATCCAAGCTGGCAAGCTTGGCATTTTCGGCCAGAGCCAGCGTCAGGTAAGCTCCGTCGTAAAAGCTCAGGCGTCGGCGCTGTGCGACGCTATGAATGAGCGGGACCGTAGCCGGTCCCACGAAGTCCCTGAAAGTGATGGGTACCTCCATTAACTTGCGGTGCGCGTAAGCCGCCTCCGCTTCGGTTAATCGGTTTTGCCGTACCGCTTTCAAGATGCCGTTGCCAAATTCCAGCAAACAAAGCGTCGGTGCAATCAAGGTTGCCTCTGTCGCGCTGTGACGAATGACCTTGTGGGTGTAATCGTCTGCTTCATCCGAGAGAAAGAGTGGGAGCAGCGCAGAGTTGTCCACCACGATTAAAGCCATCAATTCAGCCCTTCACGCGCATAATCGTTCCACGTTTCGCCGGGTTTGAGGATCGGGCCATGTGCCGCGACTTTGGCACGAAAGGCACCGAGTTCCTTCAAGAGTTCCGCCACGCCTTGCTCGGTGGGAGCCGCTTTTTCCAGCGGGCTAATCAAAGCGGCAGGCTTCCCGCGCACCGTCACGATGAACTTTTCCCCGTGGTTTGATACTCGGCGCAGCAGATCGCTAAAATGCGCCTTTGCATCAACCAGCCCAATCTCTGTCATGGCACCTCCCGAAGCGACCCTTTAAATGACTATATTACCCTAAAATGAGATATAAGTCAAGTTTTTCGGCGAAGTGCGTATATGGTTACGACCGTCCGTTCGCGCCGCGTTCGGAGGCATTGGGAATCGATGCCGGAGTGGGCTCCGAAGTTGCGGCAACCAACTGGATGCCTTTCAGATCGACGGAACTAAGATCAATATCGTTGACCGCCGTTCTTTCGACGGGTTTCGCTGAACTGCTTAAGTTGTTGCTCTTGTTAATATGCTCACGAGCCGAAGTTTCCTTCTTGGCCTTGGCTGAGCAGTGTTCATTGTCTTTCTCTTGGATAAATTTAGAGAGGTCTGTGAACTTGAACTCACCTCGATTAATCCCCTCGTGGATGCGCTTACTCATCTCCTCTTTGCCGCCTTCACTCAAACGGTCATAGCTATGCGTATAAAACTCGTCCAGCCTGCCCAAATCTTTCTTCGTGAAACACGATTCTTGAAGAAATCCTTTGTACGTCTCGCGCTCGCTGGCACTCAGAGCCGTTTCCTTGGCAGCTAACGCGGCAGCCGCTGCAACCTGCGCTTGCACTTCCGCCGCATGCTCGATTTTTGCCTCATCGATCTTCTTATCCAGTTTGGAAACCCGGGCTTTGGCACCAGCCAAAGAGAGTTCGAGAACACGCCGGGTGCCTGGGCTGGAAACGACTATAGCTGTTTCCAGTTCTGAAATCGCCTTTTGCAGATTATTCCGCTCATTCTGATCCCGTAATATTTCGTCTTCGCTCGCTGTCACTGCTATCCCCCCCTTTAATAGTTTAACAGGAAAGTGTTACAGAAATATGAACGCCACGACTAAACATTGATTTGTTCTCTTTGAGAACATCCAGTTATCCTCATGTGAGACCAAACGCGAGTTCTTTTTCAGCATTGTAGGAAAATCGAGAATAACATGCAGGACTTTTTCGAAGAGGACATCCAACTGTGTTAAAATTACACATGGCACTTGTTTACAAATATCTCAATAGCTTGGCTGCCTTGGAGCACATGACCCTGCTCGCGTCCGATCCAGCCACCTTTAATGATCCTTTTGAGGTCCGGCCATGTTTCGATCAAGAATCGCAAGACGCAGCAGTGCAGCATCGAGAAGTATTTGAAAAGGCTGCGTATGGCGATGCACGGGCTTTCACGGATGCTGGTTCAATGTTCGGATTTCCCGCCGCGAACGTAGTTGGCATGGCAGAAACCTACAACGCGACTTTTCGCGGTGATCTTTCCAAACGCTACCGGGCAACGTGCCTATCATACAGCGACAGCAGCGTGTTGATGTGGGCGCACTATGCGCGGATGAAAGAAGACGTTCGGGCTGACGGTTCCAAAGGACTTGGCTACGATTACAGCGGTGTGGCCATAGGCATCGACACCAGCCATCCAGAATTTGCGACAGGGCTGCGTCCGGAAGGATTCAAGATTCGTTACTGCGACGACCGTGCAAAGATCAAGCTGCCCAGTGCTTTTTACCAGACTCCTGCCGTGGAAACCTATGGGATCGGAACGAACGGACGCTTGGGACTTTTGAACTCAGCCAATGAGGAAGTAATGAGCAACGGTATTGTCATCCCTTTCTCGCAATACCGAAAGCAGGTGGAGGAAACGATGCTGAAAGCATTAACCACTAAAGCGGCATGTTGGGGATACGAGGAAGAGGTTCGTTTTTTGTACGATCTAAATAAGCACGCCGACTCTCTTCGTAAAGCTGGACCTATGGACGTGGTCCCTCTGCCACCTAGTGCCTTGAAGGAGATCATCGTGGGACCGCGCGCGAGCACTCACACCGCTCAGGTGGTTGTTGACCTCTATCGAGCCGGAAAGATCGGTAAGCCACAGTTGTATTTTTCCGACTATCACCCTTACGAATACAAGGTCCGAAAAAACGAGTGCGAGCTGGATTATCTCATGGACTACTACAAGATTATCCTTCCACAGCACGCGCCTGTAAGCCTTTAAGAATGCGTCTCAAGTGGCATCTGGTGAAGTCATAAGAGGCATAAGTCAACCAGCGGCGACCAAGCCTCCTCTCTCTCCGACATCAAGGGAGAAGTGCCCTTTTCACACCCATTTATCGAAGTTGGCCTATTTGGAGTAGGCAATGGTAACGACAACAACACTAGGCAACAATCTCTTCGGATGTATCCATTATGACATACTCAGCGATTACACCTCTCTTCCTTTCGAGTAAGCGAAGAATTGATTGTGGCAGCTATGCGACCCATCAAATCATAAAGGCGCTATGACAAAAAGAATTTGGTGCCCGGCCCCGCCCCTGGCGCTTCAGAAGCTTGGGATTCGCATTGATGAATTTGCGGATGCGCTGCGGGTCTTGTTGCAGTTTTTCGGCCAGTTGTTTTGCGTTCATGCCCTCTTTACCGAGGTCGGCCATTACCTTCAGCAATTGCGGCTGCAAAGCTTCATCTGTGATGGATGTCTGCCGAGCGCGCTGTGCCTTGCCTTTATTCGCTGGTTTGCCGGTCAGTTCAGCAAATTCCGCCTCCAAATCCTTCACTACCTTGCGTGCGTCGCTAAGTTTCAGCTTTAGATCGTGCAATACATCTTGATCTAAATCAGCGATTTGCTTCTGCAATCCCTCGATTTGCTTTGCAAGGGCTGCTTTTTTGTCTTCTGCACTTTGGGTATTTACCATGCGAAACTGGATTAATCCGCCATGGTGAATCCGTCAAGTTCAAGCTTTGGTATGATCTGCATCTCACCTCTTTTGGTCGGTTTCCCTACCAGTATTTTGGCATTCGTAGCAGCCGCGCGGGTCAGTCAATACCCGGCCCGCTCCGAGGTTTCCGTGTTGGGCATGACAACGCCTCGCTTTCTCGGCTGCTTGTCCACTTGCCAATCCCACAGGGAGAAATCAACAAACAGGAGACTTACCATGCAACAATCATCAACCAGCCTGCCTTCGACCTCGAACTCACCGAGCCACATGGCTTACCACGTCAGCGAAGAGATCGGCGGCAAAGCCGTTTGGAAGCAGATCGGCATCGTCTGGCCGCACCGCGACCGGAAAGGCAGCACCATCTATGTCAACCGACTGCCTGTGAATGGGAGGATCGTTTTGCGGGAGGCTTCTGAAGGTGCTTGGTAGAAACTTGATGGGCGGGAGATGTATCCCGCCCATTCTACTTAACAGCAGCGAACATCTAATTTCCAAAAGCTTGATCTCACCGCGGCCCATTGCGCACGAGCGTGAACGCGCGCTGGTAGTCCGCGCATTCGACCCACTGAGCGTTGTGATTACTGTGGCCGTTTTTCTGCAAGCTTCGCCCTCGCAATGCGGACAGGCGTGTACTGCTATTATCGAAAGCATCCACGAATTTCTCCATCGCTCTATCACGCCAGCCGCGCGTTTTATGGTTTGTTGCGTTAATCCTGAGAAG
Organism: uncultured Verrucomicrobiota bacterium; assembly: GCA_937859745.1. GTDB lineage: Bacteria > Verrucomicrobiota > Verrucomicrobiia > Chthoniobacterales > SZAS-18 > CAHJWO01. The sequence goes on along the minus strand of CALMAQ010000060.1, from coordinate 1,415 downwards.
ATGGTACTCTGTGCGGTGGGCAACTCGATCAGCCGTCGGCACCATTACATCCCGCAGGGATTGCTTAATCAATTCACCGATAAAAATGGGAGGGTCTGGCTCTATGACGGCGAAGAAAACAGACGATACGCAACTGCGACTATCAACGCAGGGCAGGTGAAGGATCTGTATACTCTCGACCGACCTGATGGACTGCGTGACCGTAATTTAGAGAATTTATTCTTTTCCGCCCACATTGATGGCCCTGGGCATATCGCCATCAAGGCTCTGTTGGACAAGCAGGTTCCAGACGATGAGCAGATGCGTGACTTCTTCATCTTCTTGGCTGCTCAGTACCATCGGACACCAGCCGCGCTCGAGCGAGTGTCGGCCCTCATAGAGCCTATTGAGAACGAGAGCCTACGCCGGGCTGCGAAACATGCCCCCGAATTCTGTGAAAAGGTGACAGCAATGTTACGGGCACAAGGAGCAACGGAAGCTGATATTGTGGAATGCTTTGCTTCCATAGAACGAGGGGCATGGAAGATTAAACCGGATACCAATACCATTTTGCAGCTCGCCATCGACCACATCGAAACTACGGCTTGCGTTTTGGCTAAGCTGCGTTGGGGATTCGCTGAGGTTCCCGACGGAGGGCCCAGCTTAGTGATCAGCGATCATCCGGTGAGCTTGCGGAGATTGCGGAACCGAACCGGACCATTGGGCTTTGCTTATCCAGATGTAGAAGTCACTACGCCTCTAAGCAGCCAGATTGTTGCACTCGGGCGTTACGAGGATGGACCGAACAGATTTTGCAGGTTGGTAGCCGGTGCTGCAGACTTTATTAATGCTCAGCAGATGCGCAATGCCAAGCGCTTCGTGTACGCTAATCATGGCAGCGATGATCTTCTCAAGAGCGTCGTAGGATTCCGGGGAACAGGGCCGCAGCAGCGCACAATGCAGACAACAGTTGACGGTCGTTTGTTTATCACCAACACCCTCTCAAGCTGAAATGAGCACCTATTCATCTGTCATGACCATGCATCTTTCGGCCTCTTTGATACCTTGAGCTAATATGCATAGGAAGAAAACAGTAATCCAAAAACCCAGCTCTGTCTTATTTCCGAGGAAAAAACCCGATTTAGCTTTATTGCCAAACGTAGAAAGCGGACACGTTTTTTCTCCCTTGATGCGAAAATCAATAATCGACTTGCAAGATTACCGCGCGCGGCCGAAAGGCTTCAGAATTCAATCAAATTTATGTGGTTTTCCGATTGTGATGCTGAGAGCCTTCAATGCAAAGAGAAAGAGGCTGGACCACTGCGCGAGGGATTCCTTCGAGCCGCTCTCGCAGAATTGGTGTCTGTTGAGGAAGTGCAGGCGGTAGTGATTAGTTGAGTGTTGCAGCCTGTTTTATTTGGAGGTTGTAGGTGGTG
>CALMAQ010000059.1 GCA_937859745.1 uncultured Verrucomicrobiota bacterium | reverse complement strand
CCGGGTGGGAGACGCGGCGGCACCGGGCGGGGTACCGGCCGCGTTAGCGAGCGAGCGCGCCTTTTCGGGCGAGAGGATCGGGCGGCCCGGGTAGGGATCGGGCGTGGCCTTGGCGTGGGCGATCTCGTCCACGGTGCGGTTGCTCGACTGGCTGACGGCCCACACGATGAGCGCGCCGCTCCCGAGCACCAGGGTGCAGACGACGGCCAGCGGCAGCAGGTTCACGTTGCGTTTGCGGCGCTTGAAGAAGAGCGTCTGGTCCGGGTCGAACTCCGGGGCTTGGGAGCGGCTGGGATCGTCCGTCTGCATGGCGGGAAGTTAGCCGTCTTCGGGGGAGCGGGAAAGACCGATTTCTCGGCGCGAATCAACGGGGGTGGCCCCTTTTCCCCAGGTGAACCGGGAAAAAGGTGGCCGGGCCGGTGGGATTCGAACCCACGATTCGCTCCACAGCCTCGCAGGAGGCCCGTGAAGAGGGAGCAATGACTTGCTGTCCGGAGTCGGCGCTCTCGCCAGGCGGTGACATCGGTGTACGGGCACTAGCGAGGGGCGAGAAAGCTTCGGGTGCCCTCGCTAAATTTGCCGCCAATCCTCGCTGGTCACGAACGGCGCTTGCGCCCGGACGATCCCTCGGCCAGCATCGCAAAGGAGGTCGCCTTGACCGAGCAGCTTTTCCGCGCCGGATTCGCCTAGCACGATTTGGGAGTTCACGGCGCTGGTGACTCGCAGGCAAACTTTCAGGGGCAGGTTCGCCTTGATGAGCCCCGTCACAATGTGTTTGTCCGGGCGCTGGGTCGCTAGGATGAGATGGATGCCGCACGCACGGCCTTTCGCGGCCAGCCTAGCCACACTGGATTCAAAATGCTTCTTCTCTTCTCGCCCGGCCAGGATCAGGTCGGCGAATTCATCGAAAACGATGACCTGGTAGGCGAGGTCGGTCTTCCCGGCCCGGTGGCGTTCGCCCAGATCGTTGTGCCGCTCGCGTGCCAGTACGTGGTAGCGCCGTTGCATCTCCGCTTCCGCTTGGGCCAGACAACGCAAAGCGCCTCCCAGGTCCGTGAGGATCGGACCCGAGAGGTGCGCGGCACCCTCGAGAGCCGCAAAAGTCAGCAGCTTCGGGTCGATCAACGTCAGGCGCAGCGTTGCGGGCCGGTTGCGGCTCATCAGTGTGGCGACCGCGGATTTGAGCCATTCGCTCTTGCCGCTGCCGGACGCCCCGGCAATCAGTCCATGACACGTGCCGGGCTCGTCCAAGCGCGCGACGAGCAACTCGTTGTCGATGCCGACGCCGAGCGGAATTGCGAACGTACCCTCGCCGCACCTTGGCACAACCTCGCGCCAGAGCACCAGGTCGGGCGAGGCCTTGGGGATGTCGATGGCCACGCCCCCGGCCACGGGTTCGATGCGCGGCGTTTGGTCGAGCCCGAGGGCCACCTGGAGATCTTCGACGCGATTGGCCAAGGACACCACGCGCACACCCGGGACCGGCCGCACGAGGTAGCGGACGATCTGCGGCGCTTCCTGCCGCCCCATGATTTCCACCGGCAGCTTGAACGCCTGAAAACAGGCCAGAATTTTGCCTGCCGTGGCGTCCAACCCGGCCATGCCAGGGTGTGCTGCCAAGGACCCCGCGGCCGGAGCGGGGTTTGGCTGCGGCGCGCGGGCCGGCGGCGGGCGTCCGCCCGCCAGCTCCTGGAGCACCGGGGCTACCAGGTCATCGAAAAGCTCGTTGAGTTCGCCGGCAGAAATCTCCAGCACCTCGAGCGCGGGCAGATAGTATTCCAGGCATCCCCGGAAGGCTAACCCGGCCTCGGAGAGGCGGACCATGCGCGCGTAGATGGCGATCTGGAGCAGGTCGTGCCGCAGGTTGGCACCGCGCGAAAGTTTGTAGTCCACGATTTCCAACCCTTGCCGGGGATGCAGCCGCAGCGCGTCCACCGTACCGCTGAGGAAAACCGTGCTGCCGCCCACCGGCAGGCGCACGTCGCGGATCCGCTGTTCCTGTGTCAGGATCAAATCCGTCCAGCCAGTGAACTGCCTGGACTGCTGCCGCAGCTGGCTCAAACGCCCGCAAAATGCCTGGAGGGCGGCGCTGAGATAAAGCGCCGTGTCCACTTTCTCCGCGCCGAGCAAGCGGTCGAGTTCGCGTTCCGCGAAGTGGCGGTAGAGCTGGCCCCAGAGTTGTTCCTCGCTGGCGAGGGTCCGCGACTCCTGCGCGGAACCAGCCAGCCAGGCCAGGAATGTTTCCGCCAGAGCATGGAAGGCCGCTCCTCCCACGGGTGCGATCCCCGGCGGAGCGAAGTGGCGCGTGGAAGGGCGCTCCCCCTCGAGCCAGCGCCGACGCCACCCGGCATCCAGGCAGGCGCATTTCAGTTCGCTGACGCTGAGGGAGAGGACCGCCATTTGAGGATGGTCGCCTGGGAAGTGGCGAAGACGTGGATTTCCGGGATCGTCTGGCAGAGAGCGAGGACCGCCGGAGCGTCCGCAGAGGGTCCGAGGAGGGTCAGCAGTTGATCCAGACTCAGGAAGAGCCTGGTTGCGACGATGTGGCGTATCTGTGCGGCGAGCGTGCCGTCAGGCGGTTCGGCGGCGGGTTGCGGCGCTGGAAGTTGCGCCGCCTGTTCCAGGCATGGCTCCGCCAGCAGCGTCTGCCACCAAGGTTTGAGTTTTGCGCGCACGAAGCCGAGCATCTCCTCGCGGGGAAAAGGCGCGTTGCCCTCCACGACGTTGACATAAAGCTCGTAGCAGGCGCAGACGCTCAGAAGCGCTTCGGCTGTCATCACCTCGATGGCCAGCAGCCCGCGCGCGGCGCGCAACTCCTGGCCAATCACCTTCCAACCCGGTCCGGGAATCGCGCGCTGGGTCGGGGTACGCAGAAAGATCACCCGTGTTTGTTCCCCCGCTTCGTGGTGCGTGTGGCTTGCCGCCTGCTGCGCCGCGCGCAAGATGGATCGCCAGCGCATGGCATGCGAAGAATCCTCGAAGCCGAGAAGCAACGTTTGGGGGCCGCTTTTCCACGCAATGGGAAAATACTGCTTTAGGTCCCGGAAAAAACCAACGCTCACGCCAGGCAGCGCATCGCCCACGGCTTCTTCCCCCACGCTCCAGCGCAGGATGTCGGGAGCGAAATCACACCAGTCCGCGCGGGCGCTCACCTCGGCTTCATAGTGGCTGTAATGGTCCGCGAGCGTCTTTTCAGGCACCACCGCCCCACGCCGCGGCACGAGTTCCGCGCAGCGCCGGGCACACTGGCGCAGGAAGGTACGCGTGCTCTTGGTCGGCACGTCACGAAAAGCCTCGTCGAGCCAGCCCGGATCGACAAAGCGGCCGGTGTCCTCTTCGCTCAATCCGCAGCCTCGCAGCCGCTGCCGGGCGAGCGCCTCGGCCTGGGAGCGGGTGATGCCCGTGAGTTGGAGCGGCTCGGTAAAACGGTCGAGGTAGGCGGTCTGAAAGTGTTTGACCACGACCCGGGTCCAGGGTTCCACGTTGGCCGTCACAACGGTCATCTGGTTGAGGCCCGTGCGCACGAGTTCCTCGATCACGCCGCCAAACTCCGCCGCGCGCTCGGGCACGTCGGCATAGAGGTCCGTCTGATCAAAGCAAAGGAGAAACGGCTGGTAAAACCCGGCGAGTGCAAGCAGGTCTTCTACCCGGGCGCAGGCGTTGCGGTTGCGCGTGGCCGCCGACTCCTCCACCGGCGGCAGTTCGTTGCGTTCCAGCCCGATCAGCTCCCGCTCCTCGTCGGAGGTCCCCTCTCCTTTGAGCCATTCCAGGCAGGCGGCACTGCGGCTTTCCCGGTCCCCGAAGGCATACGCATGGAGCACTTTGAGCCACGCCCCGGCCGGAGTGTGCAATACGATCCCTGACCGCTGGAGTTCCTCGGTCAAGGGCACCCGCAATTCAGAGGCGAACCGTTCGCGCATCCAGGTGGTGAGGTAGTGGTCGTCGACCAGATGGCCGAATGCACCGAGCGGATCGGCGCGCAGTTCGGCCGTCAACTCGCTGGTGCCTTCGCCGCCGATTTTGCCCCGGTCGATCAGAGCCAAGAGCAGGTGCGAGATCACGCCGCAAGCGAGCGCGTCGAGTTGCGTCAACGGCCCGGCACCGCCCGCTCCGGCGCGCCATTTGCGGGGCCGGTTCAGCTCCTGAGCGATGCGCAGCAAGATGGAGCGCCAGGAGGAACCGGCGTCCTGGAAGGGCGGCAGGTAAACGAGCGTAGCGCGCGGCTGCAACGCGCCGAACAACCGGCCGATGAGGTGGGATTTGCCGTAGCCCGGCTCGGCGGACGTGACGAGCTGCGCCTTCAAGCGGACGGTCTGGCGACGCGGGAGAGGTTCGGCCTCTAGCCGCGCAAACTGCCCGAGCAGGGATTGCAGCGGCCCGTCGTTGAGCCCATGAACGGATTGCTCGGCATCCCGCGGCTCGAAGACCACGTTGTCCTCAAAGGGATTGCCCGGAAGTTCAGAAAGGGTCATGGCGATGGGTGTCAGATCAGCCGCACCCGGAGGTAGGGCTCGCCTTGAAGTTCCAACGCCGCCTCGCGTGCCGCGGCGTCCGCGAGCGACCAGTCTCCGCGTGAGGGAGCGAGCCGCCCAGCCCGGCTCTGAGCGATCAGCAAAGGCTTCAACTGCCCAAGAGGAATCGCCGAAGCCCGTTGCAGATCCACGATGAGCACGTCCGAATATCCGCCTGCCCGTACGACCGCTTCGTAGGCCTGCTGCACCTGCTCCCAGGACACTCCCGGTGCGTGGGCGTCGGTCTCCTTCGGAGGCGGTGGCGCGGGACCCACCTCCACCAAGGGCAGAATGGCGGCGGTGTGCAGATAATAAGCGGAGCGGCCACGCTGCACCCGAATGAGCTTCTTTTCGCCCAGCAGCAGGCGGATGGCGTCGGCGAGTTGTTCCTTTACGTGCTTGGCCAAGCCGGTTCCCAGTTCCTTGTCGGTGTAGAGCTTGGCGGTGCCCGGAAGCGCCTTTGCCTGGATGGCCGTGTACGCTAACTCCAGAGGATGGTAGAACCGGCGCAGCACGAACACGGGCGATTTCTCTGTGCCGAGCTTCACCACCTCGCGCTGGGTGACGAGCGCCTCCAAGTCGGCGAGCTTGGCGGCTTGGGCTTTTTTGCTCTTGCCAAGCAGGAGTGACTTTTTGAGACCAATCGGCCCCGCCGCTTCGAGCTTGGAAAGGATGTCCGCCATCCACTCTTCGGTGTTGCTCGTCGCCATCTGTCTTCTCTTAGTCCAGGTGGAAGCGCGCGCCCAGCAAAAATCGATACTCCAGAGGCTCTCGCGAACCGAGCCCAGGGCCCACTGACGGTGAAGGCAGCTTACGGTTGCGCCGCTTGGTTGGCGGCACCTTCGACTTTGGCCTGGCCTCGCCCTTCTTCAGGAAGTTGTCCGGCGCGACCGCGCACCGTTTCACCCCGAAGAAACTCGCCTGATAGCTTCCAAGCCCCGTCCTTCGTAATCTGCTGCCATGACCGCCGCCGTCCTCCTCAGCCACCCCGAGCAAGCCCGTGCGTACGTGGATTCGCTCGAACGCCTCTTGCCGGAGCCACTGGCTGATGGCCATGAACCAGAAAGCCGCGTGGTGCATTGCGGTGTTTCCTGGGATTTTTATCTGGCCTTCGACAAAGCCCTCGGGGACGACCGGCCCACCCCCCGCTTTTACTACCTGGACGGAGAGCTTGAAATCATGACCACCTCCAACGAACACGAACGGCTCAAGATGTGGATCGCTGGTTTCATGGACGACTACTTTCTCGAAACTGACCGCGAAGTCTTCACCCGGGGCCAAGCCACGATGCGCTCGGCTTGGCAGCAAGCCGGGGCGGAGCCGGACGTAAGCTGGTGCCTCCACACGGAAAAAAGAATTCCCTGATCTCGTGCTAGAAATTGCGCTGACCAGCGGTGGCGTGCGCAAACTCGAACTCCACCGGCGCTTTGCGGTGCCCGAAGTCTGGTTCTGGCACCATCATCAGCTCGAGGTTTTCGCCCTGAAGGCCGATGGCAGCGGCTACAATCCGGCGCAAGCGGGCCGCAGCTATTTGCTCCCCGACTTGGACCTCAGGCTGCTGGAGCGTTGCGCGGCGCTTGGCTCCTGGCAAGAGGCCCGGCGCGCTTTCCGCGCAGGCTTGGCGGCGGGCGAATAGGCCGGTGCATTAGCACGCTTCTTCACCTTGGAGCCGGTCTGCGGCGGCTTTTTGGCAACGGCAACAGGCTTTGGAGCCTTCGCCTTCTTCGAGGGGGGACGAGCCGATGGCATTGCGGTGCGTCGGGCCGCGGTTTTGCGGGTAGCACGCGCCGGTGGTTTGGGAAACCTGGCTCTGCCGGGGGCATCAGGGATCGCCGGGTCGATTTCGATGCCAAAAATTTCCGTCAGGCTGCTTTCTTCCAGGGTATTTCCCTTGCCGGTAGGGGGAGCCATCAGATCATCCGTCACAATCCGCGTGGCCGAGGCGATCAGCTCCAAGTGATCGACCCCGCGCAGGACGAAGAGCAGTTCCGGGCGCTCGTCCAGCCGCGTACTGACTCCGTAGAGCACTGCCGCGACGTGCTTGCACAGGTCCGCCCAATCCGGGCAGGAACACTCCAGGTGGATTTCCTTCGGCTTGGGAAAAAGCCCGCGATCGGCGCGGGTGACTACCTCCATGACCGGCGCGGCCAACTTTCCCTGGAGCAGTTCCATGAGCGAGCCCACCTTTCCGGCGCAATCCGCTTTGAGTCGCGTCCAGGTGTCCTTGGCCAACGTGTCGATCTTGATCCCGACCTCGTAGAGCCGCGTGCCGCTCACGGTGGCCTGGATCGTACCCCGGCTGATTTGCAGGTCGAGCACGGCTCCCTGGCGCAGGTAACTGCGTCCGCGCGGCAGCCGCGAGGCATAGTCGCTGTAGCCTTCCAGGTTTTTGCACCACGCCTTGCTCCAGAAACTTTCAGCGATGAAACGACCTATCAGCAGTACCGGCGAGAGCTTGCGGCCCGTCTTCTCCAGTTTGCGCGCGGCCGTCCCGGCGCGCCGGCGTTTTTCGTCCGCGCTAACATAATCCCCGTGATCTCCCCATTCCCAGGCCATGATAAAAAGAGGTCCCGCTCGTCCCGAGTTTGCTTCCCCGAGATTATTCCTGCACGGCGCGCTTGAAATCAAGCGCCACGAATCGCAGCAGCTCGTCGTCGGCCATCTCGGTCAGCCGTGCGGCAGCCCCTTCCCCCTCGTCCCCGGCTCCTCCGAGCAGGTCCGTGGCGAGGCTTTTTTTCTCCTCGATGAGTTGGTCGATCTTCTCCTCGACCGTGCCCCGACAGGCAAACTTGTGCACCACCACGTTGCGCTTTTGCCCGATGCGGAAAGCGCGGTCGGTCGCCTGATTCTCCACCGCCGGGTTCCACCAACGATCGAAGTGGATGACATGGGAAGCCGCCGTCAGGTTGAGCCCCGTGCCGCCGGCTTTGAGCGAGAGCACGAAGAACGGCGGCCCGTCGTCACGCTGAAACTCCGCCACGAGCTTCTGCCGCTCTTTGACCGGCGTGGAACCGTGCAGGATCAGACCGGTACACCCGAACAGGTGCGCCAGATAACCGGCCAGCGGAGCGGTCATCTCCCGGAACTGGGTGAAAACGAGCGCTTTTTCCTGGCGCGCGGCGATCTCCTCGGCCAGTTCGCGCAGGCGTAGAAACTTGCCGCTTTCCTGGGGGTCATAGCCGCCGTCTCCCAGCCACTGCGAGGGATGGTTGCAGATTTGCTTGAAGCGCATGAGCATCGCCAGCACCAGGCCCCGACGCTCGATGTCCTCGTCCACGGCGGCCAGTTTGTGGGCCATCTCGCGCACGCTTTGTTCGTAGAGTGCTGCCTGCGCCTTGCTCAAGGGACACCAGGCGGTGACTTCCGTCTTGTCGGGCAGGTCGGCGATGATCTTCTTGTCCGTCTTGAGCCGACGCAGGATGTAGGGGCCGGTCAATTGTCGCAACGGGGCGAACTGGCGCACCGCGTCCGCCGAAAGCCGCTTGACCAGGCGGCCGAACTCGGTCGCGCCGCCCAGCAGGCCCGGGTTGATGAAGTCGAAGAGGCTCCACAGATCCCCCAGCCGGTTTTCGACCGGCGTGCCGGTCAGCGCGATGCGGCCCCGGGCTTGCAGCGCCTTGACGGCGTGCGTCTGCCGGGCGGCAGGGTTCTTGATCGCCTGTGCCTCGTCGAGGATCACCAGCCGCCACGCTTTCTCCCGCAGCCACGGCAGCCGGGTGAGCAGCGCGTAAGTGGTTACCACCAGGTCCTTGCCGCGCAGGTGGGCGTCCACGTCGCCGTCCTTGAGGTGCGAGGCCGGAGTTTCGGAAGGATGGGCGAAGAACGTTGCCAGCGTGGGCGCAAAGCGGGCCAGCTCGTGCTTCCAGTTGGCCAGGAGCGACGCCGGGGCGACCAGCAGCGAGGGCGGGGTCTCCCTGGCCCGCGCCGGCGCTTTTGCCTCGCGCTGGAGTTGGAGCAGCAGCGCGATGGTCTGGATGGTCTTGCCCAGGCCCATGTCGTCGGCCAGGCAAGCACCCAGCCCTAGGCGGGTCAGGAAGTGCAGCCAGCGCACGCCTTCCGTTTGGTAAGGCCGCAGGTTGGCCCGCAGGCCGAGCCCGGGATCGAAGTCGGCCAGCGCCGACGGCTCGCGCATCATCCTCAGCGTTTCCTGGAGCCACGCGCCGGGCACCACCTGCGACCAATCCCGCGCCCGCGCCTGCGCCACCTCTTCCCCCGCCTTGCCATCCTGGCCGACCCCGGCGAGCAGGCGCATTCCTTCCAGGAACGAAACGCCCTGCGCACGCCCCTGCTCGACCTCGCGCCATTGAGCGAGCACCGCTTGCAGGTGCCCGGCGTCGACCTCGACCCATTTGCCGCGCAGGAGAGCCAGCCCGGACTTGGCGGCGAGGATCTGTTTCCATTCTGCTTTGGAAAGCGTCTGCCCGTCCAGCGCCACGTCCACGGAGAAATCCATCAGGTTTTCCGCGCCGAGCAGCCCGCCGCCGGGCTGCTGACCAATCTTGACCTGCACTTGCGGGCGCGAGGGCTGACCGCGCTTCCACCAGTCCGGCACGCGCACTAAGAGTCCGCTTTCCTCCAGCACCGGGATTTCCTGCAAGAACCGGTGCGCTTCGGGTGGCGTCCAGGCGAGCGGCCGGAAAATCCGGCGCGACTCGACGAGTTCCTGGACCCACTCGCTGTTCTCGGCCGCCCATTGCACGGGCGAGAGCAGGCGGTTGAGCGCCACCTGGTTTTTGGCTCCCGCGTATTCCTGCAAGGCGCGGGCGAGCGGCAGATGCTGCGCCCGGCCCTGCTCGGAGAGCCGGTGGGTGTAGGTGGCCAGGAAGGCGAACGGACGCTCCTCGTCGCGCTTGTTCTCGGCCAAATGGAACGTCACCCGGCCCACGGCGTGCCACTGCGGATGGTGGGCTTTGAGCCACGCGCCGAAGCCGCCGTGGGCCGTTTCCTGCTCGATCAAGCCCCCGAGTTCATCCCAGAGGCGCGCCAACAGGCCGGGGTTGAGGAACTCCGCCCCGCCGCGCATGGGCGGCGCTCGCAGGACGAGTTCAGCCACCTCGGCGGGTTCGATGGACAGCCGCAGTGCCGGTGCGGCCGGTTCGATGGCGTGATGGCAAAGCCGCTGGACGTATTTCTGGGCAAAGTCGCGCCAGTACGTCAGAGAAGGTGGCAGCGGCGCGCCGACGAGTGCGCTGGCCAGGAGCAGCAGGCCCTGGGCGCTCCCGGTCCCGAACGCCTCGGCGACGCGGCGGCCCAGCCGCTCGTCCACGCGCGGGCTCAGTTCGGGGGCGGCCTCGACGTGCAGGTGCCCGGCAGGCGAGATGGCGATTTCCAGGGACAAAGCGCTTCCTCCTTTAACGGCAGCCATGCCCGTGGGCAAACCAGTCGTGGTGCGGCCGTCCGATCCGGGAGACCTTGGCCAAGGATCACTCCAGAATCAAATTTTCCTCCGGGTGTTTCCCGGCATGATCCGCCGCATGAACTCGTCGAACAGCGGTACGGTGAACGCCGTGTCCCCGTGGCTCGGGCTCCAGATCATGCCCTTGGCAATCAGTTGGTTTCTCGCTGGACCCAACGACACGACCTCGCGTCCCAGTTCCAACGCGATGTCGCCGGAGCGGTGTGGTTCCGCGCCCAATCCCGCCATGACCCGCAGGTACATTCTCTCCGCGGGGGTGAGCCGGTCAAACCGCACCCGGAAGAAACTCTCGTCGAGCGCGGCCACCGCGAGCACGGATGCCCTTTCCACCTCGCGGCGGGTAATCGGGTGATTGCACCGCGACATCCCAGGCGTGTTTACCCCCTTCCTGCACAAAGTAAGGATAGCCCCGCGTTTGTTCCACGATCTCCTGCACCGAGACCTGCAACGTTGCCAAAGCCTTCATCGAGAACGGCGCTTCCGCGTCCCAACTGTCACGGTGCGTACGTCCTGACTGATTAGACGAGAGTGGCGAGGTCTAGCCTCAACGCAGGAAAGCGGAAATTGCATCGTTGAGGCAGTTGCCGGAGAGCAGCGCGTGCATCTGCCAAGCCGCCGCGGCCACGCTGCCGACGCTCATGACGCCCAGCAAACCGAAAAGGCTCCGCGCCACGAGACCGTGGCGGCTGGTGGCTTCGCATTCGTTTAACGTATGGCGCCAGAGGCTCGCCGACGGCCCGGGAGCCGGGTGGGCTTTGAACTTAGAAGCAACTTTCGCCGGGGTGCTGAGCGGGGCCGGAACAGGGGCGTGTTGACCCAGGACCGTCGTATCGAAGAAGTGGCAGGATGCAGTGTTCATAAACGTGGAGCGTGCGAGTTTTGTTTTGGTTGTTTTGTCGTGAAAAGCGATGCTCGCTTTCCCTGTACAAAGAAGGACGGCGGAGGTTGTTGCAGAAAATCTTGATTTTCTTTGCGGCTTGTTTCTCGAGAGCCTTGCTGGTAAACCGTTCTCCGTGCAGCCAGCGCATCAATTTGCGGATGGACAAGATGACCGCTTCGAGGAGACCCGCTGGAGCGTGGTGCTGTTGGCCGGACGGGCGGTGGGTGCCCAGGAGTCCGCACAGCACGCCCTCGCCCAGCTTTGCAGGACCTACTGGGTGCCCTTGTATGGGTTCATCCGCAGCCGCGGCTACTCCGTGCACGACGCGCAGGATCTCACCCAAGGTTTTTTTGGCCACCTCATCGAACACCAGATCTGCGCGCGCACGGATCAAACGCGGGGGAGATTCCGCTCCTTTCTGCTGGCCTCGGTCAAACACTTTCTCAACGATGCCTACGGGCGCGAGCGTGCGCTCAAGCGCGGGGGCGGCTATGAGTTCTTGCCGTTGCACGATGAACAAGCGGAGGCCGCCGAGGCCTCCTTTTGCCGCAGCACCACTCCTGGCTCGGACACAGCCGAAGACCGGCTGTTCGAGCGGCAATGGGCGCAAACCCTGATCGACACCACGCTCGGCAGGCTGACGGCAGGGTACGAGGCGGAAGGTAAAGGGGCGCTTTTCAGAAGCCTCGAAGTTTTCGTGCGGGGCAGCGCCGATCCACTGCCCTCTTACGAGCAACTGTCAGCGCAACTGGCAATGCCGGCGGCCACGGTCCGCAGCCATGTCGGCCGACTGCGGGGCCGATACCGTGAGTTGCTGCGGGCCGAGTTGCGGCGGACCGTAGAAACCGAGGAGGAAGTCGATCGGGAACTGCGCGAACTGCTGCGGGTCTTGACGGCGCGCTAGCCACCGCTTCACTGGTATGGAGAACCCTCCGAAAGCGGGCACGATGTGCGCAGTGTGCCATGCGCCCCTGCATACGGATGGCAGTTGCCCGGCTTGCTTGCTGCGCGGCGGTCTGCCGGAAGACACCCTCGCGGAGTGCCCCCACACATCCTTGGATCCGCTGCGGAGTGCCGACGCCACGGTGTACGGGGACTTCGAGATCACGCGCCGCGACGATGGCACCCTCTGGGAACTGGGTCGTGGGGCGATGGGGGTGACGTACCGCGCCGTAGACCGTGTGCTGCACCGGCTCGTGGCCTTGAAGGTGATCCAACTTGGCGCGGCGCCAACCCATGACAAGGATTTAGCTGAAGCCCTCCGCGAACGTTTCCTGCGCGAGGCGCGCGCGGCAGCGGCCCTGCGGCATGCGAACATCGCCGGGGTTTTCCACTTTGGTGCCACTCACCACTCCGGGCGATGCTACTATGCGATGGAGCTAGTAGAGGGCGAAACACTCGAAGCTCGCATACGCCGCGATGGTCCACTCGACATCGACACCACGCTTGAAATCGCCTGTCAGGTTGCGGCGGCGCTTGTGGCGGCGGCGAGCCGTGGATTGATCCACCGCGACCTCAAGCCCAGCAACCTCATGCTCAGTTCCCAGAGCTTGTCGGCTCGGTTGGAGGTGAAGGTGATCGATTTCGGCCTGGCGAAAGCCGCGGCAACGGCCGATGAAATCGACCTGACCCACGGCGGCTTCGTGGGAACACCAGCTTTTGCCAGCCCGGAGCAGTTCGAGGGCCGGCCGGTCGACGCGCGCACCGACATCTATTCGCTGGGCGTCACGTTATGGTACGCGCTGACCGCGCGGGCACCTTTCACGGGTAGAAACTTCGATGAACTGCATTACCACCCCGCGCGGATGGCCTTGCCAGTGGAGCAACTGACAGCGAAAAAAGTCCCCCCCGCCTTCGTTGTCCTCCTGTGTGCGATGCTGGCGGAAGACCCGGCGGAGCGGCCTGCCTCCGCGCGGGAACTCCTGACCGCGCTGGAAAATTTTCGCTCGCCAGCCGCGGGTCGAGGCCGACCGCCGCCGGGTGAAAGCAAACCGGTGTTAGGGAGAATTTTCGCTCTCTCCGTCGCGTTGGGGGTCGTCCTGGCCGGCATGGGTCTGACCTGGTGGGAGACGCGGCCACCCCAGCTGAATGGTTCTGTTCCGGGTGCCAGCGGCGCGTCGGCACCGTTCCCGCCGTTCATCCTAGAGAAATCGGTCGCCGTGCTACCCTTTAGCAATCTGAGCGACAACCAAAACAACGCCTATTTTTCGGAGGGAGTTCAGGAAGAGGTCCGTGAGAATCTCGCCAAAGTCGCTGATCTGAAAGTGATCAGCCGCACCTCCGTCCAAGCGTTCGGACCAAACCGTACGTGTAATGTGCGCGAAATCAGCCGGACTCTCGGGGTAGCCTACGTGCTGGAAGGCAGTGTGGCGCGAGAGGGCGGGCACTTGCGCGTGCACACGCAATTGATCGACGCCCGTTCGGACACGCAATGCTGGGCAGAGCATTATGATCGTCCCGCTGATGACGTGTTCACAATTCAAAGCGAGTTAGCCGAGAAGATTGCCACCAGCCTACGCGCACGGATTTCCTCGAGCGAGAAAGCCGCCATCGATGCCCGCACCACGGCTGATCTGGTCGCCTACGATCTTTATTTGCGCGCCAAGGAACTGTTTGCCACTTATCCGCAGACCAACGATTGGCGCGCGGCGCTGCTTCAATGCATACGCCTGCTTGATGAAGCGACTGCTCGAGATGCTAAATTTGCACTCGCTTATTGCTTGGCGGCCCAAGTGCATGACAGCCTGTATTTCACCGGCTTGGACGCGACTCCCGCTCGTCTGGCGTTACAGGAGCGCACCATTACTACCGCGCTTCGACTTCAACCCACGTTGGGCGAGGCGCACTTGGTCCGTGCTCTGTGGCTCTATCACGGCTTGCACGATAATGCAGCAGCCCACCGGGAGCTATCAATTGCTCTCACCGCCTTGCCCAACAACGCTTTGCTCTTCCAAACCAGCAGCTACATGGACCGCCGGGAAGGTCATTGGTCAAAGGCTCTGGCAAATCAAGCGCGAGCGCTTTCGCTCGATCCTTCAAACTACGAGGTTCTCAACGGTCAAATTGATCTTTTTGACATGCTGCGACGCTACGTTGAGGAGGCTCACACCGCCGAACTTGGAATGACGAACGTACCTACGTCGGCGGATTACTTCCGGTTGATGAAGGCGCAAGCTCTGCTGGAAGCAGGGCAAGTCGATGTGGCCCGCTCTGTTCTCGGCGCTCTCTCCGCCGGGTTCGATCCCAATGGAGCAGCCACCTACACGCGCGTTCTCGCAGCGCTCTACGCCGGAAAACCTCAGGAGGCAGCGACGGTCCTCGCGGAGTTCCGGCAGGACGAATACGTCGGACCCGGCGGAGTGATGACACCACGCGCCTGGCTGGCGGCCCTGGTCGCCAGGGCGGAGGGCGAGGAGCAACAAGCCGTCGAGGAGTTGACCCGTGCACGGGAGAGCGTTGCATTCAAGGTCAGCCGGAATGCTACCGACGCTTTCGCGCTCGCGCTGCTCGGACTGATCGACGCGGGCCTGGGCCGCAAGGAGGCTGCTCTGCGCGAGGGGCAGGAGGCGGTGAAGATACGTCCTGTGGCGATGGACGCCTGCGATGGACCTGCTTTGCTGGGAACGCTCTCGTTGATCTATGCTTGGACCAATGAGCCCGGTAGCGCCATGGAATATCTCGTCAGACTGCAGGATCTCCCGGCTGGCCCGGATTACGGTCAACTTCGCTTTGATCCGGCCTGGGGTATCCTGCGTGGGCGTCAAGATTTCGCCGCGATGCTTGTTCAAATGGAGCCCAAACCAGGGCTTTGATCGAACATTGCATATACCGGATTGAAATCACGAAACCGCTTGTCAAACGACGGAGGTTTTGATCAAATCCTCCCGCGTAGACTTCTCGTCCAGTAGAGCTTATGAAAATTGATGTGGGAACTTTGCGTCCGGTCGCCTCGGCGGGGGTTCTGTTGACGTTGATCTGTGCGGGTGGGTGTAAAACGACGAATCCACCTCATGAAACGACGATTATACGTCGTAAAACGACGAATCCACCTCATGGCGAAACGCCAACTCCATCGCCTGCGCCGGACGTTTCCAAGGAAGGTCCCCCGCAGTCCCCACGTGGCACCAATCTACCTCCGCGTACGACTAACCCACCTCATTGATGCTTTCAGGGAACCGCTGATTAAACAGGTTGCTTGCGCTTTGTAGTAAGTCGCGGCGTTTTTCGAAGGGTGGGAGTGTTCGAGCGGGTGGTTTGTGGTGGGTGGCAGCGGTGTTTTCTTGGCGGCCTGGGGCGGAGCGGGTGCGCGCTTCTACGCCGCCGTTTCCTGCGGGTGCAGGGTGCGCCCGACGAGCACCAGGTTGGCCAGCGCAAAGAGGGTGTGGAGTTGTGCGGTGTTCTTGGAGAGTCCCCGGTAACGCACCTTGCGATAGCCAAAGAGGTTCTTGAGAACGTGGAAGGGATGCTCAACCAAGGCACGCATTTGAGCTTTGGTCTTTTCGACGGCCAAGGTCAACTCCTTGATCTTGCCTTCGGCCATCGCCTTGATCTTGCCGCGCTTGCCCTGCGGGTAGAAAGGCTCGACCAAGGCCACCAAACGCGCCCACGGCACCGCCTGGTTCATCTCGGAGAGAAAACGTTCGCGCCGGGTCACCTGCCGCTTGCTCAGGCTCGCCAACCTACCAAAGTGGCACCGTCGCCGACCACGATTAAATCAGCGGTTCCCTAGTGCTAACCTGCTCCCGGTGAGATTTTTGCCTCGCCAATTCTGAATCGAACAAATACCCTCCGTGTTCGAACGTGCCTGCTTCCTAGTCGCGTATGAGCAATCTTCGGTGCCACTGTTCCTGGTCCTCGCGTCAGCCTGTTGGTGTTTGGCTTGCCATGACGTTGGTCTTGTCGCTGGTCGGGACGCTGGGCGCGGCATCCGTGCAGTGGACGGGAGCCGCAGGTGACGGCCTCTGGAGCAATCCGCTCAACTGGGCGGGCGGCGTCGTCCCAGCGGACGGCGACGACGTGGACTTCGGGGCGAGTGGCAGTCCCCAAGCACGGTTGGATTTCTCGCTGATGCTCGGCTCATTCACCTTCGACACCAATGCGACCAGCACCGACATCCACGTGGGCGCGGGCACGGCGTCCACGCTGACGCTCTCAGGCGTTGGCATCGTCAACAACACGCCCTCCGTCCCAGGCCAAGGTCCGCAGAACTTCTTCGCCGATGCCAGCAGCGGGCCGGTCGGGGGCACCCTGCTTTTTACGAACACCGCGTCGGTGAGCGGCTCCATCGCCACGACGCTCACGGCGAGCGGGGCGACCGTCGCCGGCGGGGGCGGCGGGAGCATCATTTTCCAGGACCATTCCTCCCCGGCTATCAATGACAATTTCAACGGATTGATCGCTGGCGGCGCGACCGTGGCCGCAGCTGGCAGCGGCACGGTGATCCTGCGAGACGATGCGCTGGCGCAGAGCACCACGCAGATCACCGCGCGCGGCGGCACGGGCGCGGGCGCGGCGGGCGGACAGATCACGGTGCAGGACCAGGCGCAGATCCAGTCCAACGTCACCGTGCTCCAGGGCGACGGCGGCGGCTACGGCGGACGGGTCGATTTTCACAACAACGCCGTGCTCACCGGCGGGCTGCTGACCCTTTTCGGCGCAACTTCCTCGCTGGACGGCGGCGAGGCCGTGGGCCGGTTTTTCGACAACGCCACGCTGGTCAACGGCGTGGCGGCCGTTTATGGCGGCCAGGGAACGGGCTTCGCGGGCGCGCGGCTTGAATTCCACAATCAGGCGACGCTCGCCAGCGCCGGCACCACCCCGGGTTACAACAACGCGTCGATCAATAACTACGGCGCTCCTCTCCCCGGGGCCGGCAATGGCCGCACGTTGTTTTACGACGATTCGTCGATCACCGGTCCCCAGGTGACCATTTACAACAGCGTGGACGAAAGCACCACGCCCGGGACGGCGGGCGGCAGCACGGAGTTCCACGACCACTCCCACGCCGGACAGGTGACGATCTACAACTACGGTGCGAACGCCGCGGGCGCGGGGACAACCGGCGGGCAGACGCTGTTCTACGATAACTCCTCCGCCGAACTCGCCATCATCAACGCCGTGGGCTCCCACGCGGCTGGCGCGCCCGGCGGCCGGGTCGTGTTTGACGACAACTCCACGGCCGGCGCCGCCTCGCTGGTGGCTTCCGTGGGGTTCAACGGCGGCGAGGGTGGCCGCATCGTTTTCCTCGGCAACGCCAACGGCGGCACGGCTTACATCGGCCTCGACGGCGACGGCACCGCTGGCGCTGCCAACGGCACGCTGGATATTTCCGGCTCGACGCGCGCGTCCGTGTCCATCGGGCTGTTGGATGGAACGGCCGGGCTCGTCAATCTCGGCGACCGCAACCTGGCCATCGTGGGCGGCCAAGCCGGGATCGTTGCCTACTTCGGCGGCACCATCCGGGGTGCCGGCGGATCGTTGACCACGGCGGGCCCCGGCATTGTGAGTTTAGGTGGCGCCAGCACTTACACGGGCAACACGCTCGTGTCCTCCGGCGCGTTGCTGCTCAGCTACGGTTCGCTGGCTTCCCCGCTCGTTACCGTGAATAGCGGGGCGACCTTCGGCGGCAACGGCACGGTCTCCGGCCTCGTTGACCTCGCCGCCGGTGCGAACCTGGCACCCAGCTATCTGACGAGCGGCGCGTCGGTGCTCAACTTGGGCGCGCTTTCCAGCGTCGCGGGCACGAACTTCAACTTCAAGCTCGGCGCGCCCGATGTCGTCGGCGGACCGCTGAACGATCTGGTCAACGTTGCGGGCAACCTCACGCTAGCCGGCACGCTCAACGTCACGAACTCCGGCGGCTTCGGCGTCGGCTCCTATCGGCTCATCAACTACGGCGGCACGCTGACCGGTGCCGGGTTGGCCCTCGGCGCGTTCCCCGCCGGATTCCTGACCTCGGACTTCACCATCCAAACCAGCGTGGCGGGTCAGATCAACCTCGTCGTCGGCGGAGCCAACGTGCTGTTTTGGGACGGCGCGCACACCACGCCGAACAGCGTGGTGGATGGCGGCACCGGCACCTGGAACAACTCGACCACGAACTGGACCAACGCGGGCGGCACGACCAACGTCGCCTGGAGCAACCGGTTCTCGGTTTTCAGCGGCACCGCCGGCACGGTCACGGTGGCGGAGCCGGTCACCTCGACGGGGATGCAGTTTTCCACGGACGGCTACATGGTCAACGCCAGCGGCACGGGCGCGATTGCCCTCTCCGGCGCGGCGACGATCCGCACCGATCCCGGCACGGCGACGACCATCAACGCCCCGCTCACCGGCTCCGGCTCGTTGACCAAGCTCGACACCGGCACGCTCACCCTCGGTGGCAGCAGCACATACTCCGGCGGCACGACGATCCAGGACGGCTTGGTGATCGTCACCAACGCCGCCGGCCTGGGTCTCGGGACCGGCCCGGTGCTCCAGTTTGCGACGGCCGCTTCCGAGCTGGATTTCGTCAACCACGCGTCGGCTGGCAGCGTGACGATTACCAACGTCGGAGCGCCGTCGACGGCCGTTTCCGCCTTTGTCCAGTTCGAGGGAAACGCCACCGCCGGCTCCGCGACGATCAACAACCAGGGAAACACAGCCAGTGGTGGCTTCGGTGGGCAGGTCAATTTTGCCAGCGCATCTTCCGCCGGCAATGCCGTCATCACCAACGCGGGTTCTGCCTTCGCCCCGCCGGTCGGGGCTTTCGCCGAAAACGGCGCGGGCATCACGATATTCCTGAACAACGCGACCGCCGGCAACGCGACTTTCCTGAACACCGCTGGACTGGCGACGAACACGCTCGGCGGCCGGGTCTTTTTCGTCGATTCCGCTTCGGCCGGCGCGAGCACGATCACCAACCAGGGCGCATTCGCCTACGGGAACGGCGGGCTCACGGAATTCAGCGGCAACGCCACGGCGGGCACGGCGACGGTCTTCAACCAGGCGGCCACGATCGCCGTCAGCAACGGGGGCACGGTGAACTTCCGCGACAACAGCAGCGCGGGCAGCGCCACCTTCACCCAGTCCGGCAGCGGCGTGGCCAGCGCCGGGACTTCGTCGGCGGGAGGTGCCGTCACCTTTTATAATACCTCCAGCGCGGCCAACGGCACGTTTTTCAACCAGGAAGCGGCGGCGGCGTTTACCTACGGCGGCGCGACCACTTTCCGCGACACCTCTACGGCGGGCGCGGCGACCATCACCAACGGAAACGGCAGCACGGACAGCGGGGCCGGTGGCGGCCATCTGGTCTTCTCCGACAATGCAACCGCCGGCAATGCGGTGATCACTTCGGAGGGCGGCTCCGTCGCCGCCCCGGACAGTGGCTATGCGAGCTTCATCGCCAGCGCCACCGCCGGCTCCGCCACGCTGAGCGCCGGAGGCGGAACCGCCGCCGGGGCAGCGGGAGGCAGGATAAATTTCTCTAACAACAGCACGGCCGCCAACGCCACGCTGATCGCCAACGGCGGCACGGGCGGGGGCGGCGCGGGCAGCATCGTTTTTGCGGATAACGCCGGCGGCGGCACCGCGCGCGTGGTGCTCGATGGCGGCACGCTGGATATCTCCGTCTTGGCATCGTCCGGTCTGACGATCGGTTCGCTCGAAGGGGATGGCGGCAACGTTCTCCTCGGCGGCAAACTCCTCAGCGTCGGCGTGAGCAACACGGACACGACCTACGACGGCGCGATCAGCGGCAGCGGCATCCTGATCAAGGCCGGCACCGGCTCACTCACGCTCGCTGGCGCGAGCACCTATACGGGCGGCACTTCGATCGCCGACGGCCAACTCATCGTGACGAACCCCGCCGGCCTCGCGCTCGGCACGGGCCTGGTAACGAATAACCCGACCGTGGCGAGCGAGTTGCGCTTCACCGGCAACGGGTCGGCGGGCAACGTCACGATTTCCGACGTGGGCTCGACCTCCACGGCTTTTTCTCTCACCTCGTTCTATGGCACTGCCACCGCGGGCACCGCCAAAATTACCAACCAGGCGAGTGCGGGGACTGGCGGCACCGGCGGCGAAAGCCTGTTCTCCGACGCCGCGACGGCTGGCAGCGCCACGATCACCAATGCCACCGGGATGTTTCTCAAGTATGGCCTGACGTCCTTCCAGGGGAACTCGAACGCTGGCAGCGCCACCATCATCAACGCGGGCGGCGTGGCAGCGGTTCTACCCTCTGACGGTCTCGGGTTTGGGGGCCGGACCCTGTTTGGCATGAATGCATCCGCCGGGACGAGCACCATCATCAACCACGGCGCACAAGCCGGCGATGTTTATCTCAATGCCTCCACAGCATACGGCGGCCAGACGATCTTTTCCGGGAACTCCACGGCAGGCAACAGCACGATCTTCAACGAAGGCGGCGCGCTGACCGGCCCGACGAGCGGCGGGCTCGGCAGCTATACCTATTTTGAAGGCAACTCGACCGCCGGCAACGCCACCCTTTACGCCGAATCCCCCGGCAACGGCTTCGCAATGGGTGGCACCATCCGCTTCGAGGGTAATGCCAGCGGGGGCACGGCGCGCGCCATCATCGAGGGCAACACTATCAACGGCTACGGCTACATGGACGTCAGCCCTCTGAGCACGCCCGGCATGACCATCGGTTCCATCGAGGGCGGCGGCTTCATCTCCCTCGGCAGCAAGAATCTGCAAGTTGGAGGCAACGGACTGAGCACGACCTTCTCCGGGAGCATCGTCGACAACAACGACCAGGCAGCCGTCGTGGCCACCGGCGGCTCGCTGACCGTCGCTGGTCCTGGCGCGTCGCTGCGGCTCACCGGGGCGAACACCTACACCGGCGGCACGAGCATCGGCGACGGCCTCAACCCAAACAGCGGCAAGCTCATCGCCGCCAACACGACCGGCTCCGCCACCGGCACGGGGCCCGTGACGATCAATCGCGGCGGCACGCTCGGCGGCAGCGGCTTTGTCGCCGGCCCGGTGACGCTCCACGCGGGCGGCACGATCGCGCCGGGCGATCCCACGACACTGACCCTGCAAAACAACCTCCTCTGGGACGGGGGCGGCACGATCCGGCTCGTGCTCGGCGCGGATCAGGCGCACAGCGACTTCCTGAGCATCGAGGGCACGCTGGCCCGCGGCGCAACGCTCGACGGCCCGTGGACCTTCGATCTGGTCGATGACGGGATCGTGGTGGGCCAGACCTACAAGCTGGTGAGCTTCGCTGATCTGGCAGGGTTCACCGCGAGCGACTTCACGTTTGCCGGGGTGGCGGGCGACTTCTCGTTCCAAAACGGCACGCTCGATTTCACGGTCAACGCGGTGCCGGAGCCCGGCGCGGGATGGTGGCTCATCTCCGGGGGGCTGATCGCCGTGGTGACGGCAAGACGCCAACGACGTGGGACGACCAGGACTTGCGCGGCGTAGAGCTTGGAGGGCGGGGGAATGGTTTTTTCGCCGCCCGCCGACCGCTGGCGGTCGCACCGGCGGATGGTTCCGTTCTTCCGTTCCCGACGCATGGCGTCCCGGGGATGGCGCAGAAGGCGGATGACAAAGCACGTTGAGTTCTGATGGCGGTCGTTTTGTCGGTGCCAGCGGGCGGCAAGCGTTGGCGGCTCGCCGCAATTTGGGCTTGCATTGCAAGCATATGTAGCTAATCATCAGATTGTTAGACCGAAACCATCCACACAACGACTACGAAGCAGTCGGCAAACACCCGGCTTATGAACCACCCTGCTCCCACTCCTACGGCCGACGCCGCAGCCGCGCCGTCGGCGGTCGATCTACAGAAGGCGACGGCGTTCGCCCTCAAGGTCATCGGCGATGTCACCGCCTGCCAGATCGGCACGCTCAACCTCGTCGCCGACCGGCTCGGGCTTTTCCCGGCGCTCACGCAAGCAGGTGCCGTGACGGCGGAAGAGTTCGCGGACCACGCGAGCATCCACGCGCGTTACGCCCGCGAATGGCTCTCCGCGATGGCCTGCCACGGCTACGTGGCTTTTGACGACGCCACGAAGAAGTTCCACCTGCCGCCCGAGCACGCGCTCGCCCTCGCGGACCCGGACAGCCCGCTGTATTTGACCAGCCTCTTCGCCATGCCGACGGCCTACTGGGCCAACGTGGACCGGCTCACCGACGCCTTCCGCCACGGCGGCGGCGTGCCGCAGGCGTGCTTTGGCGAAGGCTTCTGGTGCGGCTTCGAGCGGTTCACCCGCACCGCGTTTCGCAACAACCTCGCGCAGGACTGGATTCCCGCGCTGCCGGAAGTCCATGCCCGCCTGCAAGCGGGCGGCCGCGTGGCCGACGTGGGCTGCGGCAACGGCCAAGCGTTGATCTATCTCGCGCAAGCCTATCCCAACGCCGTCTGCGTGGGCTTCGACAACTACGAGCCGGCCATCGCCGCCGCCAACGCCCACGCCCGCGCCGTCGGCCTCCCGCCGGAGCGGTTGCGCTTCGAGGTCTGCGATGTCGAGCGCGGTCTGCCCGACTCCTACGATCTGATCACCTGCTTTGATGTCGTCCATGACATGCCGCGTCCACGCCCGGCGCTCCAAAGCATCCGCGAATCGCTCCAGCCCGGCGGCACCTACTTCGTGCTGGAGTTTAATTTCTCCAGCGATTTGCAGGAGAACATCGAGCATCCGATGGGCATCGGCGCATTTGGTTATTCGGTGAGCACCAACTATTGCATGACGCAGGCGCTCGCCGCCGGGGGCGAGGGCACCGGCACCTGCCTAGGCGAGACACGGATGCGCGAGTTTGCGCAAGCGGCGGGTTTCACGCGCTGCCGCCGGATCGACTTTCCGGCCAATCCTTTCAACCTCTTCTACGAACTGCGCGCTTGAGTAGTCCGGCGGCTGGCTACGACCTGCGCGGCGACCCGCGCTTCGAGGTGCTGGCGGCTTCGCTTGCTCCGAAGCCGACTCCATGAAGCTCCGTCTAGAACGGAGGTAACGGGGCGGCGGTGGGTAACAGCGGCAAAGTCGAGTCCCGAAGCCTCGGTTTTGCGGTTCGGCTACACCTGGTTTTGGAGCCAGAGAAGTGCTTCGCGCGACAACCGCGCAAATGGGTTCAGCACTGCTTCGGGCTCCATAACACAATCCACTCAGCCACAATATTTGAAGTTCAGCATGAAGAATAACGGTATTACAGACCGGGACATTGATTAGTGAAGTCGCAGCGGAATCGTTGCTGAAACCAACACAAATTTTTGGAGCGCATCTTACTTGCATGCAGATGCTTGCGAAGTATCGTGTTCCGGCTCTCTTTTCTGGGTCATCTCAAAAAGTTTACTGGTCAATGTCCCGATCTGTAAGGACCTGTTGAGTTAAACTGTTTGCGTTGATTGGTCCGCCGCCGCCGACTCTTTGAACGAGCTATCCGAGTGACTTGAGCGATGAGCAATGGGAGAAGATCAAGCCGTTCTGCGTGCGGCCCGATCCGCGTGGGGCGCGTGAGAAGCACCCCAAGCGGCGGGTGGTCGGGGCCTGCTATGTATCGCCTGCGCGAGGGTTGCCGCTGGCGCGCCTTGCCCCACGACCTTCCGCCCGACGACACGGTGTTTGATCACTGGCAACGCTGGCAGGAGCGCGGGGTCTGGCAAGAGGCGGTCGCCGTGCTAGGCACCCGCTGGCGCGAGCAGGAGCTTGGCCGTGCGCGCCACGCCACGCCACGCCACGCCATCCTCGACAGCCCAAGCATCAAGAGCGCCGCCGAGGGCGGGGAACGCGGCTTCCATGGCGGCAAGAGGATCAAGGGCCGCTCGCGCCACGTGGCCGTGGACAGCTAGGGCACGCTTTTGGCCGTCCACGTCACCGCGGCCAACCAGGCCGACGGGGCGGAGGCAGGGGCGGTGATGGTCCAAGCCTGCATGGTCCAGGCCTGCGAGCGGCATCCTTCCCTGGAGAGCTTCACCGCGGATGGCTCCTGCCAGCGCCGGGCCGAGGAGGTCGCCCGCGAGCAGCTCGGTGTGGCACTGCACGTCACCGCCAAACCCCAAGGTGTCTAAGCCGAGCCGCCACCGGCTAAAAAAGGGGGGCTTCGCGCCCGTCCGGTTCCGCTGGCGGGTCGAACGCACCTTCGCGTGGTTTGGGCAATGCCGCCTGCTCTCCAAGGAGTACGAGAAGACCGTCAGGAGCGCCGAGGCGTGGCTCTGGTGCGCCATGAGGCGCTTGCTCATCCGCCGCCTTGCCGTTTAACTCCACAGTTTCTAAGCTTCTGATTTGCATCAAAGCAAGTCTCCGATGACCCGCACTTCTTTGGTTTGGTGTTTCAGAGGTTTTCCGCACTGGCCAGAAATGCCCGCAAAGCCGCCCAGGTCTCGTCGCGTGCCTTCTCCGTTCCTTCGGGTGTTCCTCCGTAGTCCATCGTGTAAGTGTGGCCGCCGACATCCCATGTGGGGTGCACGGCTTTCGGTCCAGATCCAAGCAAGTTGTGGCTGGCATCGGCAAAGGTCAGTAGCTTGACGCTGGGTGCGGATGGACCGGTGGTGAGCCTTGCGTTGATTGCCCGCGCCATGAAGGCGAAGGCCAGATCGCGTCGGCGTCCGAGCCGGCCAGGAAAACCGGGCAGCGGATCTTCTCCACCGGGATGACGGCTGCCTTTGCGGCCTCGACCTAGGCAGAGCGGCTTGGAAACCCGCCTTTTCGGAGGGCGCGTCGGGCGAGACCGAGAGGCAGGCAAGCGGCTTTCCTGCCCATGTCCAGGCGCTTCGATGGCTGGTGGCATCATCGCCACAGCCGTCCCAGACCACGCTGGAAGGCGCGAGGATTGCCGCCCGGCAACCTGTGGGTCGTAAACGGCTGTCAGCAAAGCGGTTTCACTGCCCCGCGAACTGCCGATGACCACGACGCGGGAGATGCCTGGTTGCGCCAACAACCACGCGACGGCACGGGTAAATGTCTCGATCGGGATGAGCGAGAGTGCCTGCTTGCCTTGGAAGCCATCATGGTAGTTCACGCCAAGGACTGGGTATCCCACAGCCGCGAACTGCAGTCCCACCTCGTCGGCAACGTACAGGCTGCCCTCGCTTCCATCGATCAACAAGGCCACCAAGGTTTTCGGCTGGGCAGGGAGGTACTGCTTGCCAAAGAACGCGTCAGTTGGGCCGTTGTGAAACTAGCGTTTCACCAACGGACGTTTTTCGGGATGCCGCATCGTACAGCCATGTGGACGGAACAAGGCGTCACTCGCTCTCACCACCCTTTCACGCCAGGGCTTGTCGGACGAGGCTCTCAGCGCAATCCAACACGGCCTGTGCAGCCGGGCGCGGCTGCCAGCCGAGGAGCGTGCGGGCTTTGGCGATGCTGAACTCCCGACGCACTCCCAGCAGGGCGGCCATGAACCGCGCATCCCAGCTAAACAGCGCCACCAGCCGCAGCACGAAGTCGGGCAGCCGATGGGTGGGCACCTTGGCCGCGTGTGCGCCCAGGTGCTCGCGCAGCAGTCGGGCCGTGTCGGCCATCCAGAGAAAGTCGCTGACGGCGAGGAAGCGCTGGCCGGCGGCCCCGGGCGCTTCCATCGCCCGCAGGTGCAGGTCCGCCAGGTCGCGCACATCGACGGTGTTGAACCCGATCCGGGGCAGCGCGGGCAACCTGCCCGTCAACATCCGCGACACCAGCTCGACCGAGCCGGACACGCTCTGCGCCAGGATCGGACCCAGGATCATGCCCGGCAGCACGGTGGCGAGGGTCATCTTCCCGGCGGAGCGTTCCATGAATTCCCACGCGGCGCGTTCGGCCAAGGTCTTGGAGCGCGCGTACTCGCTGAGGTTCTTTTCCGCCGGGTCGGTCCACGCGGTTTCGTCCGTCGGCTTTCCTTCGCTGCGACCAGGGGGCAGCGGAGGTTGGGCGGCCACCGTGGAGGAAGTGATCACCGTCCGCCGTACCCCGGCGGCGGCGGCGGCCCGCAGGATGTGCAGCGTGCCCTCCCGCGCGGGCGTCACCAGGTCCGTGCCTTTGGGCAGGCCCTGGCCCATCGGGGAAGCCACATGCACGACGAACTCACAGCCCTCCACCGCCTGCGGCCAGCCCTGGTCGCTCAACAGGTCGGCGGCGTAGAACGATAGCCGGTCCTCCGGGTCGACTCTCTGGGCGACCGCGGCGCGCACCTCGCCTTCGCGCGACAGGCTGCGCAGGGTCGCGCGCACGCGGTAGCCGCGTGCGAGCAGCGTGGCGATCATCCACGCTCCCACGTAGCCGGACCCGCCGGTCACCAGGACGGTTTCTGCATCAAGCTCAGTTTTCATGGTGGTTGGTATCCCTTGCATACCTGGATACTACGAGTAACCGTGCAGGGCGCACAAGAAGGCACCTTCATGAAACCTGGTCACCTCAAGGTTCCCGCCCGAAGCGGCTGTTGCCGCCTCGGCTTCGAGGACCTCCCGCCGGAAGTCTGCCAATCGGTGGGCGACGTGCTCGCCCGGGTCGGGGACAAATGGTCGATCCTGGTCATCCACATGCTCTCGCGGCGGACCTTGCGCTTCAGCGAACTCAAACGCAGCCTTGGCTCCATCTCGCAGAAGGTGCTCACCACCACGTTGCGCGGCCTGGAACGTGACGGCTACGTGACGCGCACGCTGACCCCGAGCATCCCGCCGCGGGTTGATTATGCGCTGACCGACCTGGGCCGCGACGTGCTGGTGCCGGTCACGGCTCTGGCTTCGTGGGCGTTTGCACGCCGGGGACAGATCGAGGCGGCCCGAAAGTCCTTCGACCGACGCTAGAACGGAGATCAGAGTGCATGTTTGGTACCCCTGCCGCAACGGGAGCAATCGACGCGTGAAGCCAGCGGCGATAGCGTTCAAGGGGACTTTGGTCCGCTTGGTCGTTTTAAGAAACGGTCCTTTCGCTGCTCCACCGTCATTACCGAAGTGTGTGTCGCCAACATACGTTAGCTGGGATGCACGGTGTCAATTCATTAACGCCGCCAGGCGCGACGAAAACAATCACTGGTAGGTATAGTTCGCCAGATAGCCAAACGACCCCGTAAGCTCCTGGAGTGCGGCTTTGACGGAACTCACTGGGGGATGAACCGGCTCAAAGCCAGACCGCCGCGCTCGGGTCCTTGGACAGTGTGGGGATGCGACTGGATGTACGCCCCCTATACCACCATTGGGGCACGCTACGGGGTACGCAACCGGTCGATGTCGCACCGTGGCGACGCGCCGAACAAGCCACCTGCCAAGCGCGAGATCATCATCACACAGGCAGTGAGAATCGCGGTGTTGGTCAGGCGTCATGATTGCCCGATTGATCTTTCGCCACGCGGCCGATGCTGCAACGCCTCTTCAGCGCGTGCAGCCGAATCGCCTGGCGGAAGTGAACCACGGACAGCGCCACCTTACCAACAAGCTCGCGGCTCACCTTAATTGTAGGCGACCAGACTCGGTTCATAGATTTCCAAGGTCGGAGCGGGCACGCAGCCGTCTGTCATGATCTTTCGACCGATGGCCGCCCATCCTTAGCGCACGGGTTTTCCCGTCCCCTGAGAGGGCCCACCGCAGAGCAATGCGACCGCCTTGGTCACCGCCTTGCGGATCGTCGGCAGATGCCGAGCTGCCTGCGGCTCGATGGCGATCCCAAACGGATCTGCTCCCGTCCAGGCCGATGCCACCAGCAACGCGGCGGTCAGCAGAAAAGCCGGGGGCAGCTCGCGGCTCACGCTGCCCTCGCGCTGCCCTTTCGCCACGGCCTTGACCTTGGCCTCGGTGGCGGCAGTCCGCCCAGGTGGCGGCGAACCCTCCTTGCGTTCCAAGGCCGACCAATGCATCAGGCGCAGCAGTTCGGGGTTGGCCAGGCAGAAATCGAAGATGCGGCCGGCGTAGCCAGGCAGGTCCTCCGCCGTGATGGGCACCGTGTCGTACACCCGCCGCAGGTGACGCTCCAGCACCGCAGCAAAGAGCGCCTCCTTGCTGCCGAAGTACACGTAGATCAAGTTTTTGTTCGCGCGGGCCTCCCGGGCGATGCGGTCCACCCGCGCACCGGCGATGCCGTGGGCCGAGAACTCGGTGGTGGCCGCCGCGAGGATGCGCTCGCGGGTGGCTTCGGCGTTCTTGATCACCGGAAGAGGATAGCAGAAAACCGGCGTTTGACTAAATGGTTACAACAGGCATTTATATAACCATCCAGTTAGTCACACATCACCTAGCAGCCATCCAACCTCGAAAAACTTTATGCCCCATCGCACTTGGTTCATCACCGGCGTCAGCAGCGGCCTCGGCCGCCACCTGACCGAACTCCTCCTCCAACGCGGCGACCGCGTGGCCGGCACCGCGCGCAAGTTGGAGACGTTGGACGACCTGAAAGAGCAGCACGGCGACCGGCTCTGGCTCGCCTCGCTGGACGTGACCGACACGCCCGCCGTCCGCCGCGTCGTGGACCACGCGTTCGCCGCCCTGGGCCGCATCGACGTGGTCGTGAGCAACGCGGGCTACGGCCTGTTCGGCGCGGCCGAAGAAGTCAGCGACGAGCAGATCAGCCACCAGATTGCCACCAACCTCGTCGGCTCCATCCAGGTCATCCGCGCGGCCCTGCCGCCCCTGCGGGCGCAAGGAGGTGGTCGCGTTTTGCAAATAGCCTCGGAAGGCGGCCAGGTCGCTTACCCTAACTTCAGCCTTTACCACGCGACCAAGTGGGGCATCGAAGGTTTTGTCGAGGCGGTCGCTCAGGAAATCGCGCCTTTCGGCATCGAGTTCACCATCGTGGAACCGGGGCCGGCCAAGACGAACTTCGCGGGCGGCCTGGTCAGTCCGCCACCGCTGGCCGCGTACGACCAGACGCCCTCGGGCGAGATGCGCCGCGCCCTTACCAGCGGTGGGTTTGCCGTCCGGGGCGACGCCCTCAAAATGGCCCGGGCGATCATTGACTCGGCCGACGGCAGTCCCGCGCCCAAGCGGCTGACTCTGGGTAGCGATTCCTACGACAGAATCCGTGCGGCCTTGGTTGAACGAATCGCTGCGCTGGATGCACAAAAGACTGTCGCGTTCTCGACCGAGGCGGATGCCTGAGGGTCACAAGGTCCGCGCACGACCCCGCCCCCCAAGCTCGACATGGAGGCACAGGCCGCGGCCAGGAAGAAAGCCGGGAAACTGATGCCCCGGTACCGCACGGAAATGGTCAAACCCGGACTTATCGAAGTCATCGAGAAGCTGTTCCGATAGCCCGGAATGCCGAACCTCAAAGCGCAACGTTCCTCATGAAACTACTCGTCATCGGTGCCATGGGTGCCACCGGCAAAGAGATCGTCCACCAGGCGCTGGCGCAGGGTCACGAGGTCACGGCCCTGGTACGCCACACCGCCAAAGCCAGCTTTGCCACGCCCGTCCAGAACGTGGTGGGCAACGTGCTCGACCCGGTGACCGACGGCCGGTTGGGGGACATCGTGGCCGAGGGATTTGACGCCGGCATCCGCCTCGCCGAGGACGTGCCACAGGACCTGATCGCCGTCCCGTTCGGTGAAGACGTGCGCTTCCTCGCCGTGGCGTCGCCCGGCTACCTGGCACGCCAGTCCGCTCCGCGCACCCCCCACGACATGTGCCGCCACCGCTGCATCCGCCACCGGGTGCCGAGCGGCCGGCTCTACCGCTGGGAGTTCAGCAAACGTGGCCAGGAGATCGCCGTGGACGTGCCGGGCGCGCTGACGCTCGACGACAACCAGCTCATGGTTCTCGCCGCGGCCGATGGATTGGGTATCGCGTATGTGCTGGAGGTTTTCGCGCGAAGTCAATTGGAGGCCGGAACGCTCGTGCCGGTGCTGGCTGACTGGTGCCCGCCGACGCCGGGTTTGATGCTCTTTTACCCTGGCCGCCGCCACGTTCCGTCGGCCCTGCGGGCGTTCATCGATGTGTTGAAAGAGGCCGACCGCCACCCATCGCAGCCCGCTGGTCAAACGCTTGGCTCGCCATCTCAATCCGCTGGCAGGTAAGTGACCATCGGCAGATGACGGGCACCGGGCCATCTACCGCGCTGCCGTGGACACGTTTTGGGTTGTGACGCTGCCGGGAACGCTGCGGGCAGAAACCCTCGAATTACGCGCCAACGCTTCCCATCCCGGGCGGGAGTACGAACAGATTTTTGGTGACGTACGCGTGGCCTTGAGCGAGGATGGCGGACAAATTCTCCTGGGAGCATACCCGGCGTAGCGCCCGGCCATCCC
Source organism: uncultured Verrucomicrobiota bacterium (assembly GCA_937859745.1). Lineage (GTDB taxonomy): Bacteria > Verrucomicrobiota > Verrucomicrobiia > Chthoniobacterales > SZAS-18 > CAHJWO01. The sequence continues at coordinate 37 of CALMAQ010000059.1, read as the reverse complement.
GGCGGAGGATGGTATGATGTTTGCGGTCGCCTCGTTT
>CALMAQ010000058.1 GCA_937859745.1 uncultured Verrucomicrobiota bacterium | reverse complement strand
CCGCCGCCGGAGGCAAATGCTGCCATCAAGCTGGCGCGCGAGTAAAACGCTCCGCGCCTGGCTGTCGTCGGCCGGAAGGTCCTCCGGCTGCGCTCGCGGACTCGCTGCGCTCAGGAGGACAGAGTTGTAGAGGAGCACCCGCTGCTTTGCTGGCATCCTGCATCCTGCATCCTGCATCCTGCATCCTGCGTCCCGCGTCCTTCCGCCTTCCGCCTTTGCGAAGCGTCGAATCTGGCTACATTGCCCTTCCTTCCAATCCCATGAGCCTTCCCACGCGCCACCTGCTCGCCGTTTTTCTGCTGATGACTTCCCCCCTCGCCGCCTTCGCCGACGAAGCCTCCCCGGTCCTCAATCCCGACGCCGCCAAGCCGCCCGAGACCGCCATGCACCCCAAGACCGTCGGCCTGCACGGCGACAAGATCGACGACCCCTACTTCTGGCTGCGTGACAAGGCCAACCCCGCCGTCCTCGACCACCTCAAGGCCGAGAACACCTACACCGCCGCCGTCATGGAGCCGTTCAAGTCCTTCGAGGACGGCGTCTACAAAGAAATGCTCGGGCGCATCAAGCAGGCCGACACCTCCGCCCCCTACCTCCAGCGCGGCTACTGGCTCTACCAGCGCACCGAGGAGGGCAAGCAGTATCCCATCCTCTGCCGCAAGAAGGGCACCCTGGAGGCCCCCGAGGAAATCGTCCTCGACGTGAACAAGCTCGCCGAGGGCCAGAAGTTCATGGCGCTGGGCACGTTCGAATACAACGACGAGAATACCCTCCTCGCCTATTCCACCGACATCAACGGCCACCGCGACTACGACTTCCACCTCAAAAATCTCGTCACCGGCGAGGAAATCCAGACGCCGGTCGGCAAGGTGGCCGAGATTGCCTGGGCCACCGGCCGCACGCTGTTCTTCGCCACCGAGGACGAGTCCAAGCGCCACGACAAGGTCTGGCGCTACACCGTGGGCGACAACACGCCGACGCTCGTCTACGAGGAAAAGGACGAACTCTTCGACGTGGGCGTGGGCCGCACGCTGGACGACCAGTACATGATGATCGGCTCCGAGAGCAAGCGCACCACGGAGTTCCTCTGCGCCCCGGCCTCCCAGCCCAAGGCCGGGTTCCGGGTCATCGCCCCACGCCGCAACGAGATCGAATATTACCCCGAGCACCGGGGCGACCTGTTCTACATCCGCACGAACGACGGCGCGAAGGAGTTCCGCGTGGTGGTCGCGCCCGAGGCCTCGCCCGACCCTGGCAACTGGCACGAATTCCTGCCCGCCCGGCCGGGGGTCAAGATCGAGGACTTCCAACCCTACGCGAAGCACGCCGTCGTCACCACGCGCGAGAACGCCCTGACGAAGTTCCAGGTCTACGACTTCGCCACCAGGGAAACGAAGTCCATCCCGCTGCCCGAGGCGGCGTACGACGCCAACGCCGACCACAACGCGGAGTTCGAGACGGCCGTGTTCCGCTTCAACTACCAGTCGCCCGTCACGCCGCCGAGCATCTACGACTACGACATCGCCTCGGGCAAGCAGACGCTCCTCAAGCAGACCGAGGTCCAGGGCGGCTACGACCCGGCGCGCTACACGGTCGAGCGCGTGGAAGCCCCGGCGGCCGACGGCACGAAGATCCCGCTCGACATCATCCGGCGCAAGGACGTGGCCGTGGACGGCAAGGCCCCCTGCTGGCTGTACGGCTACGGCTCCTACGGCATCTCCATCGACCCGTCGTTCTCCTCCACCCGGCTCTCGCTGCTGGAGCGCGGGGTGATCTACGCCATCGCCCACATCCGGGGCGGGGGCGAGCTGGGCGAGGCCTGGCACGAGGGCGGGCGCATGATGACCAAGAAGAACACGTTCACGGACTTCGTGGCGTGCGCGGACTACCTCGCCGACCACCAGTACACGACGCACGACAAAATGGTCATCGAGGGCGGCAGCGCGGGCGGGCTGCTCATCGGCGCGACGCTCAACCTGCGGCCCGACCTGTGCAAGGCCGCCGTGCTGGCGGTGCCCTTCGTGGACGTGCTCAACACGATGAGCGACCCCAGCCTGCCGCTGACGACAAGCGAGTACATCGAATGGGGCAACCCGAACAACAAGGACGAGTACACCTACATCAAGAGCTACAGCCCCTACGACAACCTCAAGCCGGCGTCGTACCCGGACATCCTGGTGCTCACCTCGCTCAACGACAGCCAGGTGCCCTACTGGGAGCCCGCCAAGTACACGGCGAAGCTGCGGACGCTCAAGACGGACCACAACCCGCTGCTCTTCAAGATCAACCTCGACGCCGGGCACGGCGGCGCTTCCGGCCGGTTCGACCGGCTGCACGAGGTGGCCTTCGAGTACACGTTCGGGCTGGCGGCGCTGGGGTTGGCGAAGTAGCGGCGGACCTTGGCGTGGGTGTCAGGAAAATCCGCAAGTTGTTGATTCAGCAAAATTTCTCTTGCAGATTAGGAAAAATTCGGTCTAATCGAGGGCCAGCAAGGCAATTAACCAGGGAATCATCAGACACGTTCTTTTTATGCAACTCAGAATCCACCGCAATCATGCCGTCTTTGTCGTCGCCAGCTTCGGTCTGGCTTTACTGCCCCTGCACGCGGGGGCTGCAGGGCTGACCGGAACCTCCGTCACCGGCACCCTGACCTTCAGCGGCGGCACGACCAATTACTACGATCCCGCCAACGGCTTCGTTCCCTCGTCCGGCTACCTCAATGCGAGCAGCCCGACGGTCACCATCGCTTCCCCGGCCGTCGAGTTCGGCTTCAACGACAACGTCAACCTGGACTTCGCCAACTTCAGCGCCTCGCAGTTCACGATTGAGGACGTGGTGGAGACCGGTCCGGCCAACGCCCCGTTCACGATGACGTTCACCGATGCCGCGTTTTCGGGGATGGCTTTCGCGAAAGTCTCCGACTCTTTCACGCATGGCGGCCTGACCGCCACGCTGGTCGGCAACAAGGTCACGATCAACTGGGCCGGGGGAACGGTGACGGCGGGTGACGATTACACCTCCACTTTCACGATGGTGCCGGTGCCGGAGCCTTCCACCTGGGCGCTGGCCGGGCTCGGCGCGGCGGCGCTCGCCCTGGCCACGCGCCGCCAGTTCCGCGCGCAGGCCTGAAACGGTTCCGCCGCAGGCGTCCGTCACCCAGGGCAGGGCTGGCTTGGGCGACGAACGCCGCTGCGCGGCTACTTATACTAGCGCCTGCGGGTCGTCCAGCAGGCGGTTGAGGTTGTAGGCCGCGCTGATGAGCCCCAGGTGCGTGAACGCCTGCGGAAAGTTGCCCAGGTGCTCGCCGCTCGAACCGAGTTCCTCGGCGTACAGCCCGAGGTGGTTCGCGTAGCCGAGCATCTTCTCGAACACGAAGCGCGCCTGCTTGAGGTCGCCGCTGCGCGCCAGGCACTCCACGTACCAGAACGAGCACATGCAGAACGTGCCTTCCGCGCCTTCCAGCCCGTCCTCGCCCCGGTAGCGGTACACCAGCGAGTCGTCCACCAGGTCCCGCTCGATGGCCTTGAGCGTGGACAGCCAGCGCCGGTCGGTCGGGCTGATGAAGCGCACCATCGGCATCAGCAGGCTGGCCGCGTCGGGCACGTTGCGCCCGATGGCCTGGATGAACAGCCCCTGTTTCGCGTCCCAGAAGTCCGTGAAGATCTGCCGGTAAATTTCGTCGCGCGTCTTGAACCACTTCTCCGGCGGCGTGGGGAAGCTGCGCCGCTGCGCGAGCCGGATGCCGCGGTCCACCGCCACCCAGCACATCAGGCGCGAGTAGAGGAATTCCTGCTTGCCGCCGCGCACCTCCCAGATGCCCTCGTCGGCCTGGCGGTAGTTCGCGCAGACGTAATCGACCAACTTGCAGATGTCCAGCCAGCCGTCGTAGTCGATGGGCCGCCCGTACTTGTTGAACAGGTAGACGGAATCCATCAGCTCGCCGTAGATGTCCAACTGCAACTGCGAGTACGCCGCGTTGCCCACGCGCACGGGGCGGCTGCCCTGGTAGCCCTCGAAGTGGTCGAGCGTCCACTCGTCCAACCGGTGGCGGCCGTCGATGCCGTACATGAGCTGCAACCCCTGGTCGGGTTCCATCTCGCCGACGCGCGCCTCCATCCACTTCATGAACGCGGCGGCCTCGTCGTTGTAGCCCAGCCGGTTCAGGCCGTAGAGCGTGAACGACGAATCGCGGATCCAGGTGTAGCGGTAGTCCCAGTTGCGGCCGTGGCCGATGGACTCGGGCAACCCCAGCGTGGGTGCCGCCACGATGGAGCCGTAACGCTGGCTGGTTAGCAGCTTGAGCGTCAGCGCGGAACGGTTGACCATCTCGCGCCAGCGGCCCTTGTACGTGCTGCGCGCCATCCACGTGCGCCAGAAGTCCATCGTCTCCTTGAAGGAATGCGAGACGAAGTGGTCCGCCTCGCACGGGGACGGTTCGCGCGGACGCACCTCCTCCAGCACGAACGCGGCCTTCTCGCCCGCGCGCAGGACGAACTCGGCCACCGCGTCGCCGTTCTCGTGGTGGATGGGCACGTCGAGCGAGCGCAGGCGCAGCATCATGTGGTCGCCGGCCTGCTCGGTGAAGACGATTTCCTTGTCCGAGACCTGTTCGACCTTGTGCTCGCTCCGGCCGTAGCCGAAGCGCGGCGCGCACACGAGGCGGTGGCGGATCTCGCCGCGCACGGTCTTGACGCGGCGCACGAGCTGGGTCGGGATATCCTGCTCGCCCGCGCCGGGCGCCAGCTCGGAGACGGGCATGAAGTCGCTGATTTCCGCCACGCCCTCGGAGGCGAGGAAGCGGGTGAGCAGCACGTTGGAGTCGAGCAGGTAGAGTTGTTTCTGCTTGGCGTGCTCCAGCATGGGGGCGATCTGGAAGTGGCCGCCCTTGTCGTGGTCGAGCAGCGCGGCGAAAACGGTGGGCGAGTCGAAATACGGGAACGAGAGGAAGTCGATGGAGCCGTGCATGCCCACCAGCGCGACGGTCTGGAGGTTGCCGACGATGCCGTAGTTCTCGATGGGCTGGTAGCGTGGCGCGGAAGGCATGGACGGAATCTCGCGGCGGGGAGGCGGAAGTAAAGGCAGAAGGCAGAGGGCGGAAGGCAGAGGGTAGAGGGCGGAAGGCAGAGGGCGGAGGGTGGAGGGCAGAAGGACGGAGG
>CALMAQ010000057.1:10156-10540 GCA_937859745.1 uncultured Verrucomicrobiota bacterium | reverse complement strand
GTTCGGCCGCGGCCCTGTGTGCGCTGCTCGTCGGCGGCGGGCCCGACGAGGAAAGCAACGCCGCGCAGATCGAGGGACACCTGCGCTTCGTGGCCAGCCTGATTCCCCCGGCGGCCAAACGGGCCGTCCTCTTCGCCGACGGCAAGGCGGACCGGGCCAGTGTATCCTACGCGGACACGAGCGCCGGGGCGGATGCCGAGCGCGCCCTGGCGGTGCTGCTGGCCGACCACGATGCGTCCGAGCCGGTGCTGACCCGCCCGCCCAAGCTGGAGGTGGGGCTGGACGGGGCCGCCCGGCTCCAGGCTTTTCGCCGCGCGCGGTCCCGGGTCGGGGGGGGGGGGCGCGGCGCGGCGGCGGCCCGGGCGGGGGCGGGGCGGAGCGGAG
>CALMAQ010000057.1:0-10146 GCA_937859745.1 uncultured Verrucomicrobiota bacterium | reverse complement strand
GCGCGCGCCTGCCCGTGGTGGCGCGGGGGCGGGGGCGGCGGGGGGCCCCCCGCCGCGCCGGCGGGCCCCCCCCGCTGCTGCTCTATTTCGCCGGACATGGCAGCGAGGACAAACACAGCGAGCGCAACACCCAGTATGATCTCTGGGGCGGCGAGGGATTGAAGGTCCGTGCCCTGGCGGACGAGGTGGCGCGCCTGCCGCGCCAGGTGCCGGTCGTGCTGGTGATGGCGCAGTGTTTCAGCGGGGCCTTCGCCGACGTGATCTTCGACCGCGCGGACCCCGCCGGGACACCGACCGAGCGGGAGATCGCCGGGTTCTTCGCCGCCCGCAAGGACCGCGAGGCGGCGGGCTGTTCCTACGCCACCGAACGCGCCGACTACCAGGATTTCTCCTCCTACTTCTTCGGTGCCCTTTGCGGTCGGGACCGCTTCGGCGGCCCGGTCACGGGCGCGGACTACGACGGCGACGGACAAGTCTCACTGCACGAGGCATTCTGCTACGCGCTGATCCACGACCGATCCGGCGACACGCCCGTCTGCACCTCCGACGTGTTCCTGCACCAGGCCGCGGCCCAGCCGGACGAAGCCATCTACGCCGCGCCTTACCCGGAGGTCTGGGCCACGGGCACCCCGGCCCAGCGCGCGGTGCTCGACGCGCTTTCCGGGCAACTCGGCCTCTCCGGCGACGCCCGGGCGCTGACCGTCCATGACCGGCTCACCTACGGTGATCCGGCGTCCCGCCCGGCGTTGCTCGACGCGCAGAACGAAGCGAAGGACCGGCTCCACGCCGTCCGCGAGCGGGCGCTGGGGCCGTTGTTCGAGCGTTGGCCTGTGCTGCGCTGGGGCTACGCCGACACCGGCAAATACCGTGAAGGGCACGCCGGCGCGGTGGTGGATCTGGTCAGGGACGAGGCGTTACGCGCGGGGTTGCTGAAGGCCGACAAGGCCGCCGAGGAGGCCGACGAGGCGGTGGACGCCGAGGAAGCAGCGCTGATGCGCTTCGCGGTTCTCTACGAGCACCTCGTGGAAGCGCGCCACCTGCGTGCGGAAGGCAGGCCGGAGGTCAAGGCCCGGTTCGAGCGTCTCTGGAAAGCGGAGGGGCGGGTGCTGCCATTGGCGGGTTCCCGCTGAGCAGGGCTGGTCCGCCGAGGCGGGCGCAAACGTGGCTCAAAAAATATGTCCGCTGGCAGCGGATTTCCGCGCTTTACCCTACGAAGCGTCGGCCGCAGGGCCTGAACCCCTCGGGTCGGCGCACGCCAGTCTGCTCAAAGCCACCTCGACGCCAACTGCCAACCATCCAAACGAAGATGAAGACAACAACATGCCTGCTGCTCGCCGCCTGCGCGGCGCAACTCTCCGGGGCCGCCGCGCGCGCCGCCGACTACGTCACCACGGTAGAGAACACGCCGGGCCTGCTCGGTTACTGGCGCTACACGCCCGGCACGGGTGCCAACAGCAGCGTCAACGGCTACACCGGCACCTTCGAAGGGAACGCCGCCCTCGGCGTTCCTGGTACCGGCCCCGCCCTGGCTATTGATCCCGTCAACGAGCCGGTCGCCCTGGACGGCTCCAACGGCACCTACGTGGACACCAACCTCGTGGGAGGCATCAACCAGGCGGGTTCCATCGTCGGTTGGTTCAACCTGGCCGCTTTGCCCTCCACGGCAGGCCATATCTTCACCGTCGCGGGTGAGTCGCAGGGCGGCAACGACTTTGACTTGCAGGTCGAAACCGACAACCGGCTGCGGTTCTACACCAATGGCGGCGGGGCAGTCACCGACCCCACCGCGTTCACCGCGACCGACTTGAACCAGTGGGTCTTCGTGGCGGCGACCTTCACCTCCGGCGGCAACGCGACCCTCTACATCGATGGCACCCAGGTGGCGCAGGGCGGCGCGGGCACGCACGGCAACGGCACTGGCACCTTTGCCATGGGGGAGAGCGATGTGTTCACCGGCCGTTTTTTCCAGGGCGCACTGGATGAAATCGCCGTGTACAGCACCGAACTGTCCGCCAATCAGGTGGGCGCGATCTACAACTCGGCGGGCATGGTGCCGGAACCCGGCACCTGGGCGACGGTGGGCACCGGGGCGGCTGGGCTGGGGCTCGTCCTGCGCCGGCACCGCGTCGGCCGCACGTAAGCGAGGGCTCTGCCGGGTGGGTCTGACGGGTGAACGATTCACGCGTCAGACCAGGCCGCCCTTCTTGCCTGTCACCGTTCACAAGCTGAACGCCCGCTGCTGCTCGCCGCCCGTGATCCGCTCCAGCGCCTGCAAATACTTCTCGCTCGTGCGCGCGACGATTTCCAGCGGCAGCGGCGGCGCGGGGGGCGTCTTGTCCCAGGGGAGTGTTTCCAGGTAGTCGCGCACGAACTGCTTGTCGAAGCTCGGCGGGCTGCCGCCGGGCTGGTAGGCGTCGGCGGGCCAAAAGCGCGAGGAATCCGGCGTCATGCACTCGTCGATGAGCATGATCTCGCCGTCCGTCTCGTCCACGCCGAACTCGAACTTCGTGTCCGCGATGATGATGCCCCGCTCCGCCGCGTGGACGCTGCCCAGCGAATAAATGAGCAGGCTCGCCGCGCGCAGTGCCACGGCCACGGTCTCGTCGCCCAGGGCTTCCACGAAGCGCGGCCAGTCGATGTTCTCGTCGTGGCCACTGTCGGCCTTGGTGGCGGGGGTGAAGATGGGTTCCGGCAGCGGGTCGGCCAAGCGCAATCCCTCGGGCAGCTTGTGGCCGCAGACGGTTCCGCTGTTTTGGTATTCCTTCCAGCCGCTCCCGGCCAGGTAGCCGCGCACGACGCACTCCACCGGCAGCGGCTTCGCGCGCTGGACGAGCATCGAGCGGCCCGCCAACTGCGCCTCAAAAGGCTGCAACCGTTCCGGGAACTGCGCGAAATCCGCCGTGACGAGGTGGTCCGCGATGGAGCCGTGGGCGCGCAGGTGGTGGAACCAGAACGCCGAAATCTGCGTAAGCACGCGCCCCTTCTCGGGGATGGGATCGGGCAGAATGCAATCGAAGGCCGAGAGCCGGTCCGTGGCGACGAGCAGGAATCCGTCCGCGCCTAGGTCGAACACCTCGCGCACCTTGCCCGAACGCAGTTTGGGGATGTCGGGGAGATCGAGAGAGGAAACGTTCATATTTGTGGAAAAAAGGTGTTTATCGGCATAGACCATACCATTTGTGGGGGTCATCTTAAAGCTTGCACCGTGTTACGAAACTACTAATTTGCTACTAATTCCTACTAAATTAGTATTTGAGCCTGCTTGTTCCAGCGTAGACGCCGTTTGCCACCATGAAAAAGCCGCAAACGCCTCCGAACACCGTTCAGACGTTGTTTAAACTGGACGTGCCGGACGTTCTGAGAGTTTACGCGGAAGCCGTCCGCACGGAATCCGAGAGTAATTATCGGCATTGGGACACTTTGCGCCACCTGGAGCCACCGGGGGGTTTTACGCACGAACAATGGTGGGCGGCCACCAAAGCCGTCAGAGCCACGGCACTGAAAAACTTTCCCCTGGTGGGGACCAATCGCCGGTCTTTTCAGTACGCAATACCGGATGTGTTAATCGAGCGGCTGCACCGGGTTGATTTGGGGGCAGGTGGCTCGATTGGGATGACAGAACCCGTCACCAACCCACAAACCCGCGACCAATACATCTTGCGTTCCCTTTTCCAAGAGGCGGTGACGAGCAGTCAGTTGGAGGGCGCGGCTACTACCCGGGCAGTGGCAAAGGAGATGATCCGCAGCGGACGTCCGCCGCGCACCCGCGGTGAACGCATGATCCTCAACAACTACCGCACGATGCAAAACATCGCTGCCTGGAAACAACGGCCGCTGGACCCGGCCTTGATCTTCGAGATGCACCGGATGGTCACGGAAGGCACGCTGGACGACGAAAGCGCCGCCGGAAGAATGCGGAAGCCGGAAGAGTCCGTGGCCGTGCGAGACGACATCACGGATGAAGCATACCACTACCCGCCGCCTGCAGAGGAATTATCCGAGCGGCTGGAAGCTTTGTGCGCGTTCGCCAACGAACCCATTTTGGCAGAGGGAAAATCGCCAGGCCGCTTCCTGCATCCTGTGGTGCGCGCGATTCTACTGCACTTCTGGCTGGCTTACGACCATCCATTTGTTGACGGTAATGGAAGAACCGCGCGGGCATTGTTTTACTGGTCAATGCTAAGGGCGAAATATTGGCTGTTCGAGTTCGTCTCCATCTCGGAGATTATCTTGAAGGCACCTAAGCCATATGCGCTCTCGTTCCTGCACGCGGAGACGGACGGCAACGATGCCACCTATTTTCTGATCCACCAGTCAGAGGTTATTTGCCGGGCCATCGAAAGCCTCCATGATTATATCGAACGCAAAAGTCGGGAGTTGCAGGGTACGGCAAAGCTCCTGCGAAACGTGCAGGGATTAAACCACCGGCAGCAAGCGCTCATTGGTCATGCCCTGCGACATCCTGGGATGCAGTACACGGTGGAAGGACACCGCCGCAGCCATGGCACCGTGTACCAGACCGCGCGTCAAGATCTCTTGGAACTCGCAAGCAACGGCTGGCTCGTGCGAAAAAAAGTCGGCAAGGTTTTTATCTTCACTGCGCCAGCCGACTTGGCCGAGCGCGTGCAAACCAAAGGACAGGTCTGACGCGCCTCACCGGAACGCCGGGTTCTCGATGTCGCCCTTGTCGCTGGGCTGCAACCCCGTGGATTCGGCCTGGCCCTGTTGCGGCGAGACGATCCCCAGCCGCCCATGCCCCGAGAAACCGCCGGGCACGATGGCCATCTGGAAATAGTAATGCTGCCCGGCGGACGCCTTCAGGTCGCCCGCCCGTTCGCCGTCCACCTCGAAGTGGTACGTGCCCGGCAGCAACCGCGCCGTGAACACCGTGCCCCGGTGCGGTGTCACCAGGTCGCTGCCGTTGACGCTGACCGTCGGGTGGACGTCCGCGTCGCGGTCGAAGTCCGACCGATAGATCGTGATCGTGGCCACCTTGGCCACCGGCAGGCTGGCGGGCGCGGGCACGAGGGCGGGCTGACCGGCCGCGCGCGGCGAGGAATTCTGGCTGGCGCACCCGGCCAGCACGAGCGCAAGCGCGGCCACGGACGCGGCGCAACGGAAAAGAGGCGGTTTCATGGGCCCCGCAATGAACCATCCACGGCCCGGATTGACAAGGCGGGTTGCCCGGGAATCGGTCGTCGTCTTTATTGCTTCGGCGGCTCCGCCCGCCGCGCCACCATGACCAAGGAAGCCATCGCCGAAACGCTCGAATCCATCGCCCGCCTGCTCGACCTCAAGGGCGAGAATCCCTTCAAGATTCGCGCCTACCAGCAGGCCGCCCGCGCCTTGGAACTCCACACGGGCGACCTGGAGGACGCCGCCGCCAAGGGCGAACTCGGCGAGATCGAAGGCGTCGGTAAATCCGTGGCCGAGAAGATCGCGGAACTTATCCAAACGGGCAAGCTGGCGTACTTCGAGGAACTGAAAAGCGGCTTCCCGCCGGGCTTGTTCGAGTTGTTCGGCATCAACGGGCTGGGGGCCAAGAAGATCAAGGCGCTGTACGAAAAACTCGGCGTGGGGTCCATCGCCGACCTGGAGGTGGCCTGCCGCGAGGGCAAAGTCGCGGAGTTGCCCGGCTTCGGCGACAAGACCGCGCACAAGCTGCTCGGTGCCATCGCGCAACGACAGGCCAACGCGGCGTTCCACCGGCTCGGCGACGTGGCGGGCGTAGCGCAGCGCATGGTCGAGGAACTGCGCGCCCACCCGGCGGTCGTGCGCGCGAGCGAGGGCGGCAGCCTGCGGCGGCGCAAGGAGGTCGTGCGCGACCTGGACTTCGTGGCGTCCACGAAGGACCCGGCCGTGGTGGGCGAGTTCTTCGCCCACCGCCCGGACGTGGTGGAAGTCATCGCCCAGGGGCCGACCAAGGTGGCCGTGCGGTTGGAGGGCGGCGTGCAGTGCGACCTGCGGCTCGTGGCCGACGCGGAATATCCCTACGCGCTGCACCATTTCACGGGCAGCCGCGAGCACCACATCGCGCTGCGCAACCGCGCGCTGGAACGCGGCTGGTCCATCAACGAATACCGCTTCAGCGCCGCCACAGGCGAGGGCGCGCGGCCCGCGCAGCCGCTGCCTGACATCCACGACGAGGCGGAACTTTACCGCGCGCTGGGCATGGACTACATCCCGCCCGAACTGCGCGAGAACACGGGCGAGATCGAGGCCGCTGCCGCGCACAAGCTGCCCGACTTGATCGAGTTGGACAACCTGCGCGGCACGTTCCACTGCCACACCAACGCCAGCGACGGCCACAACACGCTGGAGGAAATGGCCGAAGCCGCGCGCGAGCTGGGGCTGCAATACCTGGGCATCGGCGACCACAGCAAGAGTTCCTTCCAGGCCAACGGCCAGGACGAGCGGCGGCTGGCCGAGCAGGGTGAAGCCATCCGGGCGCTCAACGCGCGCTACGAGGCAGAGGGCACCCGGTTCCGGGTATTCGCGGGCGTGGAGTGCGACCTGCTCAAGGACGGCGCGCTGGATTTCTCCGACGAGGTGCTGGCGGGGCTCGACTACGTGGTCGTGAGCGTCCACGGCTCGTTCTCGCTGCCCGAGGCCGAGATGACCCGGCGGCTCATCCGCGCCATTGAAAATCCCTACGTCACGATGATGGGCCACCTGACCGGGCGGCTGCTCTTGGAGCGCGCGGGCTACGCGCTGGACGTGCCCGCCGTGCTCGACGCGGCGGCGGCGACGGGCACGATCATCGAACTCAACGCGAGCCCCTGGCGGCTGGACATGGACTGGCGCTGGTGGCACTTGGCGCAGGAGAAAGGGGTCAAGTGCGCCATCAACCCGGACGCCCACCGCACAGAGGGCTTGCAGGACCTGTGGTTCGGCGTGGCGCAGGCACGCAAGGGCTGGCTGACGCGCGGCGACGTGGTCAACTGCCTGCCGCTGGGCAAGATTGAGACGGTACTGGGCGCGAAGCGGACGGCGCTGGGCAAGTGACCGGCCTGAATCACTTCAGGGTGTCGACGCAGTTTTCGGCGGCTGGGCCGCGCCCGCCGCCGGAGAGGGCGAGCCTCCCCCAGAGAACTCGTGCTTCAAGCCCTGGAGGATCAGCGGCAGGCGGCGGGCACGCTCGGCGCTGGCTTGCTTTTCGATCTCACGCTCCAGCTTGCGGCGCTCCTGCAGGTAGCGCAACGCGAAGATTTCTTTCTGGTCGTCGTTCAGTTGCAGACCGCTGTCCCGGAGAGCCCCGAGGATTTCCTCCCGGTTGCGCGCGTTGGCCTGCTTGCGGATGTCCTGGCGCTCCTCCGGCGGCAGTTGCTGCCAGACCTTGAGGTTGCGCTGGAAAGCTGCCCGTTCCTCCGGGCTCATCCGCGCGATGCGTTCGGCGACTCCGGCCTGGCCGTTCGGTTCGTGTGCGTCCATGGCCGCCTTGAGGCGTCCGCGCGGCTGCATGCTCATGGGCGGAACCGGCGGCGGTGAGAACACGGGCGTGGCCTGCACCGAGGGCGTCGGGTCTGCAGCGGCACGCGGCAGGGAAAGCGCGCCGACGGCGCACACTCCCGCGGCAGCCAGCACGGTCAGAAGCGTGCGGTGTTGTCGTCCTCGGTCCATAGACGGCTTTCCTCGCGCTTGAGCAGGTTGTCCAGGTCCGCGATGACCTCCACGTCTTGGGCGGACACGTCTTCGGGCACGTCAGGCGAGGCCGCCGGGCTGGGGCCCGCCTGCGCGTCGTCCTGGTGTCCAACGGCGGGCAGTGTCTCCGCCACAGCCTCACCCGGGGCCGCCGTGCGGCCGACAGGATTCATCCGCAGCCCCAGGAACAGGAGCCCGAGGGCGGCCACGGGTGCACCCGCCACGAACACCAAGCGGCGGTACGCGCGCCAGAGCGACATCGGCTGCCACCAGCGGACGCCCGCCGGGGCGGGGCAGGCTTCCTCGGACAGGGTGACCTCGCGCAGCACCCGCCGTGCGAAATACGGTCCGACCTGGGGGGTCGGGGCGCGGCCCAGCAGGTCCCACAACGCCGCGTCGTCCCGGGCGTCGAGCCCGTTCATCCCTTCGTTCCCGGATTTGCCGTCGTTTTTCATCTCGTTGGTGTCAACCCGCGAAACCCTCGCGGGTTGCGGCCTTTTCGCTGTGGCCCGGACCGTGCGCGGGCGTGCTTGACGGTTGGACCAAGCGCCGTTAATGTCAACGGCCCGACTGATCCAGGCGGATCGGAGCCCACGCGCACTCCCTCCCGGGTGGGAACCACGGTTCCTGCCCTGCGCTTGTCTCCGCCGCTGCCCGGATTCGTCGGTCGAATTTTTTTATGAACAGCGAACTGATCGCCGCCCTGGACTATTTTGAACGCGAGAAAGGGATCAAGCGGGAAATCCTCATCGAGGCCGTTTCCAACGCCCTTCTGCAAGCGTCGAAAAAGAGCGTCGGCCCGGCACGTGACCTTCGCATCGACATCAATCCCAAGTCGGGCGAGATCCGCGCCTTGGCCAGTTTGATCGTCACCGAAAAGGTCACGGACCCGTTCAGCGAGGTGCTCCTGGCCCGCGCGCAGAAGGTCAAGCCTGATGCGGCGGTCGGCGACACGGTCGAGATCGAGGTGACCCCCAAGGACTTCGGGCGCATCAGCGCGCAGACGGCCAAGCAGGCCATGCTTCAGCGCATCCGCTCCGCCGAGAAGGAGATGATGTACGACGAGTTCAAGGACCGCGCGGGCGAGATCGTCAACGGCACCGTGCGCCGCTTCGAGCGCAGCGACGTCATCATGGACTTGGGCAAGTTCGACGCCATCATGCCCAGCAAGGAGCGCGTTGTCACCGAGGACTACAACGTGGGCGACCGCCTGCGGGCCTACGTCATGGCAGTGGAGAACGGCGTGCGTGGCCCGGAGATCATCCTCTCGCGCTCGCACCCGAACTTCGTGCGCCGCCTCTTCGAGCTGGAAGTCAGCGAGATCAACGACCGCACGGTGGAAATCCGCGGGCTGGCGCGCGAGGCTGGCTATCGCACCAAGATCGCCGTCCACTCGGCCAACGAGAAGGTTGATCCCGTCGGCGCGTGCGTGGGTATGCGCGGGAGCCGCGTCAAGAACATCGTGCGCGAACTGAACAACGAGAAGGTGGACATTATCCGCTGGCACGCCGACCCGCGCGAGTTCATCCTGGAGGCGCTCAAGCCCGCGCGCGTCAAGAGCCTGACGCTCGACGCCGCCAACAAGGTGGCAACGGTCAAGGTGGACGAGGACCAACTCTCGCTCGCCATCGGCAAGCGCGGCCAGAACGCCCGGCTGACCGAGAAGCTGACCGGCTGGAAGACGAGCATCGAGAAAGACGAGAGCGCGGCTATCGTGCTCCAGAACAAGGTGTCGCAGGCTGCCGCCACGCTGGCGGCGGGATTGGACGTCAATCTCGCCACGGCGCAGACGCTCGTGCAGAACGGGTTCTTCACCGTGGCATCGCTGCTCGAAGCCGAGCCGCAGGACATTGCCGACATCCTGAGCGTAGACCTCGAACAGGCCGCCGCGATCCATGCGCGCGCCGGCCAGGAACAGGTCGCCAGGTAGTGCCGCACCGTCCCGCCCCAGCCAGACCTTCCCATGAAAACGCGGCCATGAACCCACCCGACCGTTCGGCCCCTTCCGAAACCTTTTTCCTGCCTCATTTTTTATCATGCCTAGTCGCACCACCTCCAAAGATCCTTCGAGCGGCAAACGCTCCGCCGGTGCCGGCCAGGGCAGCACGTCGGTAAACTCCCGTTCTCCCGCCAAGACCCCTCTTCCCGCGCCGGAACCCGCCGCCGCCGCTCCGCCGGTGGTCAGCGACATGGCCGCAAGCGTTCCTTTTATGTGATCCCGGCGGTAGATCGTGCCCTCGTCATCGACTCCGGTTACATTGTGCTGCGTGGTGTCGATCACCTGGGCATGGACGATGTAGTTAGTGCCGTCGGGCAAAGTGACGTTCTCGGTCAGCAGGTGCAGTGCCGCCGCTCCCGAGATTCGCTTACCGCCACGAACAATGGTGACGCGGCCATGGATGATCGATCCAACGGGGATGACAACGCGACCGTCCTGCTCCATCGGCTCAGTCACCTCGGCAGTGAACGGAGTACCTACTTCCGTGGAGACGGTGGAAAGCGTCT
>CALMAQ010000056.1 GCA_937859745.1 uncultured Verrucomicrobiota bacterium | reverse complement strand
CCCCCGAACCGGCGACGGAGACCGCCGCCGGCGGCCTGAACCCGCGCTACACGTTCGAGTCCTTCGTCGTCGGCAACAACAACCAGTACGCGCAGGCCGCCAGCAAGGCCGTGGCGGACACGCCCGCCAAGACGTACAACCCGCTCTTTCTCTACGGCGGCGTGGGCCTGGGCAAGACGCACCTGATGCAAGCCATCGGGCAGGCGATGCTGGCCAAGAAGAAGGGGCTGCGCGTCATCTACATTTCCAGCGAGCGGTTCACCAACGAGTTCATCGACGCCATCCAGCATTCGACGCTCGTGAAGTTCCGCAAGAAGTACCGGCTCGCCGACGTGCTGCTGATCGACGACATCCAGTTCCTCGCGGGCAAGGAGCGCAGCCAGGAGGAATTCTTCCACACGTTCAACGCCCTGTTCGACGGCCACAAGCAGATCGTCATGTCGAGCGACCGGCCGCCGAGCGAGATCGCCAACCTGGAGGGGCGGCTCGTGTCGCGCTTCGAGTGGGGGTTGACGGCGGAACTCCAGCCGCCGGACATCGAGACGCGCATGGCCATCCTGCGCAAGAAGGCGGAGACGATGAACATCAAGCTCCAGCCGGAAGTGTTCGATTTCTTGGCCAAGCGCATCCGCACGAACGTGCGGCGGCTCGAGGGGGCGCTCATGCGCGTGGCGAGTTTCGCGTCGCTGAGCGGCAAGTCGCTGACGCAGGAAAGCGTCGAGCACCTGCTCAAGGACATCTTGCAGGAGGAGGCGCGGCGGACCGTGACCATCGACCAGATCCAGCGGCGCGTGGCCGAGCATTACGACGTGCGCCTGGCCGACATGACCAGCAAGCGGCGTCCGGCGAACATCGCGTTTCCACGGCAGGTGGCGATGTACCTGGCGCGCGAACTGACGAAAAGTTCGCTCAACGAGATCGGCGACGCCTTCGGCGGGCGCGACCACGGCACGGTGCTGCACGCGCACCGCCTGGTGAAGCAGCGCATGAAGGACGAGGAAAAGACGCGGCAGGTGGTGTCGCTGCTCGACAGCGAGTTGCAACGGTGAGGCAGGGATGACGGATGACCGATGACGGTGAGTGCCTCACCTCTGATCCCCCCCTGTCATCCGACATCCGACATCCGATCTCCGACATCCCGCCGCCTCCCACTTTGCCGCTCGACAGGGACGGCCGGAGGCGAGACATTCCCGTCCTTTCCATGACTGCTTCGGACATTTTCCAACGCCTGTCTCCCGATCTGGCGGAACAGGTGCTCTCCTACCTCCAGACAGCCGACAAGCCGACCTACAAGGTCGCCATCCAGACGCTCGCCACGCAGCGCAAGCTCCGGCCCGTCTTCGTCGAGCGCAAGCCGCGCCAGGAACGCCACGCCTGGATGCAGGCCGCGCTGGGACGGCCCTACAGCGAGCAGATCGCCATCAACCTGCTGCAAATGTGGCTGATGGGCGCGCAATCCTCCCTGCTGCGCGATTTCCTGGATTCGCTCGGCATCGAGCACGACGAACAGGGCGGCATCGAGAACCTGCCCCCCTGCCCCCCGCCGGAGAAGCTGCGCGAGGCCGTGGACGCCCTGCTGGCCAAGTACCCGGCGGAGATCGTGGCGGTGTACCTGAACTGCTTTCAGGGCATGGACATGGCGGGCTGGCCGCCACTGGGAGAAATCCTGGCGACGGACGAACGCCTGCGCCTGCCCAGCACCCAGCCCACGCCGACCAGCGCCCCCGCTGCCCAGTAGCGCGGCGCGGGCCCGTGTTCAGGCACGGTCATCCCGCGCGCCTTTCACGGTTGGACGGAAGCCGGGCGGCTTGCGCCGGATCCAGCGGACGAATTTCTGCACTTCCGGCTCCGCGCGCAGGCTCGGCAGGTCGTGCAGGCGGCGTTCCAGCTCCTTCTCGGTGAACAGGGCGTGGAGCTGCTTGTGGCAGCCGGCACAGAGGAGCAGGAGGTTGGTTTTCACCGCGCGCCGGTCAAAATTCTTCTTGTTCCATTTGTTGCGATGGCGGCATTGCGGCACGAGGTGGTGCCGGGTCAGGGCGGTCTCGCGTTCACAGAGCTGGCAGAGTCCGATGGGCATGCGGCGTTTGCGCGCGGGGAGTAGGTGGCTCACCTAGATTCGTCGGTCAGCAGCATGCCAGCCGTTCACCAGAGTTGTGGGACGATCCACGTGGCGGGAAAAAGTTCCGCTCGGATCGTTGCCTAAGGTGCCGGGTCCAGGATCGCTGCCTTTTCAGCCCGTTTGAGGTTCCCAGGGTGCCCGAGCATAAACGGTCGCTCGAAGAGAAGATGGAAGCCATATGCGAAGGCGGTCGCTGTCGGCACCGCAACGCATAGCTGGACCAGCACCGCCGGAAGCGCGGAGACCTGCCGATCAAGCAACGGCAGAGTGAACATGGACAGGATCGGAGCATGAACCAGATAAAGGCTGTAAGAGAACGTTCCCAGGACCACCATGGGTTTCCACTCACAAAAGCGCAGCAGGAGATTGTGGTGCTGACGGCGTTGCACCGAGCCCGTGCAAAAGACGAGCGTGCATAGCATGATGCCACCCACTGACACCGCGCAACGGAAGGAATCGACCGCGCCGGGAGGACTCCGCACGGCGAAGATGGCGTAGACCAGCCAGGAGACAAGCGTTAACCACCCCCAAGGCGTGCGTTCACGCAAACGAACGATCCAGCGGGATGGTTCCGCAAAAGTGACTTTGGCGGCGAACATCCCGACGCTGAAGAGAAACAGAAACTCGGGCGCGGCGTCGATCAGGTTGTAGCCAGGAATGTGGCGCAGGAGCACGCTGAGCACAAAGGAGAAGCCGACCGCAGCCAGAATGCCCAGGGTACGCCAGAGCGGTAACAGGATAAAAACGAACGCAAAGTAAATCTGCCATTCCTGAGCGATTGACCACATCGGGTAATTGATCTTGAAAAGCCAATCGCCGCTGAGGTCCTGCAAGAGAAGCAGATGGGATACCAACACCCCCCAGGAGGCGGCTGGCAGCGTGGAATCCCAACGCACCCCACGCGGGATGTTCATCCTTGGCACGCAGGAAATCACGAGCAGCGCGAACGCCAGAGCGGCGTAGTAAGGCGGCAGGATGCGGCGCGCCCGCCGTTGAATGAAACCCGTTGGCCCGCCTTTCAGGTCGCCGGAACGAGCAACCGGCATCATCAGGCAATATCCGCTGAGCACGATGAAGATCTGCACGGCGATCCGGCCATTTTCCGCCCATCCGGTCATGGCAATCCACCGGTCGGGCAGCCAGTGCTTCACGCCGGCAACTTCCATGAAAGCGTGATGCAGAACGACATAAAAAGCAGCGAGGCCACGCATTCCGTCGAGATAGTGCAGATGCAGCCTTTCTCCTCCCGTTTTGTCAGGTGAAAGCATGCAACGAGTGGTAGCAAACTTCCCGGCGGTCTGTCACGCTCTGTCCGGGTGGTGGCAGCAGGAATGCGGCTTCCCGAACGGATCGATCTACCCAAGTCAAACCTTTCCGCTGGAAGCTCCGACGCCGGAAAGAATTGGCTTGCCGTACCGGGCGCTGATAGATTAACCCAACCGCGATGTTTCCGCCGCTACCAAGTCCTGGGTCTCAGCCATTATGACCGACATCGTCATCCGCGCGGAGTCCCTCGGAAAATGTTACACGCTCGGCCGCAGGAGTTCCACCAGCTACCGCACCCTGCGCGAGAGTATTGTCGATACGGTCAAAAGACCGTGGCAGCAATGGCGTGGCGGCGCGAAGGCAACGGGTAATGACAGTGGTGGAGCGGAGTTCTGGGCGTTGCGCGACGTGTCCTTCGAGATTGCGCGTGGCGAGGTGGTGGGCATCATCGGACGCAACGGGGCGGGCAAAAGCACCCTGCTCAAGGTTCTCAGCCGCATCACGGAGCCAACGGAGGGACGCATCTCGCTCCAAGGGCGGGTGGCCAGCTTGCTGGAGGTTGGCACCGGCTTCCATCCGGAGTTGACCGGACGGGAAAACGTCTACCTCAATGGCGCGATCCTAGGGATGCAGCGCGCCGAAATCAAAGCGAAGTTCGACGAGATCGTGGCCTTCGCCGAGGTCGAGAAGTTCCTGGATACGCCCGTCAAGCGTTATAGCAGCGGCATGTACGTGCGCCTGGCGTTCTCCGTTGCGGCGCACCTGGAGCCGGAAATTCTCGTGGTGGACGAGGTATTGGCGGTCGGCGATGCAGAGTTCCAGAAGAAGTGTCTCGGCAAGATGCAGGATGTCGCCTTGGGAGCAGGCAGAACGGTTTTGTTCGTCTCGCACAACATGGGTGCTATCACCCAGCTTTGTAATAAGGCTATTTATCTGGATCAGGGGCGAGTCATCCGCCAAGGTGAAGTCAACGAAGTTACCACTTATTATCTCGACCGCGACTCCGATCAGTGGGCGCACAAGACTTGGACGCGGGGCGAGGGGCCGGGGGACGACACGGTGAAACTCCTCAGCGTCAGCGCCGTGAACGCCCATGGGCAACTCCTCGCTGGCAACACGGATGTGCGCGAACGGGTCGGAATCAGGATCAATTACGAAGTGCTACGCGAAGGCGCGATCTTTGCACCAAGTCTGCACTTGCACAACTCCGAAGGCACACAGCTTTTCCTGGCCATCGACCTGGAAAAAGAATGGATGCAGGCACCTCGCCGATGCGGCATCTATGAAAGCACCGCCTGGATCCCAGGCAACTTCCTGAACACCGGATTGCACTATGCCTCGGTGGCGATGAGCCGATTGGATCTGCATATGCTCCACCTTTTCGAGCGTCAAGTCGTCGTTTTCCAGGTCGCCGAGAGCGGCGCACTCGACACAGCCAGAGGAATCTATGCCAATCCTCTTCCTGGTGCTATCCGCCCCATCCTGGACTGGCAAACAGTTGCTCCCGCCGCGTGATCTGTCCTGTTGCGACTCCTTCCCGACATGAAACGATTTTTCCGCCACTTGATTCTCGCCCTGCTGCCGCCCAACCTGCGCAAGAAATGGCGCTTCCGCTTTGCGCCCGAGGAATATGTGATCATTCCCAAGTCGGAGTTTCTCTACGCGGAAGACAACGTTTACACTTCCAATTCCCCCACTTTCCTGGAGGACGAAAATTTTGTGCGCGCCTACCGGCTGGGAGAGCAAACGGGTTCTTGGGGCACCAGCGTGGTACGCTGGCGCGCCTATGTTGCCTGCTGGGCAGGAAGGCAAGCGGCAAAATTGCCAGGGGATTTTGTCGAGTGCGGAGTCAATCGCGGCGGGCTCTCTCGGGCCATCATCGATTACACCCAATTTCAGAATCTGGATAAGCAGTTCTACCTCATCGATAATTTCACCGGGCTGGTTCCCGAATATGTTAGTGAGGCCGAACGCAGCAAAGGCCTGTTGGAAAATTACGCTTATTATAATAACAATTCATCAGAAGAAGTAGCCAAGATCTTTAAGGCGTTCGCGAACGTAAAAATTATCCAGGGCAACGTGCCCGATGTCCTGCCCGCAGTTCCCAGCCGGGCGGTGGCTTACTTGTCTCTCGACATGAATTGCACCATGCCGGAGATCAGCGCGGCCGAGTTCTTTTGGGATCAAATGGTTCCAGGTGGCATCATTTTGCTTGATGATTACACCCAGACCATGCATTCGGAGCAGCAAAAAGCGTTTGATGCTTTCGCGGACAAACGTGGGTTGAGCATCCTTGCCTTGCCAACCGGGCAGGGAATTCTTTTCAAACCAGCCGCCATGGGCTGAAAGGATACATTTTTGAATGCACCGGTTTCATGAAGCAGTCAGCAACTTCGCCGACATCTGATTCATACAAAGCCGGGACTCTCTTTCCCTTGGCGATCGTCGTACCCGCTTACAAAGGCCAGTTTCTTCAAGCCGCTTTGCGATCGATTGCTTCGCAGACGAACCAACGGTTTCAATTGTACGTGTGCGATGACGGCAGCACAGAAAATCTCGAGGAAATTTTCCGCAGCGTGTTCACGGAGGAGCGGACCGGCCGGCGCTTCATTCGCTTTGATGAGAACTGGGGAGCGCGCTCTCTGGTCCAGCAATGGAACCGCTGCGTGGCGCAAACCGATGGCGAGCCGTGGATCTGGCTCTTCTCCGACGACGATATTGCAGGCGAAAACTGCGTTGCCGCGTTCTACAACGTTTGGCAACGGGATCAGGAGCTAGGCGAAGATCCGCAAATTTATCGCTTCAACACCGCGCTCATTGATGCGCACAGCGCGTGTTTCTACGTCAGCATTCCGCTTCCCGCCACGGAGACCGGGCTCCAGTTCGCCTACCATCGCATGCTGCGACAGCGCAACAGTTTCGCGCCCGAACACCTCTTCGCACGCTCCGCGTTCGAGCGTTGCGGCGGCTTCGTCGATTTCCCTTTTGCCTTGGGCAGCGACGATGCTTCCTGGATCGCCTTCGCCGAAGGCGACGTTTTGCGGACGATCAGCGGTCCTTACGTCTACTGGCGAACCAGCACGGAAAACACCTCTTTGCTCGCCGGCCCCAACGCCGTGCCGAAGCTGCTGGCTCTCCTCGCGTTCGCGCAGTGGCTCGAACGGCGTTACGCCGGGCAGTTGCTGCCGGTTGGCGAAATCGCCTCGAAGATCGAGATGGGTCAGGTCATCAGAGGATGGTTTCCCTACTTTCTCCACCATGTGGCGCGATGGCTGTCGTGGCAGGAGATCGAACGTCTGGCAACCGCCCTGGACGGAAAAGCGGGTTTAACAAAGCGCGGCGTTCGGCTTAGACTGCTCGGCTCGAACGGGCGTTTCCTCATCAGCGGCACGGTGGCGCGCTTGAAAAGATGGCTCGATTGACCGCCGCAGGCGTGGTGGGATTTCTCTAGCCAGACCGCCAAGCGCATCCACCGTGAGCCGAAACCATGCATATTATCGCCGCTTTCACGACCTCCGAGCCGCCAGCAAGTCCCACCGGCGGTAACCGCTACGATCTCCAGCTCCTCAAGGCCTGGAAAGGTCTGGCCGAAATCTCCCATGCGACCGTCCGCCAGCGGTGGTTCCGGCTGCGCTGCCAGGGCCCTGTGTTGCTGTTCTTCCACCGTGCTCTCTTCCGCCGGGCTGACGTGGTTTTCCAATGCGCGACAACGCCTCTTTCTTCCCGGTGGCTCATCGGTTTGTGCCGGCGGTTCTACCCGAAGCTCAAACACTTCGGCGTCATTCACCACCCGCAATGGTTCGCCCACCCGGAAATGATGGCGGACGAGCGCCGGTTCTTCAACTCGTTCGATGCCCTGATCACCATCTCGCAACACGTGTACGACCACCTGAGGCAAGCGGGCGTGCGTCCCCCCATCTACCTGCTGCTGCCCGGCCGCACGAAGATGCCGGACCGGACGGTCGCTCCGGCTGCGCCGCCGCTGATCCTTTGGAACGGTTACTTGCTCGCGCACAAGGGAGCAATCACTCTGCTCGACGCCCTCCCGCGGTTACGCAACGAACAGTGGCAGGCGCATTTCGTCATTTCCAGCCGACCTTCGGAAGAAGTTGACCAGCGTTTCCGCGCGGCCTGGGAGGCGTTGCCGGAGCCGCTCCGCGCCCGCGTCCAAGTCTCCGACCGGCTGCCAATCGGGCCCTTCCGCGAACAGTTCTTCCGCGCCGCCATCTTCTGCCTGCCCAGCTTGGTGGAAGGCTATTCGATCTCGACGGCCGAGGCGATGTCATGCGGTTGCGCGGCAGTCGTTCCGCGCACGGAAAATTTTCTGGAGCTGATTGGCTCGGATGATTACCCGGGTTTCTACGATCCGCAGGACCCCGCCGACCTCGCCCGCCAGCTTGACCGCCTCCTGGCCGATGCGCCCTTGCGCGAGTCGGCTGCGGCCTGGTGCCTGGAACGTTCGAGGCATCTGCCCGACTGGGAGCAGTTCGACGGGCTCGCGCGCGACCTGCTGCACCAATTCGCCGCAGACATTTGCCACGACCCGCTAGCGCCGCTTCCGCTTGAACCATGACCACTCCCCGTTCCGTGGAAGTCATCTTCACGCCGGAGGCGTTCTATCTTCAGCGGGTTGGCGGGGTCAGCCGCTATCTCGGCGAACTGGCCCGCCATTTGCAGGCGAGGGGGCAACATCCCCGCATCGTCGCCGGCCTGCACCGCAACGAGCTGGTGCGTACTCTCCCCAGCCTCACGACAGGTGCCTACCTTCCCTTCGGCATCGGCCCGCTACATCCGTGGCGGGTGGGGTTCAACCACGCTTGGTACGGGTGGGTCGCCGCGCGCCATCCCGACGCGGTCGTTCATCAAACTTACTACGGTGACACCGCCTACATCGGTTCCCGCCCCCTGGTCGTGACGATCCACGACCTCATCCACGAGCTATTTCGTCATCGCTTCCCTGTCCTGAACGCCGCGAGCGACCCCGTCAACCGCTACCTGCGCGCCAACTGCGCCCGTGCTGATCACCTCATCGCCGTTTCCGAGTCAACCAAGTCCGATCTGGTCCGGCTACTAGGCGTCGACCCGGCAAAGGTCACGGTCGTCCATCACGGTCACTCGTTTTGCGCGCCCGCCGCCGCCGGGCCGCCGAGCCGCGGAACCGGTGGCGACGGCGAATATCTGATCTACGTCGGGGCACGCGGGGAGTACAAAAATTTTGCCGCCCTGTTGGAGGCCTATGGACGTTCCGCGGCCTTGCGGGAGCGTTTCCGGCTGGTCTGCTTCGGCGGCAGCCCCTTCAGTGATGCCGAGCAGCGGCGTTTTACGGCGCTCGGCCTGAAGGGACGCGTCACCCGGCAATCTGGCGACGATGCTGCGCTGGGCCGTTGCTACCGCGGAGCCACGGCGTTCGTTTATCCCTCGCTCTACGAGGGATTTGGACTTCCGCTGCTCGAAGCGATGTCGCAGGGTTGTCCCGTGCTCTGCGCGCGCACCAGTTCGCTGCCCGAGGTGGCTGGCGAGGCGGCGGCGTACTTCGATCCCGAAAGCGTCGAGTCGATCCAGGTCGTACTGGAGACCACCCTGGCGGACTCCGCCCGCCTCGACGCCTTACGCCTCCTCGGCCGGGAAAACGCGCGGCGCTTCTCCTGGGAGCGTTGCGCGGCGGAAACCGCAGAAGTTTACCGGCGTCTGGCATCTTGACTAAGCGGTCAGGTACCGAGCGGGACAACCTCCTTGTCAGTGCCCGGATGAGCCGTTACGGTGCGGTCGATTTCTTCGAGCCTTTCGCTGACGATGCCCTCGCCCACCGAGCCCGCCACGTTGCCCCCCACGGGGATCCCTCCCGGGTTGAAGACGGACATCGTGCTGCCGGTGCACAATCGGCGCGAAGTCACTTTGCGCTGCCTGGACATCCTGCACGAACGCGGCGTGGCCGCCTGGGCTGGCATCATCGTCGTGGACGATGGCTCCACCGACGGCACGAGCCGGGCGATCCGCGAACACCATCCCGAGATCACCGTGCTGGCCGGTGACGGCAACCTCTGGTGGACGGGTGCCATCGCCCGGGGGATGACCTGTGCGTTGGAGCGGGGGGCCGAGTTGATCTTCTGGCTCAACGACGACTGTTTTCCACGGGCAGGCACGATGGAACGGCTCGCGCGCCACGCCGCCGACCACCAGGCGGTGGCGGTGGCGCAGGCCTTCACGCCCCAGGGGGGCCAATACGGCGCTTTCCAGCGCGCGCCGACCGGCCTGCGGCGGCTGACGGCGCGACCGGGTGAGGTGCTCGCGTGCGACACGTTCAACGGCAACTGCGTCTGCTTCCCGCGCGCGGCGGTCGAACGGGTAGGCCTGCCCGATGCCAAGCGCCTTCCTCACGCGCACGGAGACAGCGATTATGGGTTGCGCTGCACCGGGCACGGCCTGCGGGTGGAGGTGCTGGGCGATGCCCTCTGTGACAACGAGGATAATCTCTACTTGGTCTCCAGATCCTGGCTGTACAGCCCCGAGCCGATGCACAGGATTTTTGCAACCTTCTTTACTCCCAAAAGCAACCTGTACGTGCCCGCGCACTTCCATCTCTACTGGCGGCACTGGCGCGTCCGGGGTCTGTTCCTGTTTGCCCTGCCTTACCTGAAGTTTTTCTTCCTTTGGGCCATCCGGCTCGTGCTGCCCCGGCGCTGGCTGACGGCGGTGGCCAACTCCCTTTCGGCCACGTGGAAACGCAAAAACTTCAAGTTGGTTTGAACGTCTGGCGGCAG
Source organism: uncultured Verrucomicrobiota bacterium (assembly GCA_937859745.1). Taxonomy (GTDB): domain Bacteria; phylum Verrucomicrobiota; class Verrucomicrobiia; order Chthoniobacterales; family SZAS-18; genus CAHJWO01. Next base: position 25,398 of record CALMAQ010000056.1, on the reverse strand, counting down.
CGACCCGATCCGCCGACGGACCAATCGCTCGGCGGCCCCGGAGCCAGAGTAAACGTGCATCCGCAGGCCTCTCGCCGTTCGCCAGGAAACAGCCCGCTTCGCACGGCACCGGCAAAAGCCTGATCCAACCGTGAGACGAGCGGATGGAAGTTCCGGCTGGTAAAATTGGCCGCTTTGCTTCATCTTCGGCGTCTATGGCCGGTCAGACCTTGCTTTGGGATAGTCGAATCAGGACCGTCGCGGTGATGCTGCCCGCCTTGGGCGTACTGATGTGGATGGCCTCGGAACTCGCCACAGAGGAGTTTTTGATCCCCAGTGCGATCCTGGGGCTTTTTTGCGTGCTGGTGATGTTCACCGTGTTCGTCAAAGGCATCCGGTTTGAAACGTCCGTTCTCTGTGCGCTGCTGGTGGGTTATCTGGTGGGCAACCGCGGCTTCGCCGATCTGGCACCCGTTAAGCCCCTCTACCCGGGCGAGATCGGGATGGTCGCGATCTTTATCTGCCTGCTGGTTCGCTTTGCCATCGCGCGGGAATTGCCCGATTTCAGCGGCTGGATGGCGCGGGTGATCTTTCTCTACTGCGCCCTTGGGGCCGTGCGTCTGCTCACGGATTACAAGGAATACAAATTGGATGCCGTGCGCGACTCCGCCATGGTTTACTACAGCGTTTACTACTTCTTCGGTCGGCAGTTGCTGGCACCACCAGCCGCCAAGCGGGTGCTGGAAGGATGTCTGAAGTTCTCCTTCGTGGCCTTGGCGCTCCTGATCGTCGCCCAACGGTTCCTTCCCAGCCTGAACTGGACAGGCACCGGCGATACGAGCGGTGGCTACAGCCTTGCTTTCCAGAAGGACGACATCATGACCACCTTCGCCGCGGCCGGTGTGTTCATCCTCTACACCCGCCCAAAAATGTATCGCTGGAAGTGGGTGCGGGTCGTGTTGATCGTGTTCTATCTCTTTCTGGTCGTCGGCGGTGTGGGCCGAGCCTCGCTGGCGGCTCTGGTAGTGAGCAGCGTCTTGATGCTCATTGCCAACAAACCGCGATTTTTCCTGTACCCGGCGCTGACAGTGGTGCTTGGCCTGACGGTGCTTGCAGGCTATAGCGCGACATTCAGCAGCACTTCGGACGGCGGCAGTACAGCCTTGTTGGTTGACAAGGTAACGTCGATGGTCGACTTCGGCAGCAACGCGAACTACCAGAGCGAACTAGGCGCGACGAAGGCCGGCACCAACAATTACCGGCGCAAGCTCTGGGATACTTTCATTGATGAAACGAATGCCTACGATCCTTGGTTCGGTCATGGGTTTGGTTACAACTTCGTCATCTCTTTCTCAGAAATCTACCGTCTGAGCGAAGCAGGCGGGTTACGCTCCGCGCATAATTTCTACGTCACTCTTTTTGGTCGGATGGGGTGGATCGGCATCCTCGTTTTCGCCGTCCTGACCGTGCAAATCATCACAGGCGGCATCCGTGCCGCGCTCGCGGTGAGGGCGGGGTGGCAACCGTTGGCTGATCTGGGATATTGGTGCACCATCTGGGTGATCCTCATCTCCTCGGCGGTCGGGGTCGTCCTCGAAGGTCCCATGGCCGCGATTGTTTTCTGGACCTTTCTGGGCGTTGCGGTCGAGGTCTCGAAGGCCGCTGCCCTTGCCCGCCGTGAGCATGGCTGGCAGAGCCTGCCCGACTTCCCACCGCTCCCCGGCTTGCCGGAACGCCGTCCGGTGAGCTACGGCTTGGCCCGGAATACAACCACGCCATCGCGGTAGACTTCGAGCAGCCGCTCGAAGTGCCGCGACCAGGAAAACTCGGCTGCCTGTTGCAGACCGGCGGTCACGACCGCCGCGCGGGCGAAATCATCCGTCAACAGCCGCCGCAGGTGCCCGGCAGCAGTGGCGGCATCATCCGGGGCGAAGTACAACGCTGCCTCGCCGCCGATTTCCGGCAGGCTGGTGACGTTCGTACAGACCACCGGGCAACCGGCGGCCATCGCTTCAAGCACCGGAAAGCCGAACCCTTCGATGCGCGAGGGGAACAACAGAGCATCAGCGCGCTGGTATGCTTGGACCAGGGTGGCATCCGGCACGGCACCAAGTTCCACGACGCCCCCCGCCCCCAGGACCGACCGCAGATCGGCCAGCAAGGCGGGCGGCAGCGCGGTACCGATCCGCAGGAGCGTCAAATCGTTTACCCGCACCTGGCCAAAAACCTCGGGCAGGATCTCCAGGTTTTTTCTGGAGATATGGGCACCCACGCTCAGCACGACCTTCCGCCGCGTCAAACTTGGTGGCAGACCGGAGCTTTCCGGATGCACAGCCCGGGTCGAGAACTGAGCGAAATCCACTCCCAGTGGGAGCACGCGCATTTTTTCCGACGCGACACCAAGCAAAGCGACCGTTTCCTCCGCGCTGTGGCGAGAATCCGCCAGGATAAGATCGGCCTCGTGCACGTGCTCGACGGTACGTCGGAATCGACGCTGCTGTGGGACGGTCAGCCCGGTGGGATCACGCAACGGTGCCAAGTCGTGCACCGTCACAATCTTGTACACCCCATGTCGCGGGACGCTGCTCAACAGATGAGCAAAGGAGTGGTCGAGCACATGGACGGTTTCCACTCCCGACCGATGGCTTGCCGTCCTCGTCAGCAGAGGGTAAGCAGCGTACTTCTGCCAGGCACGCTGCCACCTTCCCGCTACCTGGCTCCGCGTCGGTGGCGAGCCGAGGGCGCAATCGATGTGCACGTCTTGCCTTGCAGGCGCTTGCCGTTGGCGCTGGCGCTCCAATTCGCGCCAGTAGCGGTCCATGCTGACGGCTCCCGACGCCGGATGCGCAGGCAACCAGAGAACACGGGGCATAGCGAGAAAAACGGGCCGAGACAAAGCAGGCACCCACCTCGGGGCGCTCGCGGGGGAGTTTGCCGGTCGCCCGCCGCGGAGTCAAGCGAACGCAAGGCTTCAGTTTCGGGGCGTCCCGCGGGCATGGCGGGCGCTCAGAAAATGTTTGCCAGTGCGGCCCGGAACGCCGGGATGTCCACCCGGTAGGAATCATACATCTGCGACCAGTGCGCCTCCCGCACGGTGCCGGGCTGAGCCTCCAGGGAGTGGTAGCGCAGGCCCAGCATCAAACTCAGGTTGGCGAACCATTTTGGCTGATAGTCGGGCGGCAACAGGTCGATGATGCGGGTGCCGGGATGGCACCAGAGCATGTTTGCCAAACCGGCACCGTGGAAGCCACCGACTGTTTCGGCGGTGGAAACCAGCCGAATTTGCTCGGTGAGCGGCATCGTACCGAAGTCTACGGGCCGAAAATCATAGCGGGCCAGGACATCGAGCACTTCCGATTGGTTCACACAAGCGCGCGTACCGACACGCGTGATGAAGAGGCGCGTGCCGTCCGGTTCGGCCAGATGCGCTTCCAGGCGCTTACGCAGCAGGTGCACCCTCGGGTGTGGCGGCTCCTCCCACCAAGGGATCGGCGCGCAGGCGAGTACTTCGGCCGAGAGCCCGCCGGACTCCTGCGTGTTGACAATCCTATCGGCAGGCACCTCCAGCAGCGCGAGGGTCTGCGCCTCGTAGGCGGAACCGACCATGGGCCAGCACAGCTTCCAGTCGGCGAGATCACGTCCATATGCCTCTTGGGCAGCGCAGATTTTTGGAGCCACGTCGATTAGCCAGTGATAGTAGCCCAGCCAACGCTGGCTCCACAGATGGACGCAACACTTCATCCGTTGATGCGGACGCCAGCCGGTCAGGCCCTGCGTCGTGCCGTAGTCGATTTCGAGCAACTGGCGTCGATTTACCCGCACGATGCCCGCCCGGTTTATCTCTAGGGAGCGCACCATGGGTCCGAGGCGCAATTCGTATAGACCGTGCCCGAGCGATTGCCCCGTCGTGGAAAGGAACCACTCGAGAGCCGGCTTCTTCGTCACGGTCACACCCGCGACCCGGGCAACGGCGAACGCCGAACGGATCAGCGCCTTGCGGGCGTCCGCCGCACCGGACCGGAGATGGGTGAAGATAGACTTGATCATCTCGCCGTGCGGAAGATACCGGGAGGCTTTTTCGGCAGCCAAGGCGCAAATTACATGATGTCGTGCTGGGGCGGAATCTTTTTTGCCGGGACATCAGGCTTCATCGTGGCCGGGACAGAGCCCTCGAAAGACACTTGGTATTGACAGTGGCAGAGCTTTGCGTTTCACATGGCGCACTGCATGACTGACCCTGGCGAAAAACCTGTCTTGATCTTGGTTGCCGCAGGCATCCGGTCCGATATGGGATCGGAACCCGGAAAAGGTTGGGTTTGGGCGAACGCGCTGGCGAAGTTTTACCGACTGGAAGTGCTCACGCTGCCCGGCAACGCGCGGCACTTCGAGGAACGCGGCCTGCCCCGGGGCTGGCGCGTGCATGCCGTCGGTGAGGACTTTGCGCCCGGGCCGCCATGGCAATACTACCCGACGTACCAGCGCTGGTGCTCGCAGGCTCTGGACCTTTGTCGACAGCTCATCCGAGCCCGGCCTATCGTCGGCCTGCACCACATCACGCTGGGCTCGTTCCGGGTGCTCCCGCGTTATGACCTGCTCGGTATCCCGTACACACTCGGCCCGCTCGGCGGAGGAGAAAGCATCCCTTGGACGCTGCTGTGGCAGCTTCGCCTGCCATGGCGAGAGATTGCCGGCGAGGCGGTGCGTTCGCCGATTAATCGCACCTTCGCGGTGTTGCCGCACCTGCGCGCGGTACTCAGGAACGCGCGGATCACGCTGGCCACCACGCGCGAGTCGCTCGACGCCGTGACCGCCATCGGTGCAGGTCGCACGGCGGTCGTCTTTCCCGACGCTTTTCAGGACAGCGGCGCGGATGACGCCACGGTCCTGCGCGGACGCGAACAACAGGCAGCGACGCTGCCCGAGCGGCTGCGGTGTCTCTGCGCGGGACGCGCGCTCTGGTGGAAAGGCATGCACCTGGGGGTGGAAAGCGTGCACCGAATGCGGCAGCGAGGCATCAACGCCGTGTTGGACGTTTACGCACAGGGCAAGGCGCTCGCTGCTTTGCAGGCGCGAGTCCGCCGCCTGGGGTTGGCCGAGCACGTCACGTTTCATGGCATGGTCAGCCGACAGCAATTGATGCAGGCGTATGCCGACAGCCATCTGTATCTCTATCCCACCATGCACGATTCCTCGTCGCTGGCGCTGGTGGAAGCCTATTCCACGGGCCTGCCCTCCATGACCCTCGGCCTGAGCGGCGCGGCGACCGTCGTCACCGCGGAGACCGGGTTGAACGACCGGGTCACGAACGTAGACGACTGGCTGGAACAAGGTTGCCGCATGGCAGCTGAATGGATGAAAGACCCCCGGACTTGGCTGCGAGCATGCCGGGCGGCGAAAAGCCGCGCGCACCATTTCGAACCTTCCTATCTGGAGCAATGCGTGCACGAGTATCTTGAACCGGTCTTTTCAACGTCCACCTCTCTCTCGGCTGGTTCTTGAATTCGCGCGGTCTACAGCGGTCCCCCCACCCTGAAAGCTGCTTTTCCGAACGGATCATCCCGCGTGAAGCTGGCTCTCTCCATTCTCTGCGAAAACCCAACTCGCAAGACAGGTTTGACCAGCCTGTTCCACGAGTTCATCTCGCATGCTCTGCCGCTCTACCCACACATCGATTGGATCGTCTTCGCCGGTCCCGGCCAAGCCTGGCGGATCGACGATCCGCGCGTGCAGGCCGTGCGCCGGTACCCGGCCAACGACCGGCTCGCCCGGCGCTTGCTGTCCGACCACTTCCTCGTGCCGGCCGCCGCCCGGCGGCTCGGCGCGGCGGCGCTGCTCACCGTTGGCTTCGTGCCGGTGAGAAAATCCCTCCCGGTGGCGATGCACCTGTTTTCCCTGCAACACCTCAGCGGCAAGAACCGCGTCGGCTTCGCGCGGCAAGTTTACCGCCGCCTGATCGTCAACCGCAGCGTGGACCTGGCCGAGATCATCATCGTCAACTCCCGCTTCGCCGAAAATCAGTTCCTCCAGGCGTTCCCGGCGGCACACGCCCGAACGGTCGTCTCTTACGAGGGCTTGCAGCACGACCAGTTCACCCCGGATGCCCCGGCGCACGAGGCGGCGGCACTCCACGCGGAGTTCAGCGTGGAACCAGGCTACCTGCTCTGGGTCAGCAACTTCTACGAGTACAAACAGGCCGACCGGCTGCTGGCGGGCTACGCGCGGCTGCCGGAGGCTTGGCGCGCGGCGCGTCCATTGGTGATGGTCGGCGGCGGCTGGCACGGCGGCGCGGACGCTGCCCGCGCGCACACGGAGGCGCTGGGCATCAGAAACGACGTGCGGTTCCTGGGCTGGATCGATGACCGCTGGCTCGCCCCGTTGTACCGCCACGCCCGTCTATTTTGCCTGGCAAGCCGTGAGGAAACGTTCGGCCGCTGCGTGGCCGAGGCCATGGCCTGCGGCACGCCATGCGTGGTCAACCACCTCCCGATCATGGACGAGGTGACCGGCGGGAACGCGCTGATCGTGGACTACACGGACGCGGCTGCCGTGGCCAGGGCGTTGGAAACTCTGGCGTCCGACAACGACCTGCACGCCCGCCTACGCGCCAACGGCATGACATGGGTGCGGCGGTTCGACTTTGACAAGCTGACCGGCGAGCGGATTGATGCCATCGTGGCCAGCCTGCGCGGACCAAACGGTGATCGGCATTGACTTCCGCCACGCTCTTCCTTCTTTTCTCCCCTGCGATGGAACGATTCAAGATGGTCCTACGTACCCTGGTAGTCCGTGCTGCCCGGGCATTGGGCTCGCCGGTCGTGGACCAGCGGACGGGCCGGGTCCTCGGCCGCGCGCTGATCGTGTCCTTCCGCGGCAAGGTTCACCTGATTGGCTTAGAGGCTGCCGTGCGTCCTGTTTTCCTGCCGCAAGAGCGCTTGACCTACTGGAAACAGGAAATGGGCTTCACGACGCATCCTGCTCCCGACTTCCCCCATGAGCCGCGTCCTTAATGTCCTGCTGACGCATCAACCCGTCGCGCAGATGGACCGGATGCTCGCTTGGTGGCGCGATTACTGTCCGCCGGAGAACGTGCTCATCGTCTTCAACGGGGACGAGAAGCTGCTTGCCCAGCTTGATCACCCACACAAAACGCTGGTGGACGATCCACGCCTGCGGACGGTCAAACATCCTCGGGAGCGGCAAAGCTACACGGGGGTTTGGCGCGTGGTTTCTCGCTGGTTGGAGGGGCGGGACTACACCCACGTCCATTTCGCCGAGTACGACCAACTGCCGGTCACACCGGGCTTCAACGAACGGCAACTCACCTACCTGGAAGAGGAACGCGCCGATGTCCTGGCCTTCCAACTCCAAAGGGTGGACGGCACCAGCCAGCCCCACTACCTCTACCACGCGGCTTTGCCCGGCTTCTTCAAACACTGGGAAAGCTTCAGCGTACGGCACGACCGGCGGGTAGTGCTTTCCATGTTCGGTAGCGGCAGCTTTTGGAAACGGGGGGCCTTCGACGTCACGGCGGCCCGGACGGAGCCATTTCCGATCTACCTGGAACTGTATCTACCCACGACCGCCCATCACCTCGGTTATCGCCTGCGTGATTGGGGCGATCAAAACCGCCACATCAACAGTCTGGGCGATTTCGTGGACCAGATCGAGCACGCCCGCCGCGATGGGGCCTGGACGCTGCACCCGGTGAAAACTTTGTGGAACCAGCCCCTACCCACACGGTAGGGGGACGTGGTTCTGCCACGCTACACCCCCGCCAGTGCAGGCTGCCGAGCCTGCATCTGGTCGTAGACCCAGCGGTAGGTCTTTTCCATGCCCACGCGCAACGAGATCGACGGTTCCCAGCCCATCAACTGCTTGATGAGCGTGTTGTCACTGTTGCGGCCGTTGACACCCTTGGGGGCCTTGAGGTTGTAGCTGCGCTTGAGCTTCACCCCGGCGATGTCCTCGACGATGTCCACGAGTTGGTTGATCGTCACCAATTCGCTGCTGCCCACGTTCAGCGGCCCGGGCACGCTGCGCGCCATCATCATCTGCGTGCCCTTGAGGCAGTCGTCGATGTACATGAAGGATCGCGTCTGGGTGCCGTCACCCCAGATTTCGATCTCGTGGCGACCGCTCATCAAGGCGGAGATCACCTTGCGGCAGACAGCCGCCGGGGCCTTCTCCCGCCCGCCGTCGTACGTGCCGAACGGGCCGTAGACGTTGTGGTAGCGGGCCGAGCAGGTCATTAGTCCGAAGTCCTCGGTATAGTGGCGGCACAGGCGCTCGCCGTAGAGCTTTTCCCAGCCATAACCGTCCTCGGGCATGGCCGGGTAGGCGTCCGCTTCCTTGAGTGCCGTGACGTTCGGGTCCGTCTGCTTGTCGGCGGCGTACACGCACGCCGAGGAGGAAAAGAAATACTTCTCCACGCCTGCCTTGTGCGATGCCATGAGCAGATGCGTGTTGATGAGCACACTGAGCATGCACAGGCACTTGTTGTTCTCGATGAAGCCCATGCCGCCCATGTCGCTGGCGAGGTTGTACACCATGCCAGCGCCGTTGACGGCCTGCTCGCAGTTCTGACGATCCTGCAAGTCGAGCACCAGGTTCTCCACGTCATCGAAGTGCTGGTACCATCCGCTGATCGGCTTGAAATCCACCGCGCGCAGACGGGTCACTCCCTGACGGCGTAAGTCTGCGATCAGATGACCGCCGATGAATCCTCCGCCCCCACAGACCACAATGTTCGCTTCTTTCATTTCAAATTGTTCTCTCGCCAAGACCTATTCTCAACCGTGAAGGATCGTTTTTAGCACCTTGTAGAGCCACGGCAAGCCGAAACCAAATGGACAAGGTGGCGAATTCGTCACCTCCTCATGGAGCGTGGCAGGACGGGGCGGGCGATTTCTGCGCCTTGCATGCATTGCACTTTTTCGCTATCGCTCATCCCCACCTCGGAGCCGGGAGCCCGGACACTTGGCCTCTTCCATGCTATCAAAGATCACCAACCTGGGGCGCATCATCGGCGCATCGGCCATTTTTTACTACCACGTCGGGCTGGTCACCACTTACCGATTCTCAGAGTGGGGGGAGTACGCGGTGGCCTGTTTCATCATGATCTCTGGCGTCGCGTACACCTGTTTTTCCTCCGTCCAGCCAGACGATTTGCCGTCTTACCACCGGTATTTGGTCGGCAGATTCAAGGCTGTCTTCCCGATGTTCGTCGTGATCAATGTCGTAATCTTCCTCCTCAGTTTCTTCTATCCCTCGGCCTTGGGCCGCCCATTCAGCTTTTTGGAACTCGTCCTCAGCAGCGCCGGCCTGAGCCAGTATTTCGGCTTCCGCTTTTTATCGAAGGTGATGTGGTTCATCCCCTTTATCCTACAGGCATATCTATTGTTCCCGTTCCTCGTCGGCCTACTTAAACGCATCCCGGCACCCTGGATCGTCTTGGCGGCATTCGCCTTCTCGCTTGCTGCTACCTCGGCAGTGTTCTTGTACCGGCCGCAGTCAGCGCTGGAAATCTGCCGAAATTGGAGTGTTCTCTTCCGGCTGCCGGAAACCTGCCTGGGATTGATCATCGGGCAAACGATCTGCCAGCAGCGCAACCTCAAAGCGGGCTACGCCGCACTCCTGCTCTTTTCACTCGTTTCGTGCGTACTTGCGACCGCCGTGGCTCCCCGCTTTGGTCCAGACGCGATTTACGTCTTGTCGTTGCCCTGGCGTGGATTGTTGGTCACGCTGGTGGTTGTAGCGCTTTCGAGTGTGGCGATGGTAATTACCAGGAAGCCAGCTTTGAATTTGATCCGGCTACTGAGCACAGCTTCTTTTCCGTTCTTCCTGCTCCATGGGATCGCCATTCTGTTCGTCTACCACCATGTAGGCGCGGCCAAGGCCGCTTGGCTGGGTTACTTCCTATTCTGCTGGGCAGAGGCTATCGCGCTGACCTTGACCTTCCGCTTTATTGAGCCGAGCATGCGAACCCAGTCGCTCCGGTCGCGGACCAACCAGACGCCTCGATGAACCTTCCAAGCCTGTAGTCCTACCGGGCGGAGGATGAGCAATCGAGCGGGTATTTCTTTTTGCCTGACAACTGCAAGGCCGCCCGGCCGATGAACAACGGGTTGTTGATCAGATAACGCCGCGCGAGGCGTTTCGGCTCCTGCGTCAGCCGGTAGAACCATTCCAGTCCGCTGCGCTGCATCCAGCGCGGGGCCTGCCGGACCCGGCCGGTGTGCATGTCGAACGCCGCGCCGACGCCCAGGAAAATCTTCGCCCCGCACAGAATGGGGAGGTATTCGGCCATGAACTTTTCCTGCTTGGGCGTGCTCAGGCCCACCCAGAAGAAGTCGGGACGCAGCTCGTCCACGACCGTCTGCAGATCCTCCCGCTCGTCGGTGTTGAGCGGCCGGAACGGCGGGCAGTACGTGCCGACCACGCGCAGCCCGGGAAAACGGTTCTCCAGCGTGCGCTTGAGTTCATCCGCCACGCCCGTGTTGCCGCCGTAAAAGAAGTGGGTGAACCCCTCCCCGACCGAATGCTCGCAGAGGTTGAGCATCAGGTCAGGTCCGTACACCCGTTCGATGGCGCGCTGCCCGGCGAACCGGCCCATCCACACCATCGGCATCCCGTCCGGCGTGCAGAGCAGCGAGCCGTTGAGGATCGCCCGGAACGCCGGGTCACTCTGCGCCTCGGTGACGCCGTGCACGCCGGTCACAGTGACGTAGCCGCGCCGGCCGCGCCGCGCCGCGTCGAAGAGGACCTCCCGCGCCGTCGTCTGGTTGATGACGCTGATGCCCACCCCCAGTACGTTGGTACGTGCGGGGGCGGCAGGCGAGGCGGGCGGCATGGCGGGAAGGTTGGCCCGGCGGCTAATTACGTGTCAAGATCGCCCACGGAAACTCCGCGAAAAGTTCCGCCAGAGGCAACCCGTAGGTGCCCGAAGTAATCTTCTGCCCCGTGAACAGTTCCCGCCAGCTTCCGGCCGCATACTCGTCGTCCAAGGTGACCTCGGTGTTCTGCCAGGCCTCGCCGGTTGGCGACTTGCCCAAGTGCGACGACAGCCGCGGCACGATCACCAGCACGCTTTTGCCCTCGTGCTCGCGCGCGAACGCCACGGCGTTCTCCGCGAACCGGCCCGTGACCTTCAACGCCCGGTAGTCCCCGTGGGCAAAAAGCTCCGCGTGGTCCGCCCGGTAGCGCAGCAGAGCGCGCGTCATAAACAGCTTGATGCGGCCATCTGTCCAGCGGTCGAGCAGCTCACGCGGCGCGGCCCCCTTGAGCGAGGCCAGCATCTTCCTGCGGAGCGCGTAATCGACCGGGCGGCGGTTGTCGGGATCGACGAGGCTGTAGTCCCACAGGTCGCACCCCTGGTAGATGTCCGGCACGCCAGGCACGGTCAGCTTGAGGACCAGTTGGGTCAGCGAGTTGCACAATCCAATCTGCGCCACGCGCTCCGCTAACGGCTCGAAGGCGCGCACGAACGGGTTCGCCCCCTTGCCACGCCGCAGCAGCGCCGTGACGAACTTCCGCACCGCCTCGTCCCACGGTTCGTTGGATTGAATCCAACTGCTGTTGACCTTCGCCTCCTTGATGGCCTTGGTCATGTAATCCTGGATGCGCCCGACGTAGGCCGCGTGCTCCTCCGGGTTCATCGCGCCGAAAGCGGATTTCACCGTGCCATCCCCCTGGGCCTCGACCGGCCAGGTGCCGAGCAGCACCTGGTAGAGGAGATACTCCTCGTTCGCGTCCGGCGCGGCACCCCCCTCGCCCTCAATGTGGGTCTTGTGCTTGGCGTTGGCGTTGCCCCAAGCGCGCACGGCGCGCCGCCACTCCTGCGGCAGCTCCGAGAGCGCAGCGATGCGCGCGCGGGTATCCTCGGCGCGCTTGGTGTCGTGCGTGGAGGTGGCCAGCAGCGTGTGCGGCCAGTGGCGGCGGTTGTGCTCGTTCGTGTGGTGGAACTCGGCCGGGCCGATGCCGAAGCTCTGCGGCTCGCCGCCAACCTCGTTGAGCGCCGAGAGGCGGTTGTAGATGTAGAACGCCGTGTCCTCCAACCCCTTGGCCATGATGGGCCCCGTGCATTGCTGAAACTTCATTACGAACGCCTCGTGCTCCGCCACCAGGGCCGGGTCCATGTCCGCCGGGAAGCGGAACAGCAGGATGTCGCGCAGGAAATCGAAGACCGAGGCGTCTGTGCCCGGGTTGAGCCGCTTAGCCAGGGCCGTCGCGCGGTTGACCACCGCGATGTCCTCCGCGCTGGGAGGCTGGCCGGGAATGAGGTAGGTCCGGTAGACCGGGAAGCACGCCACGATCTCGCGCACGGCCGCCGTCAGCGCGTTGAGCGTGAAATCGCGGAAGCGCCGGTTGCTCTCGCTCAGGCGGTTGAGCATGAAGCCGAGCGTGTTGATGTCGTTGGCCAGCGACAGGCGCATCGTCAGCCGCTTCTTCTCGTAGATGAGCGAGGCGAAATGGACGTAGCGGCCGATGAACTTCTCGTAGGTTTCGCTGAACGCCTTGCCCGCGCCCGCGTCCACGAGCAACTGCGTGACATGCGTCGTGAAATCGTAGCCTGTCGTGCCGTGGATCGGCCAGTCCTCGCGCAGTTCCTCGTCGCCAGAGAGGATTTTCTCGGCCAGCAGGTACACGCCCTTGCCGTCCTCGGGCAGCGTGACGCCGCGCAAGCGCGCGAAATTTTCCTGGAGCGCGCGGAAGTACCCGCGCGGGTCGTAGAGGCCGTCCGGATGATCGATCCGCAAGCCCGTGACCGCGCCGCGCTCCAGCAGCTTCCAGAGGAGTTGGTGCGTCGCGTCGAAGACCTCGGGCAGTTCCACCCGGATCGCCGCCAACTGGTTGATGTCAAAGAATCGCCGGTAGTTGATCTCCTCGGCGGCCACCCGCCAGTAGCTCAGGCGGTAGGCCTGCGCCTCGACGAGCCGGTCCAGATTGTCGTAGGAATGCTTGTCCTCCGGGTTGCCCTGGAAATGCATGAGCGCCTGGTCGATGGCCTCGGCGACCGCGGGATAATCCGCGCAGAGCTGTTCCAGCCGCACCTTGGCCACCTCCTTCTCGCGGGCGCGCTCGGCGATGAGCGTCTGGTCCGTCGTCGTACGCGGGGGCATCTTTTCGAGCTGCGTCATGATGCTCTGCAACTCGGACACGGACAGGTCGCCGCCCGTCCGCGCGCTCACCCTGATGGGGGCGACGACTTCCACCCCGGGCTCCCGCTTTTCCTTGAGCGCATCGACCGCGAAATGGAGGATCTGGTTGTACGTGCGCGGGTTGATGGGCAGCTTCGTGTCGTAGTAGTGCAGGTAGAACGTGCCGCCCTCGAAGGAAATGGTCAGCTCGCCCTTTTCGAGCACGCGGCCGTACTGCTCGCCCAGGATGGGCAGCAGCACCTTGTTGTCCAGTTCGTGCTTGAGCGGGTGCCAGTTGATGTCGAAACAGCGCGCCGTCAGCGAACTCGGTCCGTTTTCGAGCACGTCCATCCACCAGCCGTTGGTCGTCTGGCCGATGCCCATGTGGTTGGGCACGAAGTCGGCCAGCAGGCCCATGCCGTGCTTCTGGATCTCGGCTACCAGCGCGTCGAACTCCGCCTCCGTGCCGATCTCCACGTTGAGGTGGTTGTGATCGACCACGTCGTAACCGTGCGTGCTGCCCGGCGCGGCCTGGAAGAAGGGCGATGAGTACAGGTCGCTGACGCCCAGGTCGTGCAGGTAGGCGATGGTGTCGCGGGCCTGCTTGAAGGTGAAGCCCGCATGCATCTGCACGCGGTAGGTCGCCACGGGGATGCGCGGCTGGGCGAGGGACGGGGACGGCATAAAAAACGCGGTGGCGTGTCAGGCGGCGGGGGGCGTACCCCGCCAACGCAGCACGAGCAGTTCCGCACGGTCGAAGCATAGGGTGCGATCAGCGGCATTGTAGGCGGAATACCCGTTGCCACCGAAACGCTTCTCGTTGCTCGAAAAAATCAGTTCCACGGGCGGTACCGCTCCGATGGGCGTCGGATGCACGTCGCCGCCGCGCAGGTTGAGCATCACCAGGCAGTTCTCGCCGCTGTCGTGGTCCGCGCAGCTCAGCGCGACAATACGCTCGCCCAGCGTCTTGACCTGCCAGGCATCGCGCAAGCGCGGTCCCAGCGCGGGCTCGGTCCGGCGTAGCCGCAGCGCCTCCTTGTAGAGGTCGCGCGTGACGTGGTGCATGCCCTCGGGGATTTCGTCCCACACGAGCTTGGAGGAACAGAAGGTCTTCTCCGCCTGCGGGTCCGGGATGCGCGCGACGCTTTCCTCGTCGGCGAACGCCGCAAAACCCGCGAACTCCTTGCGCCGCCCTTCCGTGACGAGCCGGCCGAGTTCCTCGTTGTGATCGGTGAAATACAGGAAGGGCGTCGAGGCCATCCACTCCTGCCCCTGGAAGATGAGCGGAACGTGCGGCGACAGGCAGAGCAGCGCGCTGGCGGCACGGTAGGCGTCGGGGCCGCAGAGCACGTTGAGCCGTTCGCCAAAGGCGCGGTTGCCGACCTGGTCGTGGTTGGAGATGCAGTAGCAAAAGGCGCGCGGCGGCAACTGGCGGCCGGGCGTGCCGCGCGGCTTACCGCTCTGGAGCGTGCGCTGGCCGCGGTAGTACCAGCCGTTGCTGAGCGTTTCGGCGATCTCCTCGGCGGAGCCGCGGAAGTTGCCCAGGTAGGAATCGCGCTCGCCCGTCAGCGCGACGCGGACGCTGTGGTGGAAGTCGTCCGCCCACATGCCGTCCAAGCCGCAGCCGCCCTCGGCCTCAGGCGTGGCGAGCGAGGCGGCGTTGCGCTCGTCCTCGGCGTACACGAAACCGCCCCGGGCGTGGATGGCCCCGGCGATCTCCGCGAGGATGTGGCGCGGGCTGTCGTCCATGATGGCGTGCGTGGCGTCGAGCCGGAAGCCGTCGAGGTGGAACTCTTCCATCCAGTACACCGGATTGCTCAGGAAGTAGTCCCGGACCGGCCCGTTGTGATGCCCATCGAAGTTGAGTGCGTCGCCCCAGGGGGTCTTGTGCGCGGGGTTGAAGTAATCCTTGGTGTACGCGCCGAGGTAGTTGCCGTCGGGTCCCAGGTGGTTGTAGACGGCGTCGAGGATGACGGCGAGCCCACGCCCGTGCGCGGCGTCCACCAGGGCGCGCAAATCGTCCGGGCGGCCGTAGGCGCGCGCGGGGGCGTAGAGGTAAACGCCGTCGTAGCCCCAGTTCCAGCGGCCTGGAAAGTCGGCCAGCGGCATCAGTTCGATGGCCGTGACGCCCAGGTCCACGAGGCTGTCGAGCTGCTGGATGGCGGAAAGGAATGTGCCCTCCTGCGTGAACGTGCCGACATGCAATTCGTAGATGACAAGGTCGTCCAGGGCCACCCGGCGGTAGTTCGCCTCCTGCCGCCACTGGTAGGTGCCTTGGGCCACGACCTGCGAGGGTCCATGCACCCCCTTGGGCTGGAAGCGCGAGAGCGGGTCGGGGAACGTCTGGTCCGGGTGGCTGTCGAGCCGGTATTTATACAGGTCGCCCGCGACGCCGGATTCGTCCGTGCCCTCGAAGAAGCCGCCGCCCACCGGTTCGAGCAACTGGGTGCGCCGGATATCGCCCGAGGCGGCGTGGTAGAGGACCACGTCCACGCGCTTTTTCTCCGGGGCCCACACGCGGTAGCGGACCCCTTTGTCGGTGAGGAAAGCGCCGGGCGGCGTCGATTTTTTCATGGTCGAATCGGTTTAGTAACAGAAGCCTGCACCAGGTGGCAAACCGGCACGCGAACAATTCGCAAAATCCTAACGTGACGCGCGTGCGAGATTGTGCCGCCGACACCGATCCGGAGGATAGTGCCGACCGGCTGAACCGCCACCATCCGGCACAAACGCCCTACCGCGTGGTGATCGAGCTTTCCTCGCCTTCCACCAGGCGCAGCAGGCACACGGAACGATCGGCCAGCTTGAGCGCCTGGCCCGCCTGGTAGTTCCGCGTCGTTTCCACGAAGCCGGTGTCCTCGGCGGTATCGACGACCAGACCCCAGTGCACGTCTACCCGGCCCGGCAGCGTAAAGCGCTGCGGCTGGTGCGAGGCGTTGAAGAGCATCAGGAACGTGTCGTCCACGATAGGCTCGTTGTGGTCGTCGCGGACGTCCATCGTTTTGCCGCTGAGCAGCATGCCGATGCATTTGACGAAGCCGGAGTTCCACTCGTCGTCGTTCATCTCCGTGCCGCCTGGGTTGAACCACATGATGTCCTTCACGTCCTGGCCGCGGATCTTGCGGCCCTGGAAGAACTTCGGACGACGGAACACGGGATGGTCCGTCCTCAGCTTGATGATACCCTGCGTGAAAGAGTGGAGTTGTTGCGCCGCCTTGTCGCGGTTCCAGCCCAGCCACGAGATCTCGTCGTCCTGGCAGTAAGCGTTGTTGTTGCCGTACTGCGTCCGGCCGTACTCGTCGCCGCCCAGAAGCATCGGCACGCCTTGGCTGAGCAGCAGCGTGGCCAGGAAGTTGCGCTTTTGGCGCGAGCGCAGGGCGTTGATCTTGGGGTCGTCGGTCGGGCCTTCCGCGCCGCAGTTCCAGGAATTATTGCTGTTGTCGCCGTCGTTGTTGTTCTCGCCGTTGGCCTCGTTGTGCTTCTCGTTGTAGCTGACGAGGTCGTTGAGCGAGAAACCGTCGTGGCTGGTGATGAAGTTGATGCTCGCGTACGGGCGCTTGCCGTTGGTCTGGTACAGATCCGAGGAGCCGCTGATGCGGTAGGCGAACTCGCCGATCTGCGAGTCGTCCCCCTTGAGGAACTTGCGGACCGTGTCGCGGTAGCGTCCGTTCCATTCCGTCCACAGCACGGGAAAGTTGCCCACAAGGTAGCCGCCCATGCCGATGTCCCAGGGTTCGGCGATCAGCTTGACTTGGCTCAACACCGGGTCCTGGTGGATGATGGCCAGGAAGGCCGAATACTTGTTGATGTCGCTCTCGCCGCGCACCAGCGTCGCCGCGAGGTCGAAGCGGAAGCCATCCACGTGCATCTCCGTCACCCAGTAGCGCAACGAATCGACGATCATCCGCAACACGGTCGGGTGCAGAACGTTGAGCGAGTTGCCGCAGCCCGTGAAGTCCATGTAGAAACGCGGATCGTCGGGCATGAGCCAGTAGTAGGCCTTGTTGTCGATGCCTTTGAAGCAGAGCGTCGGTCCGAGGTGATTGCCTTCGGCGGTGTGGTTGTAGACCACGTCCAGGATGACCTCGATCCCGGCGGCGTGGAGGTTCTTGACCATCGTCTTGAACTCGCGCACGCAATCGTTCCCCGGAGTCGCAGCGGCGTACGCGTGGTGGGGCGCGAAGTAGCTGATGGTGTTGTAGCCCCAGTAATTTTTGAGCCCTTTTTCTTCCAGGTGTTGATCCTCGACGTGCTGGTGGACGGGCAGCAGCTCGACGGCAGTGACGCCCAAATCCTGCAGGTACTTGACAGAAGCGGGGTTGCCCATGCCCGCGTAGGTGCCCCGCTCGGCCTCGGGCACTTCGGGGTTGAGCTTGGAGAAGCCTTTCACGTGCGCCTCGTAGATGATAGAGCGGTGCAGTGGCGTGCGGGGCGACTGGTCGCCGCTCCAGTCAAAAGAGTTGTCGATGACGATGCTCTTGGGCATGCCCTTGGCGTCGTCGCGGTAGTCGCGCACGGCGTCGCCTTCTTCGCCCATCTCGTAGGCGTACATCTCCGTGCCCCATTGGATATCGCCGCTGATGGCCTTGGAATAGGGATCGAGTAACAGCTTGGAAGCGTTGAAGCGCAGGCCCTTGGCGGGATCGTAGGGGCCGTAAACGCGGTAGCCGTAGTGCTGGCCGGGCTTGATCTCGGGCAGGTACACGTGCCAGACCTGGTCGGTCTGCTCGGTCATCCGCACGCGCACGCTTTCGGTGGGTGCGTCGGCACCATCGAAGAGGCAGATGTCCACCCCGGTGGCCCCCTCGCTGAACACGGCAAAGTTGACCCCTTGGCCATTCCACGTGGCACCGAGCGGGTAAGGATGTCCTGGCCAGACTTTGATCGGCATACTTGTAAAAGGAAGTTTGTTTACGACGGAGATGATGCGGTGGATGCGGCCAAGCCGGAGCGTGGCGCGCCACCGTTCTACTACGCAGAGTCCCCGACCGCTGGCGGTAGGCTTTGCCGCAAAAATCCCGCGCCGGGCGACAGCCGGGGAAAACTCAGGACTTGAGCACGGCCAGCGCCTTTTCGGCGTCGCTGACGCGCAACACCATGAGGCCGGTCTGGCTTTCCTGGCCGGTGGCGAGGTAGGCGTACTCAATGTTCACCTCGGCGGCGGCGAGTTCGTGGGCGATCTTGGAAAGGCTGCCGGGCTGGTTGTCGATGTGGGTGAGGAGCACCTCGTTCTCGACGACGAGGGTCCCGTGCTCCTCGAAGATGTCGAGCGCTTTCTCGGTGTCGCTGACGATTATGCGCACGACCGAGTGGTCCACGGTGTCGGAAATGGTAAGCGCCAGGATGTTGATGTTGGCCGCGGCCAGTTCATCACAGACAGCCGCGAGCGTACCGGGCTGATTCTCCAGAAACAGAGCGAGTTGAATGGCGATTTCCATGTGCCGAACTTGAACTGTCGCAAAGGGTTTGTCGAACAAGTAAAACGAAGGCGGAAGGCGGAAGGCGGAAGGACAGAAAAGGAGGCTTTGGAAAGCAACGTTCGAGAAGAACTCCGTCTTTCTGCCCTCTGCCTTCGCTCACACGGTGATCCGCGCCGACTGCACCGCTTCCGGCGGCACGCGGCGCGCCAGTTCCTCGGCCGCCGCCATGTAGGCCACCACCCCGACGCCGAGCTTGTTGACGATGTCCGCCACGGTGTACGCCAGATGCACCCAGTTCATGTCCGCGTGGGCAAACAGCGCGGGCACCAGGTAGCCCAGCGGATATACTCCCCAGGTCGTGACCGTCGAAAGCGCCATGATGCGGAAGGCCCGCCCGCTCTCGTCGTCCGTCCGGCCGCCGTACTTCGGCCCGAGCTTGAAAAACAACAGGTACGGAATGACCAGGTAGCCCAACGTCGACAACGTCCCCCAGAGCAGGTGACGCCCCACGAGCAGCGTCCCGTCGGCCTGGTTGAATTGCTGGTCGCCGATGCTGCCCGCGAGCACCATCCAGAAGTCCGCTCCCAGCAGCAGCGCGATCCAGCCGAGGATTTCGCGCGGCTTGACCTTCAAAGAGAGCACCATCTTGAGCAGCAGCAGCGGCGTCGTCACCGCCCAGTCCATGTAGCGGTACTGACCGATGGCGAAGAAGGCGTCGTGGATGATGCCGCGCCGGGCACCCGGGTCGTGGTTGATGGCCACGGCGTGCATCATGTCGTGGTAGTACGTGCGGATAAACCAGTACGCGATGCCCGCGACCAGGCAGATGACGGCCGTGAGCGTCCCCGAAACCCGGTGCGCCGGGTGGATGCTGTTGCCCCGGACGACGAAAAAGACGGCTCCGGCCAGGAAGCTGAACAGCGCAATCGTCAGGAACAGTTCGGTCGTCATCGACAACAGGCCGACATCGCGTGCGGTCGGCAGATAATATTGCGGGAATTGCATGGCTGGAGAGCGAAAACCAGCGATGCTAGCGCATCGCGCCCCGGAGCGCATCCGGGAAGTGGACAGATGAACGAGGCAACGGCAGAACCCCTTTTTCCGCGTGCGGTCGTGTGGACCACGTCACCAGGCCGGTGGCGGGGGGCGTGGCCGTGGTACGCGCTGCCCTGGTGCGCCGCGCTGGCCTGTCTCGCCCTGCGTGGTCTGGCCGGTCCGACGGCCTCGGAGACCGTGGCTCGGTGGGCATTGGGAGCGAGCGTCCTTCTCTGCGGGCTGCCCCACGGTTCGGCGGACTGGTGGGTGCTGCGGCTGGCGGCGGGCGCACGTTGGCGGGGCGGGACGCTGGCGTTGCTGCTTGGCGGGTACGTGCTGGCGTCTCTGTTGACGCTCGCATTCTGGCGGTGGCAGCCGGGACTCGCGCTGGCGGGCTTCCTCGTGCTGACCGTCTGGCACTTCGGCAGCGCCGATGCCACCGTGTTGCTCCCTGGCAGCCGCCCGTTGCGCGGACTCGCCTGGTGGCTATTCGCCTGGGGGCGCGGCCTGCTGGTCATCGGCGCGCCGCTGGCCTTCCATCCGGGCGAGGCCACCCGGCTGCTGGAACCGTTCGTGGCGCTCAACGGCGCGGCGGACGCGACCGTCCCCCGCCTGCTGCGCTTCGCGCTCCCGCTGGCGATCCTCGGCTTCGGCTGGTGTCTGGCGGGGGCATCCTGCCGGTGCGCCAGGGAACCCGGCAGCATGCGGCTGCGTCGTTTTGCCAGGCACGCGCTGGAATCTTTCCTCCTGGCGGCCCTGTTCTGGCTCACCCCTCCCCTGCTCGGATTCACCGGCTATTGGGTGGCGTTCCATGCCTGGCGGCATCTGCTGCGGGTGGAGTCGCTCCTGCATCCTGGTCCGCGCCTGCCCCTCGGCCAAGCGCTCCTGGATTTCCACCGACGCACACTGCCGCTCACCCTGCTTTCGCTGCTGGGACTGGGGCTCATCCTCTGGCTCTGGCCGCCGCTTTCCCGGGATGGCGGCGGGTGGACCACGGCCTATTTTATCCTGCTCTCCGCGCTGACCGTGCCGCACGCGCTGGTCATCGGCTGGCTGGACGCCAGGCAACCTTCCCGGCCCTGAATTTTGCTTGGGTTCCGCCGGGATCATCGCGCATGGTCCTGCCATGATGTTCGCTCCTGGCTCCCACCTCGGCATCCTCGGCGGCGGCCAGCTCGCGCGCATGACCGCGCTGGCGGCCCGCCGCCTGGGATACCGCGTCAGCATCTACGATCCCGCCGGGGACGACGCCCCCGCCGCCCCCGTCTGCGACCAGGTTTTCGGCGCGGCGTACGACGATCCCGCCGGGCTGGAACGGTTCGCGTGCTCGGTCGATGTGGCCAGCTACGAGTTCGAGAACATTCCCGTCGCCGCGCTGCAGACCGTCGGGCGGGGCTGTCCGGTTTATCCGGGCTGGGCCGTGCTCGAAATCTGCCAGCACCGCGAGCGCGAGAAACTTTTCCTGCACCGGCACGGTTTCCCGCACGCCGCTTTTCGCGTGGTCACAGACGCCGCCGGACTAGCCGCCGCTGTCGCGGAATTGGGGACGCCATGCGTACTCAAGACCGCCGAGAGCGGCTACGACGGCAAGGGCCAACTCAAGATCGAGCCCGGGGCCGACCTCTCGCAGGCTTGGCGCGAGTGGTCAGGGGGGGAACCCCGGCGGGGCGTGGTCGAGGCCTGGGTGGAGTTCGTGGCGGAACTTTCCGTGATCTGCGCTCGCAATGGGCAGGGCCAGCTGCTGCCCTTCCCCGTTTTTGAGAACGTCCACACCCACCACATCCTCGACGTGACGCTCTGCCCGGCGCGGCTGCCGCCGGAAGTGCAAATGCGGGCGCGGGAACTCGCCTGCGCCGTCACGGAGGCGCTGGACGTGCGCGGCCTGCTAGCCGTGGAAATGTTCCTGACCCGCGGTGGCGAGGTGGTCGTCAACGAACTGGCCCCGCGTCCGCACAATTCTGGCCACCTGACGTTCGACGCGAGCCTGACCAGCCAGTTCGAGCAGCATGTCCGTGCGGTGTGCGATCTGCCCCTGGGCGCGCCGGACCTGCTGTGTCCGGTCGTGATGGTCAACCTGCTCGGAGATCTCTGGCCGGAAGGTGCCGCGCCGGACTGGCGCGCCGTGCTCGACGAGCCCTGGGCCAAGCTGCACCTTTACGGCAAGGAGGAAGCCAAGCCCGGCCGCAAGATGGGCCACTTCTGCGTGCTAGCCCCGGCACTGGACACCGCGTTCGAAAAAGCGCGCACCATCAAGGCGCGGCTGCAGTCTGGCCGCAGTTTCTAAGCCACAAAGTGCATCGGAGAAACAAAGGCAGAAGCGGTAGAACATCCCCTGCTTCCTTCTTTGTGTTTTTTTGCCCTTTGTGGCCAAACCCCAGGCCGCTCAGGCCAGGGCGGCGATCTTCTTCGCCAACCGGCTCTTGCGACGGTCGGCGACATTCTGGTGGATCACGCCGCGCTTGGCCGCACGGTCCAGTTCGGACACCAACGCGACATAGCCCGCCCGGGCGGTTGCCTTGTCATTGCCGCCCGCAGCAATCTGGCCCAGCGAGCGCTTGGTTTGGCTCTTGAGCGCGCTGAGAACGCTGCGGTTGCGGGCGGCGCGCTTGATCGTCTGACGGGCGCGCTTGGCGGCGGATTTAGTGTTGGCCATGATCTGAGATTAAGAAACGGACGGAAAGGGTCGCCAAACTGGCGCGGCAGAGGCTTCCTGTCAACGGCTTTTCTCCGCGCCTTACGGGCCGGAGGCTCAGAGCGAATCCACCGAGGAGCGATGCAGCGTGGACGAAGCTCCCCCATCGTCGTTGGAGACCGGCGAAGGCTTCGGCGCGCCGACCGGCGGCTTGGTGCTCTTGGCCTTGGCCTCCGCCGCCGCCTGCTTGGCGAGCAGCTTCGTGGGCGTGCCCGCCCATTCCTTCTTGCCGCCGGGAGTCGTGGCGGGGGGCTGGGTCTTTGTGACGACCGTCACCTTGCGCGCGTCGGAGGCCGCCGCGGCGGGCGCGGTGCTGGTCGTGACCGTGGTCGTCGTACCCCCCGTAGCGTTGTTCCCGGTCGTGACGACGGTCTTCGTCGCTCCGCTGGTGCTGGCCACCTCCGTCCCGTTCGCCGAGTCTTGCTCGGCGGGGGCCACCGGGGCTGCCTGGCCGGGATCGGGCTGGACGATGTTCGAGGCGATGGCCTGGTTCATCGTCGTGTCGATGATCTGCACCGTCGCGCCGACCTTTACCATGTCGTAGAGCTTGATGACATCCTGCGAGCGCATGCGGATGCAACCGTAGCTGGTCGGCCGGCCAATATTGCGCTCCTCCGGCGTGCCGTGGATGTAGATGCCGCGCGAGAACGCCTTGGCGTTGTCCGCCTCCAGCCCGCGCAGGGCGAGGATGCGCGTCACGATGGCGTCGCGCCCGGGCGCGTCCACCTTGACGATCTCACCCGTTTTCATCCGCCCGTGGAACACGGTGCCGGGGCTAGCACCGCCGCCGATCTTCGCGGCGACCGCCAGCCGACCGGTCGGCGTCTCGTAGGAACGATTGCGGTCGCCCAGACCGAACTTGGAGGTCGAAATGGGGAAGGTTTCCCGGGTGTGATCTTCCTTGACTACGGTCAGCTTCTGGTCACGGACACTGATGATAATCTGGTTCCGCGTAGCCGCGACGGGCGGCGGAGTCGTGCAGGCACCCAGCAGCGCGGTGGCTGCCGGTAAGGAAAGGAGGCAAAGGAATCGGCGAATGACGGCGGCGTCCATGCGGAGGAAACGGTCAATCAGACGGGAGTGGAAGTGAAACGTTCAAATCAAACTGGCAGCACGGGCGGCACCACGCGCGCCCGTACCGGCAGCCATTGCGCCAGCGACGAGCAAGCGACGTAGCAAAACCCGAGTTGGAAGAGGACCAGGAATGGCAGCGTCGTATACTGGCCATCGGCCGCGGCACGGTAAATGAAATAGGTGAAATACGCCGCGAAGCCAAGCTCCAAAAGAGGTAGCAGCGAACGCAGGGGCAGGTAGCGGCTCGTGCGCCAGGATTGTGTCTGGAGCACGGGCGCGGCCCCGTTGCCCTCGATCCCGTACTTGGGCGTGCGGACGAAGGCACTCCCGTGGTTGAAGATCGCCTCCAGCACGGCGCGAGCATTGTTGATCGACAGGCCGATGCCAAGCGCGATCAGGGGCGGCAGCAGCAGGATTTCCTTCATCCAGGTACGCGGGTACAATTCGCGCTGGGCGCAGACGTAGAACACCGCCACCGACACGCTTGCACTCAGGAACACAGGAATATCGAAGAGAAAAAGGCGTACCCAGCCGCTGCTAACGTGGGTGCTCGGCTGCAGGAGCACGCACAGGCAAACGAGCAGCAGGTAGGAGAAGTTGGAAGTCAGGTGCAGTGTTGCCTCCAGCTTGATCTTCCAGGGCAGGTCGCTGCGCAGGATGCGCGGCAGAATTTTCTTGCACGTCTGGATGGAGCCCTTGGTCCAGCGGTGCTGCTGGCTCTTGAAGCCGTTCATGTCCACTGGCAGTTCGGCGGGGGTGACCACGTCCGAGAGGAACACGAACTTCCAGCCCGCCAGCTGCGCGCGGTAGGAGAGGTCCAGATCCTCGGTGAGCGTGTCATGCTGCCAGCCCCCGGCTTCCTCAATGCACGAGCGCCGCCACAGGCCCGCAGTGCCGTTGAAGTTGAAGAAGCGGCCCGAGCGGCTGCGCGCCGTCTGCTCCAGCAGCAGATGGCCATCTAGAAACATCGCCTGCACGCGGGTGAGCAGGGAATATGTGCGGTTGAGGTGGCCCCAGCGCGTCTGGATCATCCCCACCTGCGGATCGGTGAAAAAATGGACTGTCCGCTGGAGGATGTCCGCCCTGGGCAGGAAGTCGGCGTCGAGGATGAAGATGAACTCGCCCCGGGCGTGCCGCATGCCGTTTTCGAGCGCCCCTGCCTTGAACCCGGTGCGGTCCGTGCGCTGCAGAAGCTGGATGTCCAGGCCCCCGGCGCGCAGGGCCGCCACCTCACGCTCGATCAGTTCGCGCGTGTCGTCGGTCGAGTCGTCGAGCACTTGGACCTCCAGCCGTTCGCGGGGATAATCCAGCGCGTTGACCGCACGCAGCAGCCTCTCGGCCACATAGCGTTCGTTGAAGATCGGCAACTGCACCGTGACCATGGGCAGTTGCTCGAACTGCCGCGCGGGCCGTGGGGCGCGCGAGCGGTTCTTCAAGAAAAGATAGATCATCAGCCAGCGATGAACCCCGTAAGCCGAGAATCCGGTCAGGACGATCAGGTAGCACAGCGTCCACAAAGAAACTCCAAGGGTTCCAAACATAGTGCAAAAGGAAAAGAAAGAGAGAGGCGTGTGCTCTGATTTTTCGGCGAAATGATGGCGCTTTCTCCCGGACCGTCAAGAGCAAACCCGCCGCACGTACATTCGGGGGAGTGGGGCCAACCGGGGGTACAACTCCGCGCCTTGCCCAAGCGGACGGGGCGTAGGAGAGTAGGCGCGGGCTGCTCGCGGCGTTGCCGCCGGGCCTCCCGCCAAGTTCGTCCTCATGCACCGTCTCCGGCCTTATCATTTGGCGCTTTGCGTGCTCCTGGTGGGCTGGACGCCCTCGTTCCTGCTCGCGTATTATTCCTACACCGTGCTCGGCCGGGCGGTGGAATCGAAGATCGTCGCCGACGCCCGTTCCCTGGTGGGCAGCCTCTCCCAGCACGTCGAGAACGAGCTGGAGCGCACGGGCGAAACGCTCGATTATTACCGCACGCTGCCCGCCACGGCCAGCCTGCTCCAGTCCGGCGGCGTGGCCCCGGCCGTCCCGGTAGCGGCGGCGCTGCCGGTCGGCTCTCCGC